>NZ_SJPW01000004.1:94371-394371 GCF_007860125.1 Rubripirellula tenax
AGCCCACCAGGCCCGAGCGAAGGGCCAATGTGCTCGCGGGCAAGCGATGACACCAAGAGCGAGATTGCAGCGGCATCGTGTGTGCTGGCATCGCGAATGTCTACGTGCATTTCAGTCGGATAACGCTTGCCATCACCGGGTGGCGGGGGACGACGTGACTTCGAGAAAACAAACGACCGCCACTCCGGTGCATGGCTTGGTTATCTGACTGCTGGGAACCGGGAGGCCGAAGAGCTTCGGATCAACCGACATTCTAGAGATGCAGCGTTGAGAGTGCAAATCGGAGACCCCGACGCCGGACCAGAAGTTCAAAACGGCTCTTCCCGAATAGCTAATGTCGTCGAGGCGGACTTTCCCCGCATCAGGCCGAACCCCACACTGGGCAAATCCGCGGCCAACCGAGATAGAGCCGAAGTCACCTTACTGCGAACGGGCGCGATCTCGAATATAGAACGACGACGCCATTGGAAGCAAGCCAATGTTCGGCCAGTGGAAGCGTATAAAACGATCTGAGCGGCGACGACGGTTGACGACCGTTATGACAACGCTCGCGTTCGGGAGAAAACGCCTGGAGCGACACGTTCAGATAACGGTAGCGATATGCGGGCGGCGGGAGAACGGCAACCATTTCGAACAACTGACCACCGCCGCTCCGTATCATCGCATGGTTCCACGCTTTTGTGCAGCGGCGTCAACCGTTGCGACCCATTCAATTTACACCATCGCCTGGGTTCATTGCAAACTCATCGGGAAACCGCGCTGGCCGAACGAAACGCTCGTTGCACTATTCGATGTTAAATGTATTGACGTTCGGAATCACGACAGCCCAAAAAGCGTCGGGAAGAAAGTAAGCAATTGCAACCAGTGCAATCGCAAAGGCCGCACAGATCACAAGTCGTCTTCGTCGTGGGGGCCGCGGATTCGGTTTCGGATCGTTGAGTGATGCGTTGGTTTGCATAAGTCACATCATGAATCACGCAATCAAGTTGCGATCGAGGTGTCCGGTTTAGTCCGAGCGATCGAACAAGCAGTGCAGCGCGAACAGCGATGTGTTGGCATCATCTATTCGTCGTGGAACGGCAGGGTTCAGCGGGGCCGCGCGAACGACTCACCACTTCAAAAACGTCAACTCGCGGCCTCCGTTGCAACCCATGGTTCGCCGTCCGTCGTCTGTTCGATGCTTTGACCCTGTGGCCGTACGACGATGTGTGTCAATGCTCCAACACCAGCAATCAACGCCGGTTCGAGGGCGTAGTACGAGGCATAGAATCCAAGAATAGAAACACCACCTCGAACGTACCCATACGCCAGCATGCTGAAGTAGGTTGAATACAGCAAAGAGTTTACCACGAGCGGCAATGCTGTATGGTGACGCGATAGGGTGCGAGACACCGATTGTGGAAAAACCACTGAGCAGCTGATCGCGAGGATCACGCAACAAATCGCAATTGGAATCATTCTGCCTAAGATTCCCCAGATCGTCGTTGAAAACGGCATCGCCAAAAACAAATGACAATACGTTGCGTTGCACAGAGGCGCGATAAAGGACATACCGAAACCAATGAGAGCCGATTCGAGATAGGTCCGTGACGTCCTGTACGCGGGCGGTACAAACGTGTCGGCAGCGAAAGGCGTTGGAAGATATGGATTCATCGCTTAAGTCGGCGAACGGTTGCAATCACCCGGTCGCGACGAGAGATTCTCAATTGCCAAAACGCCCGATTTCGCGACTCGGGTGCATTGCTTGGTTCGCCGCAATTATTGGGCCAAAATCCGTTGACGGCCCTGAGGCATTGAAGCCGGCTACGGACCGTCCACAAAGTGCGACACGAGCACCGATCCCTCGGTCACGTGTCCGTCGAGAAGTATAGCAACGTTCCAAATCCGTGACATCAAGAAACCAGCATTGCTGTTGGTGCGGCGGCACCGAATAAAGTCCATGTTGTCGTGGTCGGGTCCATCATCTGACCAATGCCTCATCTCACGAAACGTACCATTCCGGGTCAGGGTGCAGTCGAATCCCTCGTCTTCCATACGTGCGATTGCGTCATCAATTGATATCCCGGCTGGCACGAGCGAAGCGACGGACGTTTCCATAGCCGTTGGGTCTTCGTGACGCCAGGTGGCTCGTTTCGCGGTGCCGACGCAGCCCGCGAGTTGTGTGGTGACAAGTAACACGGTGGCTACCTGTAGGCAGTGATGTAGCGGCATCCGTGCTTCCTTCATCGGCGAACGACTAAAATCACGCGGTTGCGGCCAAGTGACTCTCCATCAGGAAACGCGCGATCCGCAACTCGCGTGCATTTTTTTGTTCTGCTGCTTTCAGCGCCAGTTTCGGTTGTCCGATGGCTTAAATCTGTTGAACAAAGACTCGTATTCGTAACCGTCTTCCGCAACCAGGACGCAGTCCGTTCCGTGGACATTGTCATGCAGAACCTTAATTGGATCATCAAGCGTTGGAATCGGCAACACATCCATGATTCGTTGCCGCGCTTCCGGCAGGTCACCGAAGTCCTCTGCGTATTCTTTCTCCATGAAGGTCGCGGTTTTGCGCATTTCATCAAGATCGCCGCCGCCAGAGAATTTGAGCAAGTCCCGCCAATACGGAATTGCCATAAGAATGGGGAGCCATTCCGTCAGGTTTGATGCCACCTTTCCGGCTTGACCTTCGGACGTGCCGTGCAGCACGGGCAACACTTCCACGTCACCGCTTCCGTAAGCAAGGAAGACGCCGCCCGTCCCGTCGCCCGCAATCACGGTGAAAGGTGTCTCGGGTTTTAGATGGATCCAATCGGAATCATCGTCTGCACGTGGCAACGAGAAATCAAACGGCCAATCGAGATCTTCGACGACTCTTGGAGACGATTTGATGTCAGCGATTGTGATCATTCGACCTTCAGCAGAACGGTGGCCATCACCGGGTGGCGGCGGTTGACGCGATCTCAAAAAAACGTGACCACCGCCACTCCGGTGCATGGCATGGTTATCGGCATTTATGGACGGGCGTTGATCGAACATCGGGAAGTGGCAACAACGCTGCCACAGCTTAACGGGCATTGGTTCGGGCGGCAAGCAATTTGGCGTTGACCGGGCCGGCAAGTAAACGGGCATTGTCGTCCGACGGCGTTTGCAGACGTTGAACGAAAACTGGAAAACGGGGTCGATGGAAAAGCAAACGACAACATCGAGCACCATCGAGGACTGGGAGCGGCGTGGGTTGTGGCAATCGCCAACGGAGGATCAAGACGTCCGAATCGGCGAGTCGCTAACGCAAATGCCGAACGACGCACCGATGACCAAGCGTTGCAGCAATCGTTTGTGCAAGCGAATACGCGGAACATCTGCGGAGTCAGTCCGATAACGTCCCGCATCACCGGGTACGGAGAGTAAAATTGACCATCAGTAAAAAGCATGCAAGCCGTACTCCGGTGCATGCGTTTGTTATCCGCCGTTGTGTGGAGCATATAAGGGACGCCAAACAAGATCGAGTCCGAAGTACACAAAACTACCATGCTCGGCGATTCCTTGGTGCGGGCGTAGTTGCGAAAGTGCGTTTTCACCTCGCTCCCAGGCGTAAAGGTATCCTAGATCGCGTGATGATGCAGCCGAAAAGGCATCAAAGAGTGAGAGTTCCGTACCGTGAACAGGGCGACGTCGAAATCCGGATGAACTTTTCATCTCAAGTTGTTTTTCATCTGACTTGATGGAAAGAGTCTCGTAAGGGACGTCAATTCCGTTGACTTCCCGTGATAGTTCTGGTTCGTTAAAGAATCCGTCGCGGTCGAGTGTGTCGACAACGCGTTGAAAGTGCCCCAGATCTACCGTGCCGGAAAGAAAGTTGTCTCGATTTTCGTGAGTGCCGGAAGACGCCCAGAGGCAAAACCCGTCGGGCCAAAGAGCGAATTTCGCGGACGGAAACAGCGCATTCCTCCGAAGCCGCCACGTTACCGGCTTCAGCGAGTGGTAAGCCATAGCGGACGCAAGACTCCTGTCATTTTCTGCGAGTCGCTCTATCGTTGTTGGCAGTTCGTAATTCATTTCAGTCGGATAACGCTAGCGATCACCGGGCCGCCGAAGAAAAGCTCTCCATTGGCAAACCGCGCGATCGGCGGCTCCGCGTGCATCGTATTGTTCTGCTCCATCTATCTTTGTTGTTTCGATCGAGAGTAAGTGTATACCTCGCCTTTGTGTTGTGACAGAAGTCTACAAACCTCAGTCACAGATTGGACGGTCAATCGTGCAAAGTGCATTGTCTGACTCAGCAGGTTGATCTTTCTGTCATACGTAAAAGTTGCTAGCTTCTTGTCGTTTCCGTCTCGCCGAAAAATCATGTCCGGTAGATAGATGTTAACAACTATTTTCTCGTTCTCGCGGCGGAAATACGCACGGGCGAATGAATCGAGCCAGTCGAAATTGCGAGTTAGATCATTGACTTCGGATTCATGTCCGTCCTCTATTACGATCGCCTGATCGGCAGTTGCAAATGTACGATGATGGACAAGGCAGTTGCGCAGATCAATCAAGTAAGAACAGTCATCGCTCTGCAATAGTGTATCGTAGATTGGACAGTCAGTTTTGTTTTGAAGTATGTCGGTAATCGATTTTGGTATCTGGCCGAAGTCGGTCGCGAATAGCGGACGAAGAAACACTCGAAGATTGTCGAGCGTGATACGAGCGAGATTGAGTCCCGCATAGAATTCAAACATCATCTCTTGGTAAAGAGAGGCCGGCATAAATATGGCATTTGGTTTTGGTTCAATGCTCGCTCTCATGACCACGCCATGCGCGAAGTCGGCGTATTTCTCTATGACGCTGTGCGTGTGATGAATCACGCCTTTACCGTGCCATTCGGCTTGATGGGCGAATAGACGTCGGTCTGGGAATTGTTCGGCGACCAATCGGCCTGCCGTTTGAAGCGAGTCTCGCGATTTCTCAAGTTCGTCGATGAATTGTTGAATGGAGGTGGCCAAAGATTACAACTCAACTTTGGTAGCAGAACTTGTTTCTCACCTGTCGCGGTGGGTGAGTACACCGTGATTTGGCTTATTATCACTGGTTGGACCTTCGGTAGCGTGGGGGGCGGTCAGACTTATTATCACCTGACGGGCTCTCGCTACCGGATTGGACATGCACCTATTATCACTGGTTCCGGTGGGGGATGCAATCACTCACCGATCACGGCCGCGGTGGTCTGTTTGGGAGTTTAGGGCGACTGGGTTGTGATTGAATTGGGGAGAGTCATCGGGCTCGGGTGTTGATGCCACTCACCCGCGTTTCGAGCCTGTATTGCCGCTAGCGTTCGGAGCCACTCTGCGTTGCGGGCGACCGCATGAAGATTCTTCATCCAAATGATTGTTTGTGATGCTGGGCTGTTGCGACCCTTCTGCGGGGCGGTGTACGTTAATGCAGTTGTCCGCAATTCTGCCGCTTGGGCGTTTTGGCGGCGAGCGGTGTTTGTTTTGGCGGGCTAGTCGGTCTCATTGCCGGTTGCCGCTTTGGTAAACGGTGGTCTAGAGGGAGCGGCGAACATGTCGATGTTTGAGAAGCCATCGCAGGCTGAGCAGGAACTGAAATGGGCCAAGATTTGGTTCAAGCAGTTCAGTCACTTCCATAAACGCGGCGGCAAGGCGAATTGGGATTTTTCGCCGGACGATGTGATCCTGTTTCTGCGATCCAAACGTGACCAGCGGATGCCCGCTTGGAAGCGAATGAAGATCCTGAAGGGACTGCTCGTCTACCGTCGGTTCGAACAAGAACTGCCGATTGATCCGTTCTCTTTCATCGTCGAGAAGATGAAGGAAATCGTGGCAAATGAGCGGGCAAAGCAAGACGGATACGACACGATCGAGGATGTGGTTGGCGTGATTGATCCGACGGAGCCGGACGCGATCCAGCAGTTCAGGCGGGCCCTTCGCAAAGACGGCATGCGGTTACAGACGGAGCGTTCGTATGTCGGCAAGGTGAAAGCCTTCATGGCGGATCGTGGCCTACGTTGTCTGGCCGATTTTGCGTCGGTGCGAGCATCGGACGTCGAGGCTCATCTGACGGATCTTGCAGTCGACGGCAATGTTGCCGCGTCGACTCAGAACACGGCGTTCCACGGCTTACTGAAGTTCTTTACGTTGGTGCTGAAGCGTGACATGGGGCCCATCGAAGCGATACGTGCGAGCAAGGGGAAGCAGGTGCCGACGGTGATGAGCACTCGCGAGGTGGCGTCCGTTTTCGAGGGACTCGAGGGAGTTCATCTGACGATCGCCCAGTTGTTGTATGGATGTGGAATGCGGATCAGTGAGGCAATCCGTTTGCGGGTGAAGGATATCGACTTCGACAATCACTTGATCGAAATCCATGGTGCGAAAGGAGGCAAGAGTCGCCTAGTGCCGCTGCCGGATGAGTTGGTGGAACCGTTGCAGCGATTCGTCGAGTCCCGCCGGGCTCTTCACGAACATGACATTGCCAACGGTACGGCGTCGGTATGGTTGCCGTATGCGTTGCATCGCAAGTATCCGTCGGCTCATCGCGAGTTCCGCTGGCAGTACTTGTTTGCTTCGCATCGATTGTCGCGGGACCCTCGCACCGGCGAACGCCATCGGCACCACATTCATTACGAAACATTTCCGCGACATTTGAAAGTGGCGGTTGATTCGGCGGGAATCGATAAGCACGTGACAAGCCACACGTTCAGGCACTGTTTTGCGACACACTTGCTTTGGTCGGGGACCGACATCCGAACGGTGCAGGAGCTGCTCGGGCACAGCGACGTCAAGACGACGATGATTTACACCCACGTGATGAACCGGCCGGGCGTGCGGATCGTTAGCCCGCTGGATCGACTGTCGGAGGCAACCGGCCGGCAGCCCGCGGGGAAAAGTTACCAGGAAGGCCGGATCGCCTACGCGGCGGGCTGAATCGTCCAACAGCCTGCTGTGTCGAACGGGCAGAAATTTTGAGTGCGATCGCGAATTCTTCACAGGTTTGCTTTACGCCATCCAGATGGCGGCATCGAAACGCCGTCGGCTCTGTGAAGCTGTCGTCAGTCGACACCTGTTAAGCGGTTGATCTGCCAACGCGTGGAAGGGTGCGAATCATTGTCGGCAATTCTGACGTCGGATGTTGGTTCGGCTGAAACTCGCCTTCGACTTGGGGTTGGCTTCCCAAGTGCATCGAAATTCGACAGAACCTTCGCGGACGTAACACGCAACCGGAACTGCCCCTTCTTGGACCGGGCTATTTGATGGCCACGATGAGCCTTCGCCGAAGACGCGTAACCTCCCGGAGGCCGGCAGTTGCGTTATCAATGGCTTCGGCATTTTGTCGTTTGGCTCGATCTTTGGATTTACCGGTTGTTATTACTGGCTCTTTTCGTGGTCCGCACGGGGCGGCGATCGCAATCTCAACTATAGCGTTACAACTCGGTCTGGATCATCTGAAGGTGACGCACCGCTGCGAAGACCAATTGAAGTTTTTCTTCGAGCTCCGTGTTCAATCGTTCAACTTCAATCGTTTTTGAAAAACCTTTTACCCTCAAGAAGTAACGCTTTCCCCGCTGCTTGACGACAGCCTTTGGATTGAGAAGGGTTCCAAACCTTCCAGCTCCTTCGAGGCTTCTCCATCGAGACCCGTCGTATAGCTCGTACACATTTCCCATGAATGACCCTTCAAAAGTTCCGTAAATGTATGAGTCGCTAATTACCATCTTGTTCTGCTGCTTTAAATATGAGTAACGGAAGGTCTCGTTGAGCATTCTGCCCAACAGTCTTGGAATGTCTTACGGTTAGTCGATTCGCCATTCCGTTGGCCGGTATTATCAATCGAGTGTTGCTTGGATGTCGTCAAATCGGTCGTCGATTGACGCTTTGGCAATCTGGAATTAGGCTCCGGGCCGACCATCGAAATCGCTGGAAATGGGAAGCCCAGTGATGAGCACTTCTCGGCGACCTTCCCCTGCGATCGACAGAAAACACCGCTTGCTCATCACCAACAAAGCCGCTTCCGGCTGATGACGATAGCTCCGGGATTCCAAACCCGACGCCAACGTGCAGCTCATACCGTTTCGAAGCAGGTACTGCACGTCGCGGCGCCAACCATTGAAATCGCCGACGACGGCAGTCTGGACATAGTCGAACATAGTATGGCGACCTGCATGTCGGGCCCGAAAATACCCCAGAGGCACGCACGTCGTGCCATTCAAGGGATGAGTGTTGGGTTTTATCTGGCAACCACCGATCCGCAAAATACGTAACGCGGTAAGAGTTCAAGCACACTTGCTTTGCGAAGTTGCGGCTGCGTCACGCACCGACCAAACGCCAAGTAAGGTGCGTGCTCGCCACGCACCACCACGGCTTGCTTAGAGGCGGCGCCTGATGCGTGACGGGCACGCACCCTACCTGAACTATCAGCATCGCTACTTGATACCGTTGGACTCAGTGGCCCACGTCGTGATGGGATCAAGTTCCGGTCGAGGACTGGTGATTTCTCCGCAGGTCGGCCATCGGCGGCAGATTCCGAATTGTGAAACCAAATCGATGCACGCCTTCAATGGCGTAGTCACTTGCGGCGGTTTGAATCAGATCTTGATAGACAAGGCAATTGGCTGCTTGGCGGCTGTAACGGGCGTGAATGACGTCACCAGAAACGCTATCAAGTTCGAGCAGCTCTGTCGCGAGTTCGTCAACGCATCTCCATACCACCGGATCGCGTAGAAGCTCCTCGGCAATTGTCGCACAGTGATCCAGTAGCAACTGCACGTCATCCCGGTCTGCTCCCAGAAACAAGCGAGCGGCTCCTACAGCGGATTCGTAGTCTTCGTATACGCCGATTCCGTCGTAGTCCTCCTCAAACAGCCCTCGTTCTATTTGATCGTCAAGATCAAGATCACCGAAGAATTCTGCTAAAGGCCCTATGCCGCGGCGAGCGCTCAGCTGGTTTGGTGAATCGTCGTCGACTTCGAAATCGAGATCCTGGGACAAAATGAGAAGTCGATGCTCCGCTGCAAAGCCGGCATAGCAATTGACGATATACCGAACGACGGTCCGTTCAATTACATCATCCGGAAGTCCCTCGTAGATGAAAGTTTCAATGTCGCACAGCATCAGGGAAAATCCCGGTTTCAGCTTTGTCAGTCCAAGCTCTTCTTCGGTTCGGCCGGTAATGGTCGCAAAGTCAATACACTCGCCATCGCCAAACAAACAGAAGATGATTGCGTGTGCAGCTTCGTGATACGCGGTATCTCGCCGCACTCCTAGGTCAACATCTTCAATTTCAACGCTACTCATGATCGCCTCCTTCAAGTGGATCTTTTGATTCGGGCTAACGATTGCTATGCCAGCCCAAGGGATAGACTTTGAAATCATTCTTAGTTTCCTCTTCGGCGACGCCGGTGTGAATGAGTATTTGCATTACGCATCGCAGATCGAATCGCCTTATACTTAGGTGTACACGACCGTCCGTGTTCTCCAAGTCCAGTTCGTCGTCCCGCCTCGTTGTTGCGTGAACCAGCATTGTCAAGCGAGTGATCGGGCCTTGCCTTGTCGCGTCAAAATTGGCACCCCTGTCCTTTCCTGCTCCCTCTTTTCCTGGTCGCGTCGCGGCTTTGGTGCGCCCATTTTGTTGAACGAATCGATCTCGCTGGACTTTCCGCGGCTGTGGGATGACCGGACACTGGCTTTGTCGGTTGCTCGGAAAGTGACCAGCAATTGCGACGCGCGATCCGAAGGTCCGACTTCGGGAATCGCTCGGCGACGAATTGCTAGTGCCTCGTGGCCGCGGCCGGCTTCCTCTTGCCCAGGCACGTGCCTGGGACAAGTGAGATGGAATTCGTAGGGCAGTGGAAGTATCCTGTGGGGACGATGTAGCCATTTTGAATCCGTTACGTGGAAGTTCACTCATTGGTGTATCAATGGGTCGCTCGATTTCTTACAAAGCGACAGTCAATCATCCGTTATTGTTCGAATCCAACCGCCAGTGCCGCCGGCGAAGGCCTCATTTGCCATGACAAACCAGAGTTCGGTACCAGACTTGATTTCAGTCTCAACGAAGGGTTTGAAGCAATTACTGTCGAAAAGACTTAATGCAGCAAACGAGTCAGCCGAGGAGTATCTGCGGAGACTCATCGAAAACGACTTGGGCATTGCAGCCAAACCTACCGCTGTGAGCCATCGTGGCAGGGAAGCGTCTGGTAGTAGAACAATCCAGTGGCGTGCGATCGCGGCGACGGATGGAAAGTACGAGGTGAGTGACCGGGGAGCAGTGAGGCGTACGGGATCGACGAAAAAGCTATCGGTCCAATTTCGTCGTGGACGTGCCGTCGTCCATTTGCAGGTAGCCAGCGCCACGAAGACGTTCATTGTTCGCCGGCTTGTCGCGGACGCATTTCTGGGCCCGCTTCCGCCCGGTTGCTGGGTGATGCACCGAGACGGAAACATGAGGCGTCTTTCCGTTTCAAATCTGATCGTCGTTCCTGCCGGCGAAGGGCCGGTGAAGGCGGCTGAATTGACCACGCAGCGGGCGGCGAAAGCCCGCCGCAAGAAATCTAAAACGAACACTTGAGATCTCACGGCGACGTTCAGGTGACTCGCCACTGGCATCGCTTTGAACGGTCTCCAATCAATGGACGACGGCTGGAGGCGCAGCCGCAAGCGGCGGCGTGCTCATGACTTTCGCGTAGTGTGGCGACGTCAACAGGTGGCAAAGTGCGGCTGCTTTTTCGATGTCAATGGACAAGAACGACGACCATTCGCTGCGTTCTCTAGCACGTGTCACCGGCGTTGCCTCACGACGCCCCTGGCCTTGAACATGCAGGGTGTGCTTGCCGTTCTCGAATCGGACTTCGACTTCTGGTTCGTAGGCGTACGCCTTCGTTTCTTTTTGCGAATGCGTCCTCCAGCATGTCTTGTCGTGCAGGATGTAGATATCGCCAGATCGCCATCCCATGAAATCACCGACCAGCTTCGTCTGATACTGAGCAATCATCGTATTCTCTCGTCAAATTGGCTCTGCCTCTAAATCGGGCTGCGAATGGGCGATCGCCGTTTCTACTTATGAGCCGACGGTTTGTTTCTACACGCCGTTCATGGTTTGCCAAAATTCGTTTCGAGTAATAGCGTACGACGACTCTGTGATTCCGCCGAAAAACAATTCCTTGGACACGGAGTACCAATCATGTAACCAAGTCTCGCGGACAATTGCCGATGATCGGCAACCAGCTCAGACATTACCGCGGGGGTTGATGGCGGGTCAGAGGTCTTGTACGGATCGCTGGAACCGACGGGTTGCCCGTTCCGCCAAGGATCGAAAATGGTTTGCGTCACCCGCTCTTTGATAGCTGCGGGCGGCAAGAACGCTACATCGCAGCGCATCAAGCCAAGCGATCGCGGCGATCTCGGCTCGCATTTGCTGAATCATGCCACCATCACTTCGATCCATGATCTCGGCGACCCGATGATCAATCTCAAGCCGCGTCGCCTGAGATAACAAAATGTCCCCGCAGGTTAGTTCGTCAATCACCATTCGTTTGACGGATTCAACGACGCGAAAGAGTGATCGCAAAAGATCGGGTGCAAGTTCAGTCAGTCGGTCGAGTTCGCTGGATGCCGCCGCGTCACCTCGCTTGGCTGCACGTCGAAGTTCGTTGAACGCATGAAATTTAGGAATCGATTCCAAAGCCATTTCGATCGTTTCGTCGGCATCGACTCCGTCGGCTTGCGCCTCATTCAGATCGCATTTCATATCGCTTTGAAGTCTAAGGCAATTCGTTATCAACTTGGAAAGGACCCTGCGCACGTTTGACGCGGAAGCCAGGATCAGCATTTTGGTTTCGATGGACTGACTGATCCGTCGATCAGCAACCGCCAAGCGTACATTCGCGGCTCGCTCGGCTTTCCGGAGTCTTTCGGTTCGAAAGACTAAAGAGGCAACGGGATCGTCGACTGCGCCGATGTGGGAACCGACCAACTTTTCGCCGACCCTTTTCGTCGCTCTGATATAGGACCATCGCCCTACGATTCGAACATTATGCGACATCTTCAGGACTTGGCCAACATTTTTCGATTTCTTCAAAACCGTCATCAGTCTTGATTTGCGATTCTTGATGGTCGTGGAGAACCCAGTGAGCGAGTTCGTCCAGTACTCGTTGATCGGTTTCGAAGCGGAGACCACCGGTGGTAGGCCTCGAAAATTCTTCGTCCGACCCCAACTGATGCAGCGCACTCACCTGCCGCAAACTCAAATTTTGCATCGGTTGAAATGATTGGAAATCGAGTTCGAGTTGTACGCGCTGCCGACCAACTTCAGTCGACATATCATGGTGGATACCGACTCCGACAAAGCGGTAGTGGACCAGATAGTGCTCGCATACGATGGGGCCGCCCCGATAAGAGTTTTGTAGGATTACTGAGGTCAGCGACACCGGCTCCCCATTATGACCATCGAAGACGTGGCTTGCGATCCAAGATCTTGCATTCATCTTGCCGATGACATCAAAAAATAGCTGAATGTAGGTTTCGACGGCGTGCGAGCTCACGTTACTAAGTGCGGCAATACGCTCGGTCGGCTGCTTGGACAATAGCCTTGCCTCGACCTGAAGCCGAAGCTCTGCGTTTTCATGAATCTCAACCGCACCGGTAAAATCGTGTTCTGTCGTATGCCTATGTGTCACGTGCCCGTCTTTCGATGTTTGAAGCCATCGTGCCGCCGACAATGTGAATTCATCATCTTGCAAATCCGACTTCATTTCCAGCTTGCGGGCAAGTCGGTTCGCTCGGACCCATCGCCAACGTGGTCCGTGCAACATTTCGCCGACGTAGGATGCATGCACCGTTGAAGGCTCTGATTTTTCGTTGTTGGTGTGGTTTTCTAGATCTGATTCTCGCGCCGAAGTTGCCATGATGTTGGCCTCATTTTAAAAGGTTTTGTAAGTGTGGTCGGGATGACTGGTGCAGATCAATGCCTGCGCTAGCCAACTCCACGGCACGAATCTATCGCGCATTCCGCGATCGCAAAAAAAGGCGCGGGATTGAGTGTTCGCGTTGACGAGTCTGCAGAATCATCGATGCGAGACAGCCTGTTTGCTGTTTTTCAGCAACCGCACCTGAATTCCGTCGTAATCTGCGCTACATCTAGGTGACGGTGGCACTGTAGCCACCGTCGTTACCTTTCTTCCAACTCTTTGGAGACGTTTATGTCGCATGTGGTGCAAATTAAGACTCAGGTTCGGGACGCTGCGGCGGTTCGGGCGGGGTGCTCTCGACTGGGGCTCGATGCGCCGGTTGAGGGCGAAGTGAAGTTGTTCAGCGAGACCGTGACCGGGCTCGCTGTTCGATTGAAAGACTGGCGGTACCCGGTTGTGTTCGACACCACGACCGGCGAATCCAAATTCGACAACTACCAGGGCCGATGGGGGCGGCAGGATCGTTTGGACGAGTTCCTGCAGGCCTACGCGGTTGAGAAGACCAAGATCGAAGCCGGCCGCAAAGGCTATTCGGTCGCCGAACAACGCTTGGCCGATGGTTCCATCAAAGTGTCGCTTCTGGTCGGGGGTGCCTCTTGAAAACCATTGACGTGATCGTCTCGCCCGTGGGTGCTTCTCGCATCGAGACGAATGGATTCACCGGCGATCAATGCCGGCAAGCGAGTGCGTTCTTGGAGCAGGCCCTCGGGCTGGCCGAGAATGAACGCCTCAAAGCGGAGTTCTACAAAACCGAAGTCCGCGATCACCAACAAGCCCGGCAGTCGTCTTAGCACGCTGACCGGGCTTTTCTTTTCAACGAACACCAACTTGTCCCAGGAGGACACACACAATGAAACTTACACAACGAATGAATGAACTGATCCGAGCCTGCTTTGCAGGCATCTGGATCGAGTCACACGAACACCTCGATGCCATCGCCGAACTGTCGGCGATGTGCCGTGACGAAGATTGGCGGTTGGCCGTTTGGGACATCGACCAAGGCCTACGGCATCCCAACGGGTCGGCGATCGACGTCGAGGTCGCCGATCCGTTGGCGGCGGTTCGGGCGATCGGATCGCTTGCGGCGGGGGATGCCCCGGTGCTGCTGGTGCTGCAGAACTTTCACCGGTTCATCGGTTCGGCCGAGATCGTGCAAGCGATCAGCCGGGCGGTCGGTGATGGCAAACAGCAACGTGCCTTCATTGTCGTGCTGAGCCCCGTGGTTCAGTTACCAGTGGAGCTCGAAAAGCTGTTCGTCGTGGTCGAGCACCCGTTGCCCGATCGACAACAACTGTGCGAGATGGCGGCCGGCATCGCGACCGAACCGGGTGAGATGCCCGATGGTCGCGAACTGGATGCGGTCTTGGACGCCGCGGCGGGCTTGTCTCGGTACGAAGCCGAGAACGCATTCAGTTTGTCGCTCGTTCGCAGCGGCCGACTGACGCCTGATGCGATTTGGGAGCTGAAGACGCAAGCCGTGAAGGCCTCTGGATTGCTAACGCTGCACCGTGGCGGCCAGACCTTCGATAGTCTCGGAGGCCTGGAGTCGCTCAAAGCGTTCACGCGGCGATCACTGCTGCAACGTCATCGCGACGCTGGCCAACCGAGAGCTCGCGGCGTGATGCTGCTTTCACCGCCAGGATGCGGCAAGAGCGAGTTCTGCAAGTGCGTCGGCAACGAGGTCGGTCGTCCGGTGCTGACGCTGGACGTGGGCAGCTTGATGGGATCGCTGGTCGGTCAATCCGAGGAGCGGACGCGTCAGGCGCTGGCGATCGTCGATGCAATGGCACCGTGCGTGCTGATGATCGACGAAGTCGAAAAGGCCTTCGCCGGTGTCGGCGCGGGCGGCAACGACAGCGGTGTGTCGTCGCGAATGTTCGGAACATTTTTGTCGTGGCTGAACGATCACACGTCCGACGTGTTTGTCGTCTGCACGGCGAATGATGTTCAGCGATTGCCGCCGGAGTTCAGTCGTGCCGAACGATTCGACGGCGTGTTCTTTGTCGATCTGCCCGATCGAGAGCAGAAGGATCAGATCTGGCGTTTGTATCTCGATCGATACGGGCTCGATGTGGACACAGCAAAACCGGATGACGACCAGTGGACCGGCGCGGAGATCAAGTCTTGTTGCCGGTTGGCGGCACTGCTGGACGTGTCGCTGATTCAAGCGGCGGAGAACGTCGTGCCGATCGCGGTCACGTCCAGCGAGTCCGTCAGTCGGCTTCGCCAATGGGCGGACGGTCGATGTTTGTCGGCCGATCACGCGGGCGTTTACCGGATGGCGACGAAGACATCTCGCAGGCGTAGCGTTTCGACTAAGCCGTCAGTCAATTGATTGTCAGATGCTATTCCAAGCCCGGTCGCCACGTTGGTGACCGGGCTTTTCTCGTTTAAGGAGACCGACCTTTGACCCCCTTACTGTTCGTTTGCTTGACGCTTTCGTTCTCGCTTGCGGTCGCCTCCGCGATGGTGTGGCAACTGCGACGACAACGACGCGGCCTGCAATCGATCCTCGAACGACTCGTTCGCAAGGAGTTTCATCATGCCGACCAAGACGACGTCGACGTGGGCGCTGATCGCGATCGTTAGTTTGCTTGGTACCGGTTGCGGACCAAGCCCCCGCGAACTGAGTGACGCTCAGTGGCTCGACCTGCAAACCGACATGCAGCAAGAGCGAGCGGAAGTCGGTCGGCAACGAGACCAACTCGAAGCCGATCGTCGCCAGTGGGACCAGCGGGAACGCACGGAACCCATCCTGGCCGCCGCAGTGGTATCCGCCGCGATGTTGATCGCGTGCGGCCTGCCGCTGATCGTGGTCGGCATTCTGTTTTGGCCACGCAAGGAACCACCGGCCAGCGACGCGATGTGCGAGGTGCTGATCGATGAAGTCGTCCTGCACGTCAGCGAACCAAAACGGATCGTGCCCTCAAGCGATCCGCCAAAGCTTGCCAGCGGCAAGTAGCGACTCCGGCCTTACGCCGTGAGTCTTTCAAGTCTTCCAAACTTTCATCCGCGCCCCGCCAGTCGTCTGACCGGCGGGGCGTTTTTGTTTTCCACTACCAACAAAGGCAATGACCATGTCCACAGACACACTCTCCCGCGAGACCGCGTTGTCGGTATCGCCAACTTCGATGGATGCACCGACACTGACCAACAGCGATGCCACGGTCGGCGAGCGGTTGCAAAACGAAACGACCGCGGTTCGGTTGAAGATCCACTGGCCGGGCGTTCGCAAGACGCTCAGCCAAGACCAAACCCGTCAAGCCGCCGGAACGTTTGACGCCGACATCAAGTCGGTGTCGGCGTCGAAGAAACTGCTCGACACCGGTCACCCGGCGTTCCGCGCCGCATCGGCCGTTCGCACCCAAGCGGCCGACCACTGGAAACAGTTGACGCTGCCCTACGTCGAGCCCGGAATGCGATTGATCCGTCGCCGCGACATTACAGCGTTCGACGATCGCATGTCGACCGTCCGGGATGAACTGGCAAGCGCCGTCGAACAACTCGAACGTCACTACGACGAGATGATCGATCAGGCACGCGAGCGACTTGGTGACCTGTTCGATGCCGGCGATTACGCGACCAACTTGCGGGATCAATTCGGCATCGAATGGGACTATCCCAGCGTCGCACCGCCGGAGTACCTGCTGCGGGTCAGTCCGCAGTTGTACTACAGCGAATGCGAACGGGTGCAGCAGCGTTTCGACGAAGCGGTGCGATTGGCCGAGCAAGCGTTTGCCGATGAGCTTGGCCAGTTGGTCAGTCACTTGGCGGAGCGACTGAGCGGCGAGGCGGACGGTTCGCCGAAAGTCTTCCGTGATTCGGCGGTAACGAACCTGCTGGACTTCTTTGATCGGTTCCAGCGTTTGAACATTCGTTCGGACGAGGATCTTGATCGGCTGGTCGAGCGGGCCCGCGGCATCGTGACGAATGTCTCGCCGCAAGACCTGCGTGACCGCGTTCCGATGCGACTTCGGGTGGCCAATCAGTTGGCGGCCGTCGAGTCGTCGCTGGACGATTGGATGACCGATCGTCCGCGACGAAGCATCCTGCGTCGGTCAAGGTGACAGCGATGGAACTCGTCATCACCACCGACGGCGACGTGCGGATGATCTACGCCGAGTCGATCGATCTGCACGCGATCGGGTTGCCATCGATCCGTCGTGGTTCGCACGTCGAACCAACGGCGGGCGGCTGCTGGACGGCAGATCTGTCTCCCGTCGGCGGTCCGGTACTCGGACCATTCCCGATTCGATCGTTGGCACTCGATGCCGAGATCGACTGGCTCCATCAACACTGGCTCTTGCCCAACTGATGAGCTTCCCATACCAATGTGCCGGTGACGTTCACCGGCACGCCCTTACGCCTGAATCCCAAAAGAAAATTCCATGAACGTCCCCAAAATCACGGTCGGCCTGCAACAGAAGATCGGACAACCCAACTTCGGCAGTCTAGGAGCGAGCTGCGTCGTCGAGGTCCAGCTCGACCAATTCGAATCCGAAGACGGCGAAGCCATCGAGCAGCGGGTGCGTCAAGCATTCGCCCGCTGCCGCCGCAGCATCGACGACGAGCTCCGAACGCTATCGCCGGCGACGGCCAAAGGTCCCGGCTGTGACAATGGAGAAACGCCACCGTCGCCAGTCAGCCGCCCTCGAGGCCACCGTCCGGCAACCGACAAGCAGATCCGAGCGATACAGAAGATCGCTGGCAAACAGGGCATCATGTTGGCCAGTGAACTGCAGGCCCGCTTCCACGTCACGTCGCCAGACCAACTGTCGATCAGCCAGGCCAGTGCCCTGATCGACGCGCTGAAAGAAACCGGAGCGGCCGTCTAACCGAGCCGCCACTCAACCGATCGCAGTGCCCTCACCGGCACCGCGATCTTCTTTAGCCCCCAGCTCTTCAAGGCTATGAGGCACCTAATCACGTACCCGACATGATTCAAAGGCCAAAAAGTGAATCCCTGGAATGGGATTCACTCGCAAAGCCGGAAAGACTAGCCGACGACGATCTCGAATTCACTGCAGTTAAGGCTGAAGCCAGAATCCGATCTGCGACTGCTTGCCCAGGCACGTGCCTGGGCAAGCAGTCGGCCAGAAGTTTGAAATCGAGTACTACTGCCGATCTATTTGACTCGGAGTAAGTTGTCCTGCAATCGCATTTTCAACTTGTTGGTTCCAAAGCTCGCAATTGTCTCGCTGCAATTGACGAATCGCAAATACATGTTCGACCCAATAAGGCAAGTCATTTTCAAATTCATTGCTTTCCGAGACATAAGCTGGAATGACGGGGCGACTCTTGAAGAAGCGACCATACTTGAGCACCGGCGTTGGCGACGGAAGCGAACCATCGTCAAGTTTTCGAGCGATCGAAATCCAGTGATTCCAAGACAACTCTTTGAACGGACGTAATGGGTAAGATATGGCCGGTTCACCGTTGATTTGCCAAATCGGCGCCTTAATAGTCAGCAACCCAAGGAAGTATCCGATCATGATGGTTGATTCGGCAACGACGTTTGCTCTCGCTACCCCCTGGGCTCTGAGTCCGCGGCGCAGTGCTTCCATGGCGTGTAGATGCCGCAGAACGGCAACTTCCTGATTCGGTTCGGTCACGAAGGGATACATAGTTTCATTCGACGAGAATTTCGCGAACCTAACGGACGCCAAAAATGCCAATTTACTATTCGCGGCGGTGTTGTCACTTAAGGAGGTTGCAATGGTCTTTGCGAAAGGACGGCAAGCTTTCAGAAAGAAGTCTTCACCAATCCAAACATTATCAGGCAGAAAGATCACCTCTCGATTTCTCGGATGATTTGTTGCTCTAGGCATAGTCCGACACTCCTTTGAAACTAGACACAAGTGTTTCTGCAGCGATCAGTTGATTGGTAAAAACTCTTGGATAGTCATCCGTCGCGACGGGCAGGTAGCCCTCCCGGTCAAGTGGAAAACAAAGTGACCGATCATTGTCTGCGGTAGGGGGAAAGCTATTCGGTAGCTGCAACTTTGGCGGATCTGTCGAATCATCAGGACTACGCCGACTGATGGTCGAGAGAGCACCAGTGTCAAGTTGTTGGATAAGGTTTGCACGCATCCGAATCAATTCCGATGGGTCTGTGATGCGATTGGTTCGCAGTGCGTACGCGAATTGATTCTCGAGGTGGTCATAGGTAACTATCTGGCCAGTTTTTCCAGCTTTCATCTTTTGATCAGACAGTTTTTTACGCCCCAGCCTGCCCTCGTGACGGTAGCAGACTTGGGGCGAGTCGCTAAATGGTTTCCTGAAGAGGGCGGCCAGTCGGTCTGTAAGACCTCCCTGCTTTAAATTCCCGATGTTTGCATGTCGGCCGGTGACCAAGAAAAGGTGGAGGTGGCTCCAAAGTAAATCCGGATTGGTTTTAACCGGTTCTAGATGCAGACCAATGGCATACTCATGGATACGTTGGTTCAGGGTGGTATTGAGCTTATTGTAGGCTCCTATCGCTACGGCAATCCTGCCACGGCCCTCGTTGGCGAAGTTGGCCGACCGTAGCTCGTCGCTTTTGTTATTCGGTTTCGGCGTCGTGAAGACGTAGCTATGAACTCGAAGTCCACGCCGTGGGACCCGACCAACGACTATTTCGGAACGTTTCGCTTGCTGAATGGATTTGCACATTAGGCAGTAACCAGTGCGGCGGCAGTAGTTCCTGCGTTTGAAGATGGTCTGATCCCGGCTTTTTGGATTGTTTCCTACGAACCGACCGCAAATCAGTGCTTCGGCAAGAGCGGTCAGGCTGAAAGCCCGCGACTCAGCTCTGAGTTGAATGTATTGCAGGTTGGCTTCTAGTTGTTTTATGTACTGGGCTGCGGTGTGGTGGTGTTGGCCTATTTCTATAGTCGGATTAGCAATCTGACCTGGGTGGGTTGTTGATAAAAGATGGGTTTCCTTAGAGGACATTTGATACCTGTATCTAGTGGCGGATATGTACTAGCGGCCCGTGCCGCAGATAGACATGGTTCTCGCACAGAGTTGCCAGGAACCAAGGCGAGTTTTTCAACAGTCGCGATATGGACCAAGGCATCGACTTCTTGGCGTTCCTACCACACATCTGTTACCAAGCAATGTCAGTTTTTGCGGGCGATTTGGGGTAGCAGCCCGACCGACCGGCGCTATGGCAAACTGCTGTTAGCAGAAGTTCCCAAGCACTCAAGGGGAGTTTTTTACAGTTGTGCGAACGTCAGAACGCCTCGATCGCAAGGTCTGTTGTCACCACCAACTCGTTGAGATTGGTGGTTGGCTTTCTTGGTCCTGTTGGCAGCGAAGAACACAACTTGGTGATTTCAAAATCTATGCAATAACCAAGTGACCCCAGTCGGACGCCGGACGCTGACGGGAAGGCAAAGATCACACACCGGCTCATTCAGAGGTAGGCAGTACTCATGAGAAGCCATTTGCGGAACCCAATACTCATGCCTGGCGAGCGGCTAGCCTGGTTCACAACTGCGGATGGCGGTGTGCAGTCTTGTTCGCCGCTAGCAGAGGCCGCGTTCCCTGCAACTTCTGATTCCCACGACCAACCTTGCCAAGGAGATGTCTCGTGGCTGACTTGTTAATTCGCGACACAGATCGCGACGAATTGATACGGGACACAGCCGAAGCGGTCGCCCAGTTGCTCCGGTCGGAGAGCGCGTCGGAAACTAAGCCGATGCTGGTCGATGGCGATGAAATGGCGCGGCTGGCGAGCATCTCGCGTCCAACAGTAGATCGCGGGGTTCGGTCTGGATTGATTCCCAGCGTCATGATCGGTCGAGCCCGCCGGTTTCGGCCGGATGCGGTGATCGCCGCGTTGGAGTCAGCGGGCAGTGAGTGAATGACCCGCAGTGATCAGCGGCGACTCGGGTCATGTTGCCCTGGGGCAACATAATGCGAACAAATAGTACATGGATCTTGGAAATGGTCCGCTGGAGTTCGATGGGTGGGCAGCCCTGCGTGGTTTGTCCACGAGTGATTTGAAAAGGGTTCGTTGGATGGCATCGTTAGAGTATTTTTCATTCGAGGGTCGGAATTGCTATCGCCTTCGGTTCCTGATGGGCAAGAAACGCAAGAGCCTTGGACTAGGGCCGGTGGATGAAGCTGCGGCCGTGATCGCCAAAGAGCATGTCGAGCACCTGCTGTCCCAGGGGAAACGGGCCCGACCGCCGCACGAGCGAACGATTCAATGGACAGAGTCGCTCGACGATGATGTTCATGGGCGACTTGCCGCGATGGGGCTGGTCGAGGCGCGTGAGCGATGCGAATTGCCTCGTACCGTCCTGGCGTTCATGCGCTCGTATATCCGGGGCCGAACCGACTGGAAGAAGCCCGCGAACCATCGTCAGTCAGTGGATCACCTTGAGGGGTTTCTCAAGAAGCGAGACGTACCTTTGTCGTCGCTCACCCGAGGAGAGGCCGAGCGATGGCACCGATGGATGATGGACCCGAAACTGGGCCCAGGCCTTTCCGCGAACACGGCAGGCCAACACATCAAGCGGTGTCGCCAGATGATGCGTCAGGCCGTAGACGAACGGCTGATCGAGGCCAATCCGTTTACTGGCATTAAGGTCGACTTGCGATCGGACGTCTCCAAGAATCGGTTCATTGACGCCAACAGTGCAATCGCTATTGCCAACGCATGCCCTGACCAAGAATGGCGAACACTATTTGCACTTGGTCGTTACGGCGGCTTGCGTTGTCCGTCCGAAGTGTTGCGGCTTCGCTGGTCCGATATCCATTGGGACCGTGGGAGGTTCAAGGTGACGGCACCGAAGACCGAACGGTATGGGAAGGGCGAGCGGATCATCCCATTGTGGCCCGAGCTCGTGGCTGAATTGAACGATCTATTTGGTATCGTCCAACCCGGTGTCGGCTGTTCAGCCGACAGTTTCGTGATCACTCGGTACCGCAGTTCGGAAACCAACCTGCGAACGTCGTTCAATAAGATAGTTGCCAATGCCGGCATCGCCGTGTTCCCCAAGCCGTTCATGGCACTCCGAGCGAGTCGCCGCACCGAATTAGAACGTACCGGTCGGTTTGCGAACCACGTGCTGAATGATTGGTTTGGGCACTCTGGGGCGATCGCAGAAACGCACTACCTGCAAACGACCGAAGCCGACTTCACCGAAGCGACGATTGCCCTACCACCTTCCGTCGTAGGGCAACTCGTAGGGCAATCTGGCGGCACGCAGGAAGCATCTGCAGAGATCAACCCACAAAAAAAGCCCGGTAAAACCGGGCTTAAAGGCTCTTCAGAAGGGCCAGGGTCGGCCGAAAAATACACCCGGCAGGATTCGAACCTGCAACCCTCGGTTCCGAAGACCGATGCGCTATCCAATTGTGCCACGGGTGCGTCTTCCCAGAGTTTAGCGTTTCTTGGAGTGCGCTTCTAGAGGCCCTGTGACGTGCCGTTACTTTAATTTCACTGTCGGTCTTGCTGGCGCGATCGTCGCCGTGCTTTGGACGAACTTCTTGACCAATGTCTCGTTGCCCTCAATGCCGATCAGTCCTACAGCGATCGCGTCATCCCGAATGGAAGCGAGAATTGCTACACTTCGCTGCTTCGCCCATGATCCAGACTCGAACCAGAGATTTATCCGATGCCGAATATTGGTCGCATGATTGCCGCTTCTGCTCACCGCGGAATTGCCTATGCCGAACGTTTGATCGTCGGTATCGAGTCCAACGATTTTGCGAGTTTCGCTCGCGTCGGTGACCGCGTCATCGAGTCGAATCATCCCGCGTTCATCTGTGGCCACCTCAGCATCTATCCTGCAAACATCTTGCAAAATCTGGACGTGGACGCTGGCCAGATCGCTCCCACGGACGAGTTCTCGCGTTTGTTTTCTCACGAGGCCAAATGCGTCGACGGCCGAAATGGGGATGTCTATCCGGCGATGGACAAAATCACTGATGCGTTTTTCGCCGCTTACAAGGTTGCGACTGCGGCCATTGAATCGACGGATGACGAGGTCTTTTTGCGTGAAAATCCGAATGAACGGATGCGAACTATGTTTCCCACCATCGGGGCGATGCACGCGTTCTACGTCGGCGGCCACTTCATGATGCACATGGGGCAATGGAGTGCTTGGCGCCGCGTGATGGGGATGCCCGCGGCCTAAACGCCGTTCACTGCAGTCGCCCGGTTGACCCCAAGCAATTTCGCGGCCAAACGCATGCTTGCGGAAATGGATTCGGCGACGGTGTAGAATTCTGATCGGCAATGCCCTACTGCTTCCCACCGCTTCCTATCGCCCCTTCATCGAATTCATGCATACACTCACGCGTCATCATCTCTCGATTGCCGTTTTGGTCCTGACTGGCCTCCTTGGGACCGCCAACGCCCAGGAACGTCCGAACATTCTGTTCATTATGTCGGACGACCATACCGCCCAAGCGATTGGCGCGTATGCGACTCTGTTGAAGGACTTAAATCCGACACCCACGATCGATTCCCTTGCCGCCGAAGGCATCTGCTTCGACAACGCCTTTTGCACCAACTCGATTTGCACTCCGTCGCGTGCTTGCATCATCACGGGACAGTACGACCATGTGAACGGCGTTTTTGATCTCGGCGGCAAAATCAAACCAGCCGACCAGGCATTGCCGATTGCAATGAAGAAGGCCGGGTACCAAACCGCAATGATCGGTAAGTGGCATCTCGGCGAGGAACCGAACTACGACTATTACAAGGTGCTACCCGGACAGGGAAAGTACTTCGATACCGAGTTCATCACGCAGGGTCAAAAGCCATGGCCGAAAAACACGGTCGCATACAAAGGTTCGCACTCGACCGACGTCATCACCGATTCGACCCTTGATTGGTTCAAGAACGAGCGAGATCCGTCGAAGCCGTTCTTCGTTTGCCATCACTACAAGGCGCCGCACGATTACTTTGAGAGTCATCCGCGGTACGACAGCTACCTTGCCGACGTGATGATTCCCGAACCGAAATCGTTTTGGAAAAAGCCCGACACTTGGGGCTCCATCGCTACTCGCGGACACAACGATGAACTGGTTCCGCACATTGGAACTTCGATCGGCCGGCGAAACCCAAGGCGTTCGTACGCTGCCGATTTGCCGAAGGAATTTCCGAACGAGTTTAAGTGGGACTATAAAGATCCGACGCTGTCCGATGCGGACGTCAAGCGATTGGCGTATCAGGCGTATCTGAAGAAGTACCTACGCTGCGTCAAAGGCGTCGACGACAACTTGAAGCGTCTGTTCGACTATTTGAAGTCGGAAAATCTGTTCGATAACACGGTGATCGTCTACACCGGCGACCAGGGATTCTGGTTGGGCGAAAAAGACTATCAAGACAAGCGTTGGGCCTACGATCCTTCCGAGCGAATGCCGTTCATTGTCCGCTATCCCAAGTCCGTAAAAGCGGGAACGCGTAGCGACGCGATTGTTGAAAACGTTGACTACCCTGCGTTATTGCTCGACTTCGCAGATGCTGAGATTCCGGCGACGATGCAAGGAAAATCTTTCCGGTCCATTTGCGAAGGCCACGGCGAACCCGACGACTGGAAGAAGGCGACGTACTATCGCTATTGGATGCACATGGCCCACCACGACAATCCCGGCGAGATGGCGATTCGTACGAAGACACACAAGCTGATCTACTTCTACGGATGCGACTACCAGGGCGGCGATCAAACGCCACCGGCGTGGGAATTGTACGATCTTGTTCGCGACCCTGATGAATTGAACAATGTCTACGACGACGCAAACTATGCCGAAGCGCGCGACGAGCTGAAGTCGCAATTTGCTTTGCTTCGCAAAAAAGTTGGCGACGACGGGTCGCACTTTCCCAAAGCCGAAGCGGTCGTCCAAGAGTTCTGGGACTACGATCAAGACGATCGCAAGAAAGCGATAGAAATTTCCAGTGCCTTTCTCCAGCGGCGGGAAGCCAGCTTGAAACCGAAGAAATAGGTAAGGGGCATGCGTTCTTCTTTTCGGTGGCTGTGCTTGATAGTTGCATGCCTCGCCTACTCTGCGGCGCGAGCCGACGAGGGGCTACGCCAACGTGCGATCGATACGATGCGGGCGGCATCGAGTTACTTTCATGGGAACGTCGCTTCGCACGGCGGCTATGTCTATCACTATTCGCTAGATCTGGCCGACCGCTCGGGCGAGGGCGTGACCACAAAGGATCAAATTTGGGTTCAACCGCCGGGCACACCCACGGTGGGATTGGCGTTTCTAAGTGCATACGCTGCGACGGGCGATCGCTTCTCTTTGGACGCCGCGATCGACGCAGGCAATGCACTGCGGTATGGACAACTGAAATCGGGCGGTTGGACCAGTTCGATCGACTTTGATCCCAAAGGCACGCAATCAGCGGACTACCGAAACGGACGGGGGCGAGGCAAGAACTATTCGACGCTTGACGACGGAAAGAGCCAGTCAGCGATTCAGTTTTTGGTTCGATTAGACGAAGCAACGGAATTCAAGAACGAAGAAATTCACGATGCCGTCTCGTTCGGATTGAACGCGATGATCGGCGCTCAATTTTCAAACGGTGGATTCCCTCAAGCATGGCCGGGTGCCAATGGCCCGCGTCCGGGACTGCATGCGGACTTCCCCGACTACGACTGGCGGATCGAACACCGAATTAAAGAGTATTGGTTCCTTCCGACGCTCAACGACGACGTTCCGGGTGAGGTTGCCCGAACCTTAGTGGAAGCATATCGCGTCTACAAAGACGAACGATTCATGGAATCGCTTCGTCGTCTCGGTGATTTCTTGCTGTTGGCTCAATTGCCGGAACCCCAGCCAGGCTACGCCCAGCAGTACACATCGGAAATGAAGCCGGCGTGGGCTCGTAAATTCGAACCGCCTGCAGTCGCGAGCGACGAGACCCAGGAGGTGTTGTTCACATTGATGTTGATCGCCCAACAGACGAACGAAAGAAAATACTGGAAGCCGATCGAGCCAGCGATGAAATGGCTGGAACGTTCGCAATTGGACGACGGATCATTCGCAAGATTTTACGAATTGCAAACCAATCGTCCACTCTATATGAACCGTTCCGGCGACACGTACTCACTGACTCACGACGATTCTGACCTGCCAGGTCACTACAGTTGGAAGATCAAATCAAAGCTGCCTCAACTGCGAAAGTCGCTGGACCGATTGCGGGCTGGCCAGTCGCTTGAGAGCTTCGATTCCCTTTCAACGCTGACAAAGAAAGCGGTCACCATTGTTGACTCATTGGACGAATCGAAGCGGTGGGTTGATGTTTCGGATGGTTCGCGAATGGTCGGTCAGTTCACAATGGCTAGCGGCCAACGTTTTCTGTCTAGCGAGACGTTCAGCAAGAATCTGACAACCCTAAGCCAGTTCGTCGGGGCGTCGAAGGAATAGCGTCCGCGATTCACTCGTTTTGGTAGAACCGGATGTCGCTGGTGGTTGCCCCGGTCAATCCGCAAACACGTGAGGCGAATTTCACGGCATTGGGCAAGATCTCGGCCAGCGGACGGGAATGGACCAATCCCGCGATGGTTGCCGATGCGAAGGCATCACCCGCGCCAACGGTGTCGGCGATCTTTTCGAGCGGTTGAACCGGCGCGTGGGTCTGACCGTCGGGGCCAATCCCGTATGCGCCTTTGGATCCGCATGTCACCAGAACTGTATTGATCCCGAACCGCTTGCGCAGCGTGTTTGATGCTTCGTAGATTTGCGATTCGTGCTGGCATGGCTCGTCCACCAATCGACTCAGCTCATCCTCACTCAGCTTCACCCACGTCGCGTCACCGATCAACGTGCTTAACCACTTCGCATCGAAGAACGGGTCACGGATGTTGATGTCGACGAAACGGCGTAGACTGCTTTGACGGATCAAATCTGTAATTGTCTCTCGCGACTGATGAGACCGGCACGCAAGGCTGCCGTAGGCGAGGATCGAGAACTCACTTGGGTTGACTTGAAAGTCAGGTCGGGAAATAAAATCGAAAGCAACGTTTTCGACGATTTCGTACTGCGGCTGGCCGTCGACAATGGTGACCGCGACGCGACCGGTTGGGCGGTCATTCTGTTGCAAACCTCGGGTGTCCATTCCCCAACTGAACATTGAATCGCGAATCTGCTTGCCGTCATCGTCATTGCCGATTGCCGACAAGAACACCGGTGGAAGGCCCAGCCCCTGCAGATTCCAAGCGACGTTCATTGGCGCTCCGCCAAGGATGCGTTGGCCATCGGGAAAATGGTCAAACAGAACTTCGCCGGCGATCAGAGGAGGCAGCGTTTGTTGGATTTCAGTCATGATGGCCTGCTTCACAAGAGAGAATCGGATCAGCAATCAGCGTCCACTGATATGCGTTCGCAGTCAAGCGTTCGAGGAGAAGGAGTTTCGATCCGTGCGCAGGATGCATTCCGATTGGAAAGCAAATGGCACGAAGGGATCATGTCAATTTGGCTCGAATTCGCTGAGCGATTTCGGTGGTCGCTTCGATCCCCGTGTCAAAAAAACCGGCGAAGTGAACAAAGCCGTGGAGCATCGAGTCGTAGCGTTTGGTCGTGGTGGTGACGCCTGCGGCGGTTAGCATTTTGGCATAGGCTTCGCCTTCATTGGAAAGCACATCGTATCCGGCCGTGATCACGTGAGCTTCGGGAAGACCGGCATGCGAGGCGGCACGCGACGGTACGGCCAAAGATGATAAATTCGGATCCCTCGGATCCTGTTCCCCCAGATACTGACGCCAAAAATACTCCATCGTCGCTCGCGTCAGCCCGTGTCCGGTGGCATAGTCTCGATAGGATTTCGTTTCGAAGTCGGGCGCGATGACGGGATAGATCAGCACTTGAAGTCGGATCGCTGGCCCGCCTTGGTCTCGCGCCTTGATCGCAACGGCAGCGGCGAGCGTGCCACCAGCGCTGTCACCGGCAACTGCGATCTTGCCAGCATCGATCGCGAAATCGGCTGCAGCATCGACGACGGCCGCCGTGGCTCGAAAGCACTCGTCCACCGGGCCCGGAAACGGACTTTCGGGCGACCGTTGGTAATCGACCGAAATGACGGTGCATTGCGACATTGCCGCTAATCGCCGGCAAACTGCATCATGCGTGTCAAGGCTACCGAGGACCCAACCGCCGCCATGGAAAAACATGACAAGCGGCGAGGCTTGACCGACAACGTCACTGTACAACCTCGCCCTGATGTCGCCCGCCAACGTGATGTCTTCGACGCGTTTGATGTCTGGACCGGTTCCGAACAACTCGGTCAACCCGGCGAACGCAGCTCGCGCCTCGTCTGGCGTCAGCTCCTGCCATGCGGGCGGATTTCTTTCGGCAATGGAATCGACGAATGCTTGAGCTTGGGGATGGAGCGACATGGATTGGATTGGTTGAGCTGAGGTGATTGAGTAGGCGAGAGATGGAGATAGCGAACGCGTTTGCAAGCAGTGTCGCCAGTCATTTTGCCTCTCATTTTCAAGCGGCGAAAGACTGTCCCATCCGAAATGTGGGCGTGCCTTCAAGCAAGTGTTCGCATTTTCCAATTCTATAAATGACGAGCTTGCGAGGTTCGAGTTCCGTTGTCAAAAGACCTTACGACTGGCTATGGCTTAGAATAGTGTCGGTAATTCCACTTCACTGAATTTCGGCGTTAAAAAATGATTCGTTTGCGTGTTATCTGTTCACTTCTCGTTGCAATTCTGGGCGCCGTGTCCGTTCAAGCACAGCCCGTTGCGAAGCAGACCAAGAAGCCCTCCCCACCGTTTCAATGGGTGAATCCACCGGCTGGAAAAATCGCGGGCGTGACGCATCACTCGTTTAAAAGCACGTCACTGAAGCAGCCTGTGGGCTACTGCCTGTACCTTCCGCCGAGCTACCGAGAGACCGGTGATGCCGTCGAGCAGAAGTATCCCGTCGTCTATTACCTTCACGGTGGACGCCCTGGATCGGAAACCAAGTCGATTCGTCTGGCAACCTATATCGATGCAGCGATGCGTGCGGGAGAAGTTCCCGAAATGGTGTACGTATTCGTCAACGGCGGGCCGGTCAGCCACTACAACATGCCCGACGATCCGACAGCCCAGGGGCAAGGCGTTTTCCTGAACGAGTTGATCCCGCACATCGAGCAAACCTATCGCGTGATTGCAAACCGTTCAGGTCGTGGCTTGGAAGGGTTCTCGCAAGGAGGACGCGGCACGAGTCGGATAATGTTCAAACATCCGGAACTCTTCTGCAGCGCGGCGCCCGGTGGCGGCGGTTACTCGACCGAGAAAAATATCTCGGAAAACAATGGCGAAGAGAACCCAAAGCTGATCTTTGCACCGGGCGACAACACTTGGGATCTCGCACGCGCCTACGCTAAGAATCTGCAGGCAAGGTTCCCGCTGCGTATTCAGTTCCACGTCGGCACCAAGGGATTCAATTACGAAAACAATCTCGCGTTCATGAGCTTCCTGGCCGAGAAGGGGATTCCCTTTGAGAAGGTCATCGTTCCGGATGCCGGCCACAGTGCAATGCAGATCTACGAAACCCGTGGCAATCAGATCATGAACTTTCACGCCAAATCATTCGGCCTGGACACGGACGTGGCAGAGTGAGCCTACAATGAACGCTCGAGGATCGGTCAAGTTTCCGGCCGCACCATCGGTTTTTTCTAATCCAGGTTGGCGGATCGATAGGCTGAATCGACATCAACGCCGCAGGCGCGGCTAGCTGAAAATTGCGGCCTCACTGTCGTCACTCAAACGGATCAAAATATTATGAAATCGAGTCTGTCTTCCTTCGCCGTCCTCGCGACCGTCGCCATCTCGCTGGCTTTTCAAACCGATGCCCCCGCCCAGGATGGCTCGCCGGCTCAGTCGAACACGACCACGCAGCCCGCCACGGGTTCGAAGGCGCAAGACTTTAAGCTCACAGCCGTTGCCGGCTCAATGGAAGGCGACGTTCGGTTGAGCGAACTGCTGGAAGATGGACCTGTCGTGTTGGTTGTACTGCGAGGTTTTCCCGGATATCAGTGCGGTATTTGTTCCCGACAGGTCGGTGAACTGATGAGCAGCGCAAAAGCATTCGCTGGGAAGAATGCCAAGGTCGTCATGGTCTATCCTGGCGCTGACGATGGCTTGGAGGCTCGCGCCCGCGAGTTCCTCAAAGGCAGCAATTTGCCGGAGCCTTTCAGCCTGTTGATCGATCCGGGCTACGAGTTTACCAATGCCTACGGCTTGCGATGGAATGCCCCACGCGAGACAGCTTACCCATCCACGTTCGTCATCGGCACGGACGGCGTGATCAAGTACGCCAACATCAGCAAGGGACACGGCGGCCGAACGTCCGCGAAGGATATTTTGGCGAATCTATAGTTGAAGAAGGGCTCGTGCCGAACTCTTCGAGGCTTCTGTTGTGACGTTCACTGCCGACTCTTCGACTTTTGGCGTCGCTCGTTCTGATCGAGCGCAGCCTGCATCAGACGTTCCAATTGCGTTCTGTCGGCTATGCCGAATCCAGTGACACCTTCGCTGGATATGGCGCCAAAGTCGCATTCGCAATCGCCTGCGGATAAAGGACACTCAACAACGCCGCGAACCGAGGAATGAATCTGGTCACAGCCGGTTTCGCGGACGATGGTTTCCAAGTTTTCAGCTCGCACGCCTCCACCCACGACGAACTGGATCTGGGAGCCGAAATCACGAATCAGTTGTTGAGTCGTCCGGATGCCCGCGACGGCGGTCGTAGACCCGCCACTTGTCAAAATTCGGTCGAATCCGACATCAATCAGTTGGCGAGCCGCGAGATGCAAGTCGGACGTTCCATCGAACGCCTTGTGAAACACAAGCGTTGCCGAAGAGCATCGGCGTCGGATGGCTGCACATCGCTGAACATCAATCGACCCGACCGAGGTGAGACAGCCGATCGCGATGCCATTGATACCCGCAGCCAGCAGAACTTCGCAGTCCGCCAGCATCAGATCGAATTCAGCATCTGAGTAAGTGAAACCAGCTTCCCGCGGGCGAACCATGGCCACGATCGGCCCGCTGAACACTTGCCGAGCGGCACCCACTAAGCCTGGCGATGGTGTGAGGCCCCCGAGAGCCATGCCACTATTGAGTTCAATCCGATCGATTTGCAGTTCCGCCGCCAGCAGAACATCGTCGATGCCACCTGCACACAACTCGATCAACAGCCTGGGATGCGTCGGCGAGTTTTTCATGGAAACGGGACAGGATGAGGGACGGGGTCAAGCGGCCGTTTCTAAGACGGCGGAGCTGTTTTCTAGTTGCTCCACGACGGCACAGCCGCAGGCATCGCTCCATACGTTGACGCTGGTACGGGCCATGTCCAGGACTCGGTCAACGGCCAGGATGATGCCCTGCATTTCGATCGGTAGACCGACGGCTTGCAGGATGATGACCATCATCACTAAGCCCGCGTGGGGGATGCCGGCGGCACCGACGCTGGCGAGTAGCGCGGTGATTGCGACGATGATCTGCTGGGTCAGCGGCAGGTTTTGTCCGAAGTGAAGTTGAGCGATGAACAGCACTGCGATGGCTTCGTACAGCGCGGTTCCGTCCATGTTGATCGTTGCACCGAGCGGCAGGACGAAAGATCCGGTCTTGTTGCTGATGCCGGCACGCTTTTCGACGCTTGACATGGTCAGCGGCAGCGTGCCGTTGCTGCTGGCGCTGCTGAACGCGGTCAACAAAGCCGGCGACATCGCTTTGGCAAATTCGATGGGACTGCGTTTGGCAACGAACTTGACGATCAGCGGAAGTGTGATGCAGGCGTGGATCGCCAGCGCGATCGTGACGGCTAGCACGTACCAGCCGAGCGCCTTGAATACGCTTGGACCTTGGGTAGCCGTCACGTAGGAGATCAAGAAAAAGACTCCGACGGGCGCAAGCTTGATGATCGCGGTCGTCATCGCCATCATCACTTCGAACCCTGCCTTGGCTGCGTCGGCGATACGCTGGCTCGTTTCGCCACCGACCGCTAACGTGAACAATCCGATCGCGATCGTGAACGCGATGATGGACAAGAAGTTGGGTTCGACGAGGGCTGCGATCGGATTCGATGGAATCATCGCTTCGACTTGTTGAAAGAGTATCTCGCCAAGGGAAGCGGCTTCACCTGTCGCGTGAGGTTTCGCGGGTGCCGCGTTGCCGTTCAAGCCGGGTCGTACGATGTTTACGACGACCAATCCCGTCGTGATGGCGATCATGCTGGTTGCGACGTAATACAGAATCGTTCGGCGAAACATTCGCCCGACGTCGTCGGCACCACCAAGGCCCAAGATTCCCGTCAACAGTGAAGTGACGATCAACGGCACGGCGACCATCTGTAGCATGCGCAGAAAAAGCCCGCCGATCTTCTTGAACCAGCCACCGCATTGTTTGGCCATGCTCTGGCCGTGCGAATAGTAAAGCTCAGCGGCAACGGGATCGACTTTGCCGAGTTCTTCGACGGTGCGAAACGTTTGCTCGTCTTTCGCGAGCGGATCAACAGCTCTTTCTACCGTGACGCCATCGGTGCGAATGTATTTGATGAACGAGTGGTCCGACGAATCATCGATCAAAGCGGACTGGATGCCGACAGGCAAGTTGTCGCTGACCGAGACGCTGCTGGTCGACGCGGCAAGGTTCAGTGCGACGCCAATGATGGTGCCGGCGACCATGCCGATCAGAATTTGCCAGTGCAAGGCGAGACGGGTCATGGGGAGGACTTTGGTGCTCCCGCGCCGCCGCTCGCGGGCCATGAGCGGTTTTCTCGCTCACCATGACACATCCCCGCGAGCGGCGTCGCGGGGGTACGCGAATGTGCGAAAGTTATGACTTGGCGGCTTTGACGACCGAGTCGGCGTTGATGCCAAAGTGGGCATAGACTTGGTCGAACGGACCGCTGGCACCGTAGCCGCTCATGCCGACGAACTTGCCGTTGCTGCCGATCCAACGATCCCAGCTCATACGAATGCCCGCTTCGATTGCGACGCGGTTGGTGACCGACGGTGGCAGCACTTCGTCGCGATAGGCTTGCGATTGTTCGGCGAATAGGTCCATGCAAGGCATGCTGACGATACGAACTTTCTTGCCTTCCTTCTTCAGCGTTTCAGCCGCTTCGACGCACATGCAAAGTTCGCTGCCGCTGCCCATCAAGATCACGTCGGGGGTGCCCGCGCAGTCTTCTAAAATGTATCCGCCCTTCGCACAACCGGCCGCGGCCGCGTACTTCGTGCGATCGACGGTGGGCATGTTTTGACGTGACAGCACGAACGCCGATGGGTTCTTTGTCAGTGTCATCGCCTTGCGGTAACACTCGGCGACTTCGTTGGCGTCACCGGGACGGAAGACCATCAAGCCGGGGATCGCACGGCATGCGGTCAGGTGTTCGACGGGTTGGTGAGTCGGTCCGTCTTCGCCGACGCCGATTGAATCGTGCGTCAAAATATAGATGACTGGTTGGTGCATGATGGCTGCCAACCGCATCGCACCACGCATGTAATCGGTGAAAACAAAGAACGTCGCACAGTAGGACTTCAAACCGGAAAGCGACAGTCCGTTGGTGATCCCCGCCATCGCGTGTTCACGGATACCGAAGTGCAGGTTGCGGCCGGCATATTGGCGAGGCAGAAATTCGCCGGCGCCTTCGAAGGTCAGGTCGGACTTGTTGCTGGGCGCCAAGTCGGCGGAGCCACCGATCATGAACGGGACATTCTTGGCGATGGCGTTGAGGACTTTGCCGCCGCTGTTGCGAGTCGCGTCGCCCTTGTCGCTGGCTTCGAAGACGGGGATGTCTTTGTCCCAACCACTGGGCAATTCGCCGGCGAAGATCGATTTTAGTTCCGCGGCTTTCGCAGGTTCGGCCGACTGGTACTTGGACCAAACCGTTTGCCATTCCGCATACGATTTCGCACCGTTTTTGCCGATATTTTCGGCGAAGTGGTTCATGACGCCGTCGGGCACATAGAACTTTTCGTCGGCGGGCAGACCGTAGGATTCTTTGGCCAAGGCGACTTCGTCCCAGCCAAGCGGTGCGCCGTGGGCGCCGTGCGTGTTCTGTTTGTTCGGGGCACCGTAACCGATGATGCTCTTGACGATGATCAGCGTTGGCTTGTCATGACAAGCGTGGAACTTGGCGACGGCTTTGTTGATTGCATCCAGGTCGTTGGCGTCAGCGACTTTCACCACATTCCAGCCGAGTCCGGTGAACTTGGTCGCCATGTCTTCGCTGAAGGCAAGTTCGGTGTCGCCTTCGATCGTGATGTTGTTGTCGTCGTACAACCAACACAGATTGTCCAGCTTCAAGTGGCCAGCGACCGATGCGGCTTCGCAGGCGATGCCCTCCATCATGTCGCCGTCGCTGCACAGGGCGAAGACGTTGTAGTTGAACAACGCCAAGTCTTTGGTGTTGTAGTTGGATGCAAGCCACTTTTCGGCCATCGCCATCCCAACGCTATTGCTGACTCCGGCGCCCAGTGGGCCCGTTGTCGTTTCGATGCCAGCGGCTTCAGCGAATTCGGGGTGACCGGCACAGACGCTGCCGATCTGGCGAAACGTTTTGATGTCGTCCATCGTGATCGACGGTTTGTTGGTCGGTTGGCCTGTTTTCTTATCGACGGCTTTGACGCCGGTCAAATGCAGCGTGCTGTAGAGCAGCATCGAAGCATGGCCGCACGACAGCACGAACCGATCGCGACCGGGCCAATGCGGTTGGGCCGGGTCGTACCGCATTTCGTGGTTGAACAATTGGTAGGCGATCGGTGCGAGCGCCATCGGCGTGCCGGGGTGGCCGCTGTTGGCGGTCTGAACCGCGTCCATACTGAGGGCGCGGATGGTGTCGACGGCAAGGGTTCGGATGTCAGTCGATGCAGTGCTCATCAGCTTGTCCACACACGCGAAAAAAGAAGGGTAAGTCGTTGGCAAAAGGGTAATGCGAACGTGCCGGTGTCGAAAGGGGCGACTGGGGCACCCGCAGCGACGACACGACGTGAAGGGCTACCCCTTCAGCCCCCAATTCTTCATCGACTCGAGTAGTTTCCGTTCGGTCAGGTCGAACTGCAGCGGTGTCAGCGTGCAGTTGCCGGCTCGCAGTTGGCTGACGTCGGCGTCTTCGGGCGGCGCGATTTCCGGTTCGGACCACAGTGCCCAGTAATACGGCCGGCCCTGAGGATCGTTTCGCTTTTCATAGCTGCGGCCGTACTGAGCCAAGCCCATCGGCACAACGTTCACGTCCTTGGGAGCCAGCGTTGCCGCGGTGGGAACATTCAAATTGAACAGTCGCCCCTGGGCCTCGGGATGCTCGGAAATCCCTCGCACCACATTGCGAGCGATCACGGCGGCGGCGGCGAAATCGGCGTCCTCGTCATATTCCAGCGACACCGCAACACTGGTGATTCCGAAAAACGCGCCCTCGATTGCCGCGGCCACGGTGCCACTGTAAAGGACGTTGATGCCCGAATTCAGGCCGTTGTTGATGCCCGAAACCACGATGTCGACCGGATCGTCCTTGAACAGTTCGCCGATCGCCAGCTTCACACAATCGGCCGGCGATCCGTCAACGGCCCAGGCCCAGTGGCGGCCGTCACGCCGAATGGATTTGCACGTCAAAGGCGTCAGAAACGTGATCGCGTGCCCCACTCCGGACTGTTCGGTGGCGGGTGCGACGATCACGACTTCGCCCAAATGCCGCAATTGCTGCTCCAGGGCCGCAATGCCCGGCGCGAAGACTCCATCGTCGTTGGTCAGCAGGATTCGCATTCATTGTCTCCTGGGTTCAGTCCCGAATCTTCGGCGGGGGCGAGCAAATGAAGGACTACGCCGTCAGCCCCTTTAGGTTTTCACTCGCATTTTCTACACTCCGTGATTCGATCCCGCGACTCCTGATGCCAAAGCGCCGGCGCCCATGCCCCAAATCGAATCCGTGTCCGTGGACTTGCCCGAAGACTTGACGGGCCAACGTATCGTCGTGCTCGACTTTGGGTCGCAGTACGCACAATTGATTGCACGCCGCGTTCGCGACCAGAACGTTTACTGCCAAATCCTTCGCCACGACATTGCCGCCGAGCGATTGGCTGAGCTTGCGCCCAAGGGCATCATCCTGTCGGGCGGTCCGTCGAGCGTTTACGCCGAAGGTGCCCCGAAGTGCGATCCCGGGTTGTTCGATCTGGGAATTCCCGTGCTGGGCATTTGCTACGGCATGCAATTGACTTGCGAAGCACTCGGCGGCAAGGTCGACAATACTCCGTCACGTGAATATGGCCCCGCGAAATGCAAGGTCGGTCGACAAGACGAACTGTTCGCCGACTTACCTGCCGAGATCGATGTCTGGATGAGTCACGGGGACCAAGTCAGTTCGATCAGTGAAACGTTTGACACGATCGCATCAACACCCACGTGCCCGTACGCGGCCATTCGGCACCGCACGCTTCCCGTTTTCGGGATTCAGTTTCACCCCGAAGTCACGCACACGCCACTTGGCGGCAAGCTGCTTGAGAACTTTGTCGTTGGCGTTTGCGGTTGCGAGCCGACGTGGAAATTGGATGACTTTGCCGATGCCGTGATTCAACAGGTCCGCGAGCAAGTCGGTGATCGCCGCGTGATTTGCGGGTTGTCCGGCGGCGTAGATTCGTCCGTGGTCGCGGCGCTGTTATACAAAGCGATCGGACCCCAATTGTCGTGCATCTTGGTCGACAACGGATTGCTTCGCAAAAACGAACAGCAGCTTGTGATCAACGAATTTACCAACCACTTCAAGGCGGACCTACGAGTCGTCGAAGCGGAAGACCGGTTCCTGGCATCGCTTGCCGGAGTTACCGAGCCCCAGGAAAAACGCCGACGGATTGGCAGCGACTTCATCGAATGCTTCAAAGCCGAAGCCACGCAAATCAAAGACGCCCATTTTCTGGCACAGGGCACGCTCTATCCCGATGTGATCGAAAGTGGTGCCGACCCGGACGGGCCTGCCGCGACGATCAAGTTGCACCACAACGTCGGTGGCCTGCCCGCGGAACTGGGATTTGAGCTGATCGAGCCGTTGAGAGATCTGTTTAAAGACGAAGTTCGTCGGCTCGGGTTGGAATTAGGACTACCAGAATCGTTGGTGTGGCGTCATCCTTTCCCAGGCCCCGGTTTGGCCGTGCGTTGCCTCGGCGAAGTGACGCGAGACAAATTGGTCGTACTGCGAGAAGCCGATGCGATCGTGATCGAAGAAATCGAAAACGCGGGCCTGTATCGCGAAACCAGCCAAACGTTTGTGGTTCTGTTACCGGTGCAAAGCGTGGGTGTCATGGGCGACGCCCGTACCTATGAAAACGCAGTCGCGATCCGCAGTGTTGATACAAACGATTTTATGACGGCGGATTGGAGTCGCCTGCCCTACGATTTGCTCGCTCGGATGAGTTCGCGAATCATCAACGAAGTCAAAGGAGTGAATCGAGTTTGCTACGACATCAGCAGCAAACCGCCCGCGACGATCGAGTGGGAATAAGATTCGTCGAGAATTGCCGCCAAGACGGCGCCGATGAAACGAACACCGAGAACCACGTTCACACAAATCCCAACTTAAAAGCCACCCAACTGTGCAAGGTGCAAGGGACGGTTTCAAACCTAAACCCCAAAACCTAGTACCTAAAACCTATTTTCAGTTATGTCAAAACAATACATCTATCAAGTCGAAAATCTCGTCAAAAAGCACGGCCAGAAAGTGGTGCTCGATGACGTTTGGTTGGCCTTCTATCCTGGCGCTAAAATTGGCGTGCTCGGCCCCAACGGTGCGGGGAAATCGACCTTGATGAAAATCATGGCGGGCAAAGACACCGAGTTCGAAGGCTCGGCACGTTTGGCCAATGGTGCAACAGTCGGATACTTGGAACAGGAACCGCCACTCGACGAAACCAAGACGGTGTTCGAGAACGTTCAAATCGCTGTCGCGGAACGCCAAGCGATCCTGGATCGCTACAACGAAATCAGCATGATGTTGGGTGAAGTCACCGACGATAAGCAGATGACGAAGCTTTGCGATGAAATGGCAGTGCTGCAGGACACCATCGATGCCGCCAACCTTTGGGAACTGGACCGCCACGTCGAAATGTCGATGGCGGTGATGAACTTGCCGCCCGGCGAAGCAAGCGTCAAGAATTTGTCGGGTGGCGAGAAACGCCGCATCGCACTTTGCCAATTGTTGATTCGCCAGCCTGATTTGTTGCTGCTGGACGAACCGACCAACCACTTGGATGCGGAAAGCGTTTCCTGGTTAGAACAGCACTTGGCCAAGTACCCCGGAACCGTCGTCGCCGTGACGCACGACCGTTACTTCTTGGACAACGTGGCCCAGTGGATTTTGGAAATCGACCGCGGCAAGGGAATCCCCTTCGAAGGCAACTACACCGCTTGGTTGGAAGCTCGCGAAAAGCGAACTCAAATCGAAAAGCGACAAGCCAAGGCACGCGATCGCATGTTGTCGCGAGAATTGGAATGGATCCGGATGAGCCCAAAGGCTCGCCAAACCAAGAGCAAGGCGCGGATCAAAGCTTACGAAGAAATGTCGGCGCAAAAATTCGATGAGCAGAACGCCGAATTGGAAATCCAAATTCCGCCAGGCCGTCACTTGGGCGACTTGGTGATCGAAGCCAAGGACATCAAGAAGGGATACGGCGATCGTGTCTTGATGGATAATCTGAATTTCCGTTTGCCACCCGGTGGTATCGTCGGCGTGATCGGTCCCAACGGTGCCGGCAAGACGACGCTGTTCAAAATGTTGACCGGCCAAGAAGAGCCCGATGCGGGATCGTTCAAAGTGGGCGACACGGTCGATTTGGGCTACGTCGACCAGAGCCGCGATTCGTTGGATCCGGACAAGACGGTGTTCCAAGAAATCAGCGGTGGAACGGAAACGATCGTATTGGGCGGACGCAACGTCAATGCGAGATCCTATGTTTCGAAGTTTAATTTCAAGGGTCCCGACCAAGAAAAGAAGGTTGGCATCTTGTCAGGGGGGGAACGAAACCGAGTCCACTTGGCCAAGTTGCTTCGCAGCGGATGCAATGTGCTGTTGCTTGACGAACCGACCAATGACTTGGACGTCGACACACTTCGATCGCTGGAAGAAGCGATTGCGAACTTTGCCGGCTGTGTCGTCGTGACGTCGCACGACCGGTGGTTCCTCGATCGACTGGCGACGCATATCCTAGCGTTCGAAGGTGACGGGAAATTGACGTGGTGCGAAGGAAACTTTGACACGTACGAACGAAATCTTCGCGAGCGTTTGGGACTCGATCCAGAAGACGAAGAAGCGATCACAAAGTCTCGTTATAAGAGCATCCACGCTGGATAGCGTGTTCAGGCCTGTGCAGGTTGCGCGAGCCAAGCAGTTTTTCCAATCAAGTAAAAGTAAAAGAGATCAATGACGATTCTTAGAGTGGGAACCAATGACGCGTATTCCAGCGGATGGGATACGGCATTCGGTGGGAAGTCGGCAAAAAAATCGGCTTCGAAGCCAACGACAACCAAGAAAACTACGAAAAGCAAAAAGAAGTCGGCCAAGGTAACGACGGCCGAGAAAAAATCGGCTGGCGTGAAAAAGAAGCCGACCAAGAAGGCAAAGACGACCACGAAAGTTGCTGCGAAGGTCAAAGCAAAAGTGACGAGCAAGGCTGTGAAGGCCAAAACCGCTAAGTCGAAGCCGGCGAAGTCGAAGCCGGCGAAGGCCAAGGCAGTGAAGACTAAAACTGTGAAGACCAAACCAGCGAAGAAGAAAGCGAAATCGGCCAAGCGAAAGTAGCCGCGTCTGCCGCAGCGAGTGCCTGTCACAAGCGTTGCGGCGAATTCCGCTTGGCTCTATTAATCCCGCCCGCAGAACCCACTGCACGATGTCGACACCCGAGCCACCTGTCATTCTCAGCGAAGCGTTGTGCCGACTGGCTGGCTATTTGAATTTTGGGTCGGGCACGTCCGACGCGGCAACCCGTGCGGCATGGAACGAAGTCTATGACGTCGCATCCCAAGGGCGTCCGTTGTCTGGGATGCCTGCATGGTTGGTGGTTCATGACTGGGTTGTTGAAACGTTGCAGCAACTCGGCCGGGAAAAACCTGCTTTCCGTGACGCCAACCAAGCGACGCGTTTGATCAAGTTGCTTTGGAGCGAGTTGCTTCCCGAGTATCTGGACTTCCATCGGGACCTTTTGTTCCACCAAGCACCCGAGTTGATCTTCAACGGGTTCTTCATGGCGCGGGCAGCGGATGCGATTCTTTCGGTGGGTTTGGACAGTGACGATTCAACGATCGTGTCATCAGCCATCGACCGATTGGACGATTTCGTAGGCTACCGTCCGGTGGCGATGTTGGAAAATCGCCAATGTCATCCGTACCGCCATGAATTCGTTTGTCCGGTGCCGTTGTACATGGCGGGGTCGGGAGTTTCGGCGGGACCCTATCGCGAAATCGTCGAATTGGCGATCGAAGCGCTGCATCAAACGGATCCCGATGTGCTGCGGGCGGCGTCGTTTGATCCTGGGCGGATGGCCGAATTATCGCTCGATCCGCGTGCGTATGATTTTGACCATCCGGTGAACCGTCGGCCCAACTATCACTTTGGCGGTTGGGACGAACGTTCGATCTCGGGGGATGGATACTACAACCGCTTCGTCGTTCGCCAAGTCACGTTAGATGCTCTATTGCACCGACTTGATGACGAGCCCGAGGCGGATCGCGGAGAGCTGATGGTCGAAGCTGCGACCGTGCTGGCGGGCACGATCCTGATGGCATCAGGGATCAGTGGATGGGGACCGGGAGCGTATACAAGCGACATCACGTTGGGGTCATTGATGAAGCCCATCGCGGGCTATCGCGACGCGTACTACGCCGGTCGCTTGTCACATATCAAAGGCTCACACGGGAAACGGTTGGTCGAAGAACAAGAACTTCGTCGACAACCCTTTGGTGCCGTTCGCCAGCATCTCAATGCGGCACTTGCCCAAAGGCGGGCCGCCCAATTGCAACACGTCGGACTTGCCCGTCTGTACGCACGAATGGGTTACCCCGATGCTGCGGCGCGTCAAACGGATACTGTCGCGGCAGCATCCGCTCGCATGATGTGCCGAATCGATTGTTTGATGACGCATGGGTTGCGACGACTGCGTGTCGGTGATTTGAAAGTAGCGGTCGCTGTTCCGAACGAGGCTTTTGATCTGATCAAACGTGGGATCGAATGCGGCGCCTTGATCGATCCGTGGGACATCTTGGGTTTCGGCGCCAATTTCAGTTTGTATCCCGGTCCGGAAAGCGGCGTGCACGATTCGCGTGCCGATAACTTGATCTACTTGACCGAGCAATTGTTCGGATACATCGCGCGGGTCTGGAGCGAGGCTGCTGCACAAAACAACAAGCCCGTTTTTGAAGCGATGGAGCTGAGCTACCGCGAAATCGCCGAGTGGTGGCGTTTGTATGCGGCGCACACGGTTGAGTCGATCGATGCAACGGATCCGCTTGAATCGTATGACTCGGCGAAATTGGTCGCACAGGCATTGCGACTTTGGCACCAAGGCGGCGCCGAAGCCGGCGATGTCAAGTTTTGGGCGCCGCACGCCGATCTGTTTGATTCGCCGCGCGCCTATTCGTTGGTCATCCAAGCGCTTCTTGAACGCGAAGACTTTGTTCCGGCGATGGCATTGCTGGTCCACTGGTTGAGCAATGCCGATCAAATCGGACTCCGGTCCGGCGCCAGCTCATTGCCCCGATTAGCCGAACGCTGGCTGCTGAAACTTCGCAGTTCGACAGAGACCAAACGCGAGTACGGCGAGCCATCGATTGACCAAATCGATCCGGGCGACACCCGCCATGTTTGGTCGCTGGTTCGAAAGTTTTTTGACTACTTGGAAGCCAACGCCGAAGAGTATTGGTCGGCACCGAAATTCGACTTGGGGCCGTCACGAACGCGCCGGCGAGATTGGGATGTGGAGTTGACCGCCATCGACGATAAAGGCGACGACGACGGCCTATTCGATGCTGCGTACGAGGGCATGACCTATCGCGATACGACCGACGATGGCATTGATGGTGCGATCCACGAATTCGGCGACGAGAGCAGCGGCGATGAATTGGAGGCCGAGTCGAAACGGTTGGTCCTGCATCTCGATTTCCTGCAGTCGCTGGCACGAATGTGGTCGGTCGCGGCGGATGTTGCGGTAACCGACCAAAATCGCGACGATCTTTCCAGTCGATGGGAATCTTTGCGTGGTTGGGCGAAACGCGCACGCGAGAACCGCATCGGACTGCTCGAATTGTTGGATGCCGTTCGTGGATTTAACATCGCACCGGCAGGCAGCGACAAGGACTCGATGCGATCGTACGACCGGCGTCGCGTCCTGCGAGATTCGTTGATGGAACGGATTATCGGCACCGCGGTGGAAATGTCGGATGCTCGGCGATTGATCAGCGGCGTGATTTCGGCGATTGCCGATGACGCGGGCATGGCAGTCGAAAGCGAAGATGAAGCGATGGCGGAAGACGATGCGCAAGCGGTTCAAATGTTTGCGGCCTTGATTGCCAGCGATCAGGAAAAGGCACAAGCGTTGTTCCCGGCGTTCTTAGAAGCCGTTCGCGACAAGAACTTGCTTTACATTCCGCTGTCGCGAGGCGGTGATCCGGTCAAGATTTATGTGGCCCGACTTCGCCAACGTGTGTTGCGTCACTTGATGCACTGGTTGCCGCGACGCGGTTTGATTTGCGAGACGTGTCGGTTGGTCGAAATGGCCCGCGAGATGGAACAGCAAAATCCGATCGGGATCGGAGCGGTGACGGAATTTGACGGACTATTTCAAGCCGGATTCCGTTCGCTCGTTGCATCGCTGGTCGAATCAACGCGACAGAGTGTTCAAGGTTCGTCGGAGTGTTCAAAAGAAGTGGATCGCGAGATCGCCGATCAATTGATCCCACTGCTGGAACGCTTGACCGAAACGATGCTTGCGAGTTGGTTGGCGCACAGTCAAACGCTTCGACTGTCGCCCCTGGAATCCGTTGCCGATCCGCGCAAGTGGGAGAAATTAGTCGCGTTCATCAAGCGTTATGGCGATCCCATTTTTACGCAAACGTTTTTACAGCTGGGGAATGTTCGCGCGATCCTGCATCAAGGCGTTGGTGCTTGGTTACAGCGAGCGGTCGAAGAAGGCGAAACGCACTTCAGTGAAACGCAGTTGTTCCAAGACTTGGAGAACGGCGTGATCGAAGTGAAGGATGTTGAACGACCGATCACACTGGTCTACGAAACGTTGATCGACCATCACGCAGAATACTTGGACTACAACAGCACCACGACGCAAAGTGACCGCGGCGATCTCGTCTACATGTTTTTGGATTTCTTGCGATTGCGAGTTCGCTACGAACGCATCGCTTGGAATTTGAAGCCCGTAATGTGGGCACATGAAGTGTTGGTCCGCAGTGGCCTCGACAATGCGGCCACAGTGTGGCGAAAAAGCCTAAGTGATCGGATCGGAAGCGAAGCAGACATCTACGTCGATAAGCTGCGGCAGTTGCAACACACGTATGCCATGCGGATGCCGACGGTGGCCGACCGAATCGCCGAACGATTCGTTCAACCAATGACGATCGATCGAATGCGAGCGCTCGTTGGGCCGGCGATGGTCGATGCAGAAGTCGGTGCGGAGGCAGGCGCAGCGACAGGTGGCGAGAGCCGTTTCTTCGACCTGCTGCAGAGCGACTCAGAGGCGTTGACGAGGCACCCGACCGGCGTCGGCTTGGATGTTCCGGCTTGGTTGGAGGCACTGGAAGAGGAAGTCGAACAGCTAGCAAAGCGGAAAGCGAGCAGCGAAATTGATCCTCAATGCCTGATGACCATTGCGATCGTTCCTATGAAAATCGAAAAATTGAACGAACAACTCAACACGGCAAAGTTTCAAGGACGACGCTTGCCGCACATGAAGTAACAATGCTGACAAATCGGCGGGCAAACTTTCTGTTGATCTGGCTTTACAAGTCGTCGCCTGCTGCCGATACTGCCGCCTCACTTGCGAACGACAACTCTCTCTTCGGTGAGACCAAGCACACGGATGACTACGCTTGCAATCAATCAGCTTTCAACCTTGCGTTGGAGCTTTCAAGAAGATGTCGCTGCTTACGCGGCGCGTGGATTCAACGGGATCGGGATTTGGCGCCCGAAATTAGAAGATTTTGGTCTCGACCGAACCATCGAATTGCTTGCCGAAGCGTCGATGTCGGTGACTTCCCTTTCGTGGGTCGGCGGCTTTACCGGCAGCGACGGACGAGCCGTTGACGACGCTGTCATTGATGCGATCGCAGCGGTGCGTGACGCGGCGAACTTGCGAGCCGATACGCTGGTGGTGTTGGCGGGTGGCCGGAATAATCACATTCGCAATCACGTCAAGCGAACGTTTTGTGATGCGTTGCAAGAGATCGCCGCAGTCGCCGAAGATTTTGGCGTGCGTTTGTCGATCGAACCGATCCATCCTGGTTGTGGCGATGAGTGGTCGTTCGTGAACGATTTGCAGTCGACGCTCGACATCATCGAACGTGTCGGCAGCCCCAACCTTGGCTTGGTGCTCGACACGTATCACGTCGGCATGGACGAAGAAGTGATGGGGTGGTTACCCGACGTGATTCCGCACTTGCATTTGGTTCAGTTCGGTGACGGCCGGCATTCGCCGATTGGCGAAATGAACCGATGTTTGCTGGGCGAGGGTTCGGTTCCCCTGCATACCATTTTTGAAACCCTGGCAAAGCATGGCTACGACGGTCCGATGGAGATCGAATTGATCGGTGAAGACGTCGAAGCGATCCCCTACGACGACATGCTTGATCACACCAGAAACTTCTTTGATCGCATGACCGGGTCGGTGAAGTCGTAGCCGACTCTATTCCGGTCGAGTAGCGATTCTTGGTTGGAACAGCGGCAAGCGTTGATCTTCGGGCAAAAATTTTCGATTGACTCGCTCGGGGTCTTCTTGCGTCCACGTCTCTCGCATCTGCGCCGCCGAAACTTGTCGTAGCAAGCCCGCGTCGTGCCACATACACTGGTAACGGTCGGGGTTCCAATGACGCGAAGGAAGCTGATTTTCGTGCTTGATCAATCGCCATGCTCGAACGTGAAAACGACGATGACTTTTCGACCAATCGTAAAAGACCAATTGGCGAAACACTTCACGTCCTTCATCGTCGACGAAGTGATTCAATTCGATCAGGTCGACTTCTTGGCGAAGCGACGCATGGCCGCTCGAATCGCCACCCGGCGCCAGACTGATCAACAAAAGCGATGCCATGGATAACCACGATTCCATCGTCGGTTCCCTGTTCGGGGTATGTCGGACGAAACAGATTCTCGTCCGTCGACGGTTTGGAAATGCGACGGACTCTCGATCGTTAGCAACCTGTCGATTCGCGTGTAAAGCCCGATTGAGCGTGCCCCCCGGCGTTTGCCGCATCATGCTTGCATTCTTCGCAGCGATTCTCACGTGCTCGTGCGTCCCTGCTTTCGGCGAAGAAATCGCTTCGCTTGACATATCGGCATTGCCGCCGCCACCGCCGATTCTGGCCGAGCGGATTGAATCGGGGCGTGTGACGTTCGAATTTGGCGACCGCGATCCGTCGCTTGAGTCCACACAAGGCCCCCGGGTTTCGGCAGAGACTCGCTATCGAATCGCCTATCACTTTCAGAGCCATTCCAGTTGGCGTATTCGAGGCGGAAAAATTGTCATTCGAGTTCGATTCAGCCAAGTGCGATGGGAGCCCAATCATGTGATTTGGTTTCGTGCGAAGCCGCGTATCGAAGGTTTTTGGGACGATCGACTGGTCCGGCACGAGTTCGATCATGTCGAAATTTCCGACGACCGGCGAATCGAAGCCCTATTTCGACGACGATTGAAAGAATTGGTCGTGATTCAGCGACCGCACAATCTGGGAGCCCGAATTCGCGAAGCGGACGTCGACAAAATCATCGAAGACACGGTTCGTGAAATTTTCGATGAAGTCAGCGAATTGGTCGCCATTCGATACAAAGAACTCGATCGAGTCACCCGACATGGGCAATTGCCTTTGCCGCCGGATGACGAACTTTCTTGGCGGAAATCCGATGCCGTGACCAGACGTGTCAACGCCGCATCAGATACTAGAAGTGTTCAGTGAGGAAACGTCATCAGATTGAGTTGTCGAGCCGCTGAGCAACCGGTACTATAAACACGTTCACTGATCGCTTGGCCGAGTGACCAAGTCCATTGGTGGCAGCTTTTCACGATTTTTCGCGACAAAGGGACTATGGAATGGCAGCCAAAAAGAAAGCAACGTCGGGCAAACCCAAAATTGATCCAGCACTGAAGGAGATTTTGGCTCGCGAGCCGGGGTTGAAAACGACGCTCGAGCAAATCGACAAGGCGTTCGGCGATGGCGCGATCATGCCGTTGGGGGCATCGCATCACTTGGACATCGAAGGGATTCCGACGGGCAGCCTGTCGCTTGACATGGCACTGGGCGGCCAGGGCGTGCCTCGTGGGCGGATGATCGAAGTCTTCGGACCAGAATCCAGCGGAAAAACGACGCTGGCACTGCACATCGGTGCGGAAGCTCAAAAGATGGGCGGCATCGCGGCCATCATTGATGCCGAACATGCGTTCGACCCAAGTTGGGCCAAGAAGATTGGCGTCGATTTGGACACGTTGCTGGTCAGCCAACCGAGCAGCGGTGAAGAAGCAATGCAGATCTGCGAAATGCTGGTCAAGAGTAACGCGGTCGACGTAATCATCATCGACTCGGTTGCCGCTTTGGTGCCCAAAAAAGAACTCGAAGGCGAGATTGGCGACAGTCACGTCGGACTTCAAGCTCGTTTGATGAGCCAGTCGATGCGAAAATTGACCGGTGCGATTTCGAAGAGCAAGTGCACGGTGATTTTCATCAACCAGATTCGTGAGAAAATCGGTGTCATGTTCGGCAGCCCCGAAACAACACCGGGTGGTCGCGCATTGAAGTTTTATTGTTCATGCCGAATCGATGTTCGCCGAATTGGTGCACTGAAAGACGGCGAAGAACAAGTCGGCCAACGCGTCAAAGTGAAGATCGTCAAGAACAAAGTTGCGCCACCTTTCCGCGTTGCCGAGTTCGACATGATGCACACCAACGGAATCAGTTACGAAGGCGACTTGCTGGACTTGGGTACAACTCATAAAGTAGTCGACCGTAGCGGATCGTGGTTCAAGTACGGCGAGACATACTTGGGTCAAGGCAAAGAAAAGGCTCGCAACTTCTTGATCGAAAACTCGGACGTTGCCGAAGAGATCAAACAGAAAGTCATGGCGGCTGGCGGTTACACCGGACCAGTCGAACCAGACAGCGGTGCTGCTTCGGATGACAGCGAAGAATTGAGCGAAGCCGAACTTAGCAACAGCTGAGTTCAGGCGTCTCTAAAAAGCAAGGACGGCGGGGGCGGGCGTTTGGAGAAACGCCCGCCCTCACTTTTTTGTGGACCACACAACCAACCTTCGTACGCAGGTCCGTCTCATTGAGACGGATGCCGAAAGGAAAACAACGCCGAAGTTGCGATCGGTGCGAGTCCCGACGTAAGTCCCCTACATGAGCGAAGTTGGCTGCTATTCGGTCTTGCCCTTCGCTTCCATCTTGCCCCATGTATCGCGCAGAGTCACGATGCGATTGAAGACTCGCTTATCGGGAGTGCTGTCTTCATCAACAATGAAGTAGCCGAGCCGTTCAAACTGCACCCGGTCACCGACGGGCAACTCGGTCAATTCGGGTTCGACATGGGCCTTGATCACCGTCAATGAATCAGGATTCAAGTGATCGACGAACGTTTGCCCTTCGTCGACCACGCTGGGGTCTTCGACGGTGAAAAGTCGGTCATACAGTCGCACTTCAACCTCCTTGCCGTGGTTGGCATCGACCCAGTGGATCGTGCCCTTTACCTTGCGGCCGGATGTATCTTCGCCGGATTTCGTTTCCGGGTCGTACGTGCAAAGCACTTCGATGACGTTTCCTTCGCTGTCTTTCACCACATCATGACAATCGATGATGTATCCGGCACGCAAGCGGACCGAACCGCCTTTCTTCAAGCGAAAGAATTTTCGGGGTGCTTCCTCACGAAAGTCTTCCTGCTCGATCCACATCGAACCCGAGAACGCCAATTGCCGATTGCCAGCGGACGGGTCTTCGGGATTGTTTGTCGCTTCCGTCATCTCGACGTGCCCTGCTGGCCAGTTCGTGATCGTCAACTTCAACGGATCCAGCACCGCCATCCGCCGCGATGCGACTTGGTTCAAGTGTTCGCGAACCGAATTTTCGAGTCGGATCACGTCGATGGTGCCGGGGAACTTTGCGATGCCGATATCAGCACAAAAGTCGCGAATCGATTCGGGGGTATAGCCGCGACGACGGTAACCGCGAATGGTCGGCATGCGTGGGTCATCCCAGCCGCTGACGAGTCCTTCTTTGACCATTCGCAACATATGACGTTTGCCCATCATTAGCGTGCTTAGCTTCAGTTTCGCGAACTCGATTTGCCGCGGATGGTGAATGCCCAGCTTCTCGCAGTACCAGTTGTATAGCGGGCGGTGGTTTTCGAATTCAAGCGTGCAAATTGAAAACGAAATGCCTTCGATCGAATCGCTTTGCCCGTGGGTCCAATCGTAGGTTGGATAGATGCACCACTTGTCTCCGGTGCGATGGTGTGTCGCGCGAAGAATTCGATACATCACCGGATCTCGCAGATTGATATTCGGCGAAGCCATGTCGATTTTCGCTCGCAGCGTGCGGGCGCCGTCCGGAAACTCTCCGGCACGCATTCCACGAAACAGCTTCAGGTTCTCGTCGACTGTGCGATCGCGGTGCGGGCTGTTGCGTCCCGGTGCGGTCAGCGATCCTCGATACTCACGAGTTTCGTCGGCGGACAGATCACACACGTAGGCGTGGCCTTCGGTGATCAGCTTTTCGGCCCATGCGTAGAGTTGGTCGAAATAGTCGCTGGCATAGTGCAGGTTGTCCCACTCGAACCCCAGCCAGCGGATGTCGTCCATGATCGAATCGACGTACTCCACATCTTCTTTGACGGGGTTGGTGTCATCGAAGCGAAGATTACAGGTGCCGCCATAAGTTTTGGCGAGACCGAAATTCAGGCAGATGCTTTTCGCATGTCCGATGTGAAGGTACCCGTTGGGTTCCGGCGGGAAACGGGTGAAGACGCCATCGAAACGCCCCGACGCCACATCGGCTTCGATCGCTTGCTCGATAAAATTTTTAGATTCGCGGGGTTCGGGAGAGTCAGTCATCGGATTCGCTTCCATGTTGCGGTCATTTAGGAACGCATCAAGGTTAGCGAATCCGTCGTGAAACGCCGACCACCCTTCGCGGGGCGCCAAAAGACACGGGTCGTTACATCGCCGCCGATTCGGGCGTTTGGATCGAACGGATGAAGTTGATCAGGTGCCAAACGTCGTCCTGTTCGAATTCACCATCGACAAATGTGGCCGCGGGCATGGGAGTTCCATCGATGCCTTGGGTGATTCGTCGATACAGATCTTGCGAAGACGAACCGCCACGGAAAATGCCTTCGGCAAAATTTCGCGGCAAGGCATTACGGGGCTCCAGGGCTCCGCGTGCCATCATTGGTATCAATGCGTCGCGATCTTCGGGTTTCAACCCAACTCGCGTCGTCCAGTCCTTGGTCCAGTCGTCGTAGTCGGTCGTCTGGCCGTTCCCGAGGCCATCATCGCCGTGGCATTTGTTGCAAGCGGCCAGCTTTCCGACGAACAGCTTCTGGCCTCGTTCAACCGATGCCTTGAACGCTTCGGCTTGCTTGCCGGTCGAAAACTTGACGACATCTTGTTGGTTTTCTGCCAACGGCAGATCCGACGGGGGCTGGGGAACCTCTAGCACTTCCTCGTCCGATTCCAACCACGCTTCGCCGATCTCACCGGCATAGTCTTCGGCATATTCCCAATCTTCTTCATATTGTTCGTAGATGGCCAATTCGGATTTGACGTCTTCGGCAAGGGTGTCTTCATCCGCATCGGCGGCCGCTTCCATCGCTGCTTGAAGCGATTCGTCACCCCGAAGCTTTTCGGCGAATTCCGAATTGATGATTCGGCCACCGTCTTCGATGATGCCATCGAACATGGCACCATCGACAGCTTGTCGTTCAAGTTCGCCTCGCCAAGACAGGTAGATGACATAGTCGACCAAGGCCTTGATGTCGTCTTCGGTCAAGCTCGGAATCTTGACCATGGCCGTGCCACCGATGCCATGACGGATCAGTTTGGCGAGGTCGTCTTTGGTCGGCTTAACACCGCGCGGTGTCGATTTGAACTTAAAAACGCCCATTCGATAATCGCGTGGGTACGGCATTTGAATCGCGCCCGTTGATCCGCGACCGTCGCCCGTCACGCCGTGGCAGACGACGCAGTGCTTTTGGAATAGGCCACGACCTTCGGCGTCCGCCGGACCAGACGCTCGCGTTAGATTTTCCATCGAAACGATCGACGCCAAGTCTCCGTCGGCAACCACCATATCAGGCAATTTCGGATCGGTCGGCGTACCGAACATCGTTGTCGCCAACCAATAAGCATCTTTGGACGCTTGGTCCATCGATACGTCTTTTTGAATTTGGTACTTCATCGTGTGAACCAGGTTCGGCTCAAACGCGAGCGGTTTTTCCGGTCGGATTCCACATCCGGAAAACCCTAAAACCGAAAGGGCCAAGGCGGCGAGGCTCGCCTCGCGTCCAAATTCACGACCGCGACTAGAAATATTCATGATTCAAACACTTTAAAGCGGGAAATCGATCCTTTGATTTTATAACGACGGCAACGGCTATGCGCCGGTGCACATTGTCGCGGCCGCCTGCAGGGCTCGGTCGATTCGGATCGCCACCTCTTTAGAACCGATAATTGCGAGCGTTTCAAACATCCCAAATCCGGCGGGTGTCCCCGTCGCGGCGACGCGAAGCGCGTGAATGATGTCCGTCAGTTCGACGCCTGCCGCATCGCAGAACCCATGAACCGCGGAATCGGCTTCCTCGGAACTGGTCCACGCCAAGCCGTCTTGGATCGCGCCGCGGAAACCGGCTAGCAAGTCGCGGGCGTTTTCCGGTTTGCAGATTCGCTTTTGAAATGCCTTTTCGTCGAATTCAAAGTTGCCTGAAAAGCAGTAATCGAAGTTCAGGATGTCTCCGGCCATCTTCAATCGGTCGCCGGCGCCTTCGACAATCAAGCGAAGCTTTTCATCGGCACCGTCGCCGTCGAGCAAGCCCGCGGACTTCGCGAACGGCCGCACTCGGGCCAGCCGCGTTTCGGTCGGCAACGCCGCGAAGTAGTCACCTTGAAACGACGTCAATTTACGAGGGTCGAACGATGCCGGTGCCTTGTTGACTCGCTCGAGCGTGAAGTGCTTGATCATTTCCTCGACAGTGAATTTCTCCGTTTCGCCGTCAAGCGACCACCCCAGCAGCAGCAGGTAGTTCAAAATGGCTTCCGGGTCGAAACCGATCTCGCGATAGAAGTCGATGATGACCGGATTGAACGTGTCGGCTTCGGTCGGAATGTTGCATCGCGCGGCGATCGCACGACCTTGGCCCAACAGCTGGGCAAAGTCTTTGTTCTTTTCGTACTTGGCCAGTTTCCGTTTGCTCAGTTTTGCTGAACCACCGGGCTCGGCGACGTACGGCAGGTGGGCGTATTGGGGACGTTCGTAGCCGAGCGATTCGAGAATGAAGATCTGCCGCGGCGTGTTGGGGAGGTGTTCTTCGGCGCGAACGACGTGGGTAATTTCTAGATCGTGGTCATCGACGACGGTGGCCAAGTGATACAAGCAACTGCCATCGGCACGTTGAATGACGTGATCCTGTTCGGTCGCCCATTCGACAACCACTTCGCCACGGACAAGATCGTCGATGATGCATTGGCCTTCGCGTGGCATCTTCAAACGCACGGTTGCCGTTCGGCCTTCGGCTTCGAAAGCCTTTGCCGCCGCATCGTCGGCCGCCATCCAACGTCGGTCGTAAAAGAACCGACCGCCCTTCTTTTCGGCTTCTTCACGCAGGGCTTGCAGTTCCTCGGGTCGCGCATAGTCGCGATAGGCGTGTCCGGACGCCAACAGCTCTTCGGCGGCGGCTTTGTGCGATTCGCTTCTTTGAGATTGGTAGTACGGTTCGTGAGGTCCGCCAACGTCGGGACCTTCGTCCCAATCCATCCCAAGCCATTTGAAACCGTCCAAGATCGGTTGCAGTGCTTCGGTCACGTTGCGTCCCGCGTCGGTGTCGTCGATTCGCAAAACGAATTGGCCACCGGATTGCCGAGCGAGCAGCCAATTGAACAAAGCCGATCGAACGCCACCGATGTGAAGGTAACCGGTCGGCGAAGGGGCAAAGCGGGTTCGAATCATGGAAGTGGGTTTCGGGTATCAGGTGGCCAGGTTCAAATGCCTGGGGAAGATGGACGCAGCCATGGTTTTAACGCTGCGGACGGACTCCTGAAACCTGACGCTTATTGTCACGTGACTTCGAACAGTTCGGCGGTATCCAAGATCGCTTGCGGTCGGCACTGGGGTGCCAATGGATCGGGAGGGACGACGACGCGAATACTTCGGTAATGTTTTCCGTCGCTGGCGGTCATGACGTGGATTCGGGATGCCGGCACGTCAACGACCCAGTATTCGGAGACGCCACTTTCGGCGTAGATGTCTGCTTTCTCCCGCAAATCCAACGACAGGCTGCTGTCGGAAACTTCGATCAGCAGCAGAACGTCATCGGCCGTGGGGCGAGTTCGCCCGTAGCGCCGCGGCTTTAGCCAGAGTAGATCCGGCTCAGGCCGATTGTCGTCGCACACGAAACCGCATTGAACGCGAATGGTCGCGTCAATCGCGGAGGTGTTCGTGGTTGACCAGCGTGTCAGGAAGTCGATGTAGTCATCGTGAATGGGTCCAGACGGGTTCATAAAGCGCAACGCGCCTCGGATCAGTTCCATTTTTCGAGGGCCGAGCCCATCGAAGGCACCACGATCAACCATCGAGTCGAATTCCGAACCCGTAATATTGGTCGATGTACACATGCTTGGCCTCCCGGATCTATTTCGTCATTCGTTTCTTTCAAGGCATTCTTCAGTAAAGGTCGACGCGGTGGGCTAGCCTAATTGTTCTCGCAGCGTCTTCATGCCTCGGTGCATCAGGCCGGCGATAGCGCCGGTTGTCTTGTCCATTTGTTCGGCGACTTCGGCCAACTTCATGCCTTCGAGATAGTGAAGCCGGATGGCTTCGGCTTGGGCGGCTGGCAATCGCTCGACGGCATCGGACAATTTTACGATGTGTTCGCCGATCATCACGTTTTGGCTGGGCGTGGGCGAATCGCCGGCGAGCAAGCCTTCCAGCCGTAGCGAGCTTTGGGCCAGCTTTTGTTCCATCGATTGTTCGCGGCGAACATCGCGTTTGTCGCGGTGCATGTCGCGATCGAGGTGACACAGATGGTGGGCCAGAATCTGACGCAACCACCCACGAAACTCGGCTTCGGTCCCGCCGCGAAATCCATCGAGTCCCTGAACGGCCTGCATCATGACCTGCTGGACCATGTCGGATGCACCAACCTTGGCTTGATAGGCTTTGCGAGCGTTGGTCCGGGCGAGCATCCGCAGGTACGGTTCGTACTTGGCGATGATCGCGGGGTCGCTGACGTCGATGGGTTCAGAATCGTTTTCGTGCATGTGTTTTTCTCGCCCCTTCAAGGCTGTTGATCGAGAACCTGTTCGATCGATTCGATCACCGCACTCGCCAGGATGTCAAGCTCTTCCATTGTCGCCACGAGCGGTGGCATCGCGACGATGACATCGGTCAACGGTCGAACCCAGACGCCGCGATCGACCGCGGCTCGGCAGACGTTGCGGCCTATTTGTCGATTCGAGTCAAACGGTGTTTTTGTTTCTCGATCAGCCACGATCTCGATTCCCACCATCAATCCTCGGCCGCGAATGTCGCCGACGTTGGGGTGGTTCAAGAGTCCCGACAAACGCTTCCGCAAATGATTCGCTTTTTGATCGACGGAAGCGACCAAGTCGGTTTCGTCGAACAGTTCGATCGACGCAATTGCCGCAGCGGCGGCCAAAGGGTTGCCGCTGAACGTGTGCCCATGAAAAAACTGTTTCGAGTCTGTGGCCGGCGCCAGGAACGCATCAAAAACATGAGGTCGAGCAATCGTCGCGGCCATCGGTAAATAGCCGCCGGTCAATCCTTTGCCCAAGCACAAAATATCGGGAGTCACCGATTCGTGTTCGCATGCGAATAGGCGCCCGGTGCGTCCGAATCCCGTTGCCACTTCGTCGACGACCATCAGCACGTTGAACTCGTCGCACAGTTCGCGAACGGCCGACAACAGACCGACGGGGTGCGTGATCATGCCGGCGGCGCCCTGCACCAGCGGTTCCATGACGACGGCGGCAAGCTGGTGATGGTGGTCGTGCAACAGTTCTCGGAATTGGCTGAGATAGAATTCCAGGGGATCAACCTCCTCGGGGACTCGATAGGTACACGGAACGGGGCCGCGGATGGGCGAAAACAGGATCGGTGCAAAAAGTTGGTGAAAGTACTCGATGCCGCCCAGCGACACCGCGCCGGTCGTGTCGCCGTGGTAGGCTCCGCCGAGGGCCAGGAATTGAGTCTTTTCGGGCTGCGGCATGGGCGTTTGCCGCCAATACTGGAACGCCATCTTCAGTGCCGCTTCGACCGCCGATGCCCCGTCACTGCTAAAAAATGTGTGGGCAAGGTCGCCGGGGGTGACTTCGGCCAACCGAGTGGCCAAGATTTCGGTCGTCTCGGCCGACATTCCCAGCGTCGTCACGTGGGCGACACGGTCGAGTTGGTCACGGATCGCGGCGTCGATTTTGGGATGCCGGTGTCCGTGGACGTTGCACCAAAGGCTGGAAACGCCGTCAAAGAGACGTCTGCCGTCGGTCGTGGTCAGCCAGCAACCGTCGGCTTTGCGAACGACGATTGGGTCGAAGTCGGCCATTGGCGTGAATCCTCGCCAATGAGCGTCGGTGGTTTTGCCAACTGCTAAATTCATCGCGTTTGAGGTTCGCGTAGACTGGGGGAAACGGTAAAGTTTGGCTGTGTCGCGGTAAGTGAACAGCGTCGCACGAATCGAACAAGGGAGTGAACACTCGATGGCACGTGAAGCAGTCTACCAACAATCAGATCCCGAGACCTCAGTCGCAGAGGAGTTGCCGCGCGAGCCCGACACGTCGCTGCGTCCGCGCCGTATGGATGAAATGGTTGGCCAGCGGGATGTGATCGAACGGTTGAAGATCGCCATCGAAGCCGCCCAGAAACGCGGCGAGCCGCTCGGGCACATTCTGTTCGACGGACCGCCGGGGCTGGGCAAGACGACCTTCGCGACGGTGATCCCGGCGGAAATGGGGACGTCGGTGCAAATGGCAAACGGCGCGGGAATGAAGGCGCCAAAGGATCTGCTGCCGTATCTGACGAATCTGTCCGAAGGCAGCGTCTTGTTCATCGATGAAATTCACCGCATCCCCAAAGCAGTCGAAGAATATCTTTATACCGCGATGGAAGACTTTCGGATCGATATCGTCCTGGGCGAAGGCGTCAGCGCGCGGACGCTGAACTATGAACTGCGTCCGTTCACATTGATCGGCGCGACGACGCGTGCGGGGATGCTGAGCGCGCCGCTGCGAGACCGTTTTCAAATCCGTGAACACTTAGGTTGGTATGCGGATCAAGAGTTGTGTGAGATCGTGCGTCGCAATTCGGTCAAGTTGAATATGCCGATCGACGATGACTCGGCCGCGGTGATCGCCGCCCGCAGTCGTCGCACGCCGCGGTTGGCGAACAACCGCCTGCTCTGGGTTCGTGACTACTCGCAAAGCAAGGCTGAGGGAAAAGTCACCGGGCCGATCGCGACTGCGGCGCTGGACATGATCGGGATCGACACGCTTGGGCTGGATAAACAGGACCGAGGATATCTGGATACGCTGATGCGAGTCTTTGTCGGCGGTCCGGCGGGACTCGAGGCGATCGCACACACGATGAACGTCAGCGGCGATACGCTGGAAGACGAAGTCGAACCGTTCCTGCTTCGCAGCGAATTGATCGTGCGTACCCGGCGCGGGCGAATGATGACGACGAAGGGATACGCTCACATGAAACAAACGCCGCCCAACCGACCGTAGTTGTCGATCGAGCAGCGTGGTCAAAACCGTTACGACGCCGGGTCTTTCCCGTCGATCCACGGTCCGCCCAATTTCATGTAATCGGGTTCTTCCAGCGTGCTTCCCGTGTCACCGGCGGTCCATCCGGAGATGTGCTTGGCCGGCATTCGCTTTTTCGAACGTTCTTCCCATTGCTTGGCCCAAGTTGCATCGGCTTCGCGAACGGTCAATTCCGTCGGGTCGATCATGTACGCTTTGCCTTCGCGATAACTCTTGGCACCCAGGATCACCGTCGCAATCGCGGCCGCACCCAGCAACGGGTCGTTGTTGCACATCGCCGGGTCATTCGCTTCCATCGCGTCGATCCAGTTGGCGAAGTGCGCGTACGTCGTATCGCCGACTTTTTCCGTTGCGATGCGTTCGGCCTTCAGCTTGCTGTCGCGAGTCACTTGAGATCGTTCGGGAATGAAATCGAACCCGTCGAACTGTTCGCCGTTACCAAATTCGAACGTTCCAAAGTGGCCTCGAATCGATTGTTTGATCGGCGTTTCCTGGCAAGCCATCGTGGCGGTGACCAAGCCTTGGACGCCTTCGTTGAAATCGGCAACCACGGTCGCGACATCAGGAACTTCGCGTCCATCGTATTCCACATAAATCCCGCCCGCGCCGACGACGCGACCGGGGAAACGCAATCCGGTTGCCTTCAACATCGACGTCGTGCGGTGGACGAACAAGTCCGTGAACATGCCCGATCCAAATGGCCAGAAACGACGCCACTGCTTGTAGACTTCGCGGTCAAAGTCTTGGTGCTCTGCCAAGCCTTCTTCGACGCCCAGCCATTTTTTCCAATTGATGTTGGTCGGGTTCATTTGCGGTTCCAACTTGTAGTACCGCCATTGACCCTGGGCCGAATTGCGGAAGTACTCGGTCTGGTACATCAAGACCTTTCCGAGCTTGCCGCTGGTCAGCAATTGATTGACTTGGTTCCAAACCGGCAAACTGGTCGACTGGACGCCGACCTGCATCACCTGACCGGTTTTCTTCCACGTGTTCATCACATCAATCGCTTCCTCGACCGTTTTCGTCATCGGCTTTTCACAATAGACGTGAAGGCCTGCGTTGAGCGAGTCGATCGTTTGCTTGGCGTGCCAGTGATCCGGCGTGCCGATGCAAACAGCATCCAAATCTTCCATCGCGATCATGTCGAGATAGTCTTCGTACTTCGTCGGCGCGACGCCCGTTTCTTTTTCGATGTGCTTGGCGGCTTTGTCACGGTGCTCGCTGTAGACGTCGCAGACGGCGACCAATTCAATGGCTCGGCCTTCGACTTGCAGTTTTGCCAGCGTCTTGACGTGTGCTCCGAATCCTCGCCCCCCCGGGCCGATGAATCCGATTCGAAGTTTGCTGTTCGCATCAGCAGCGTGGGATGAAGCGGGCTTGGCAACGGCGGCTCCGACAGTGGCGACTGCGGCACCGGCTTGAATGAATTGCCGACGGGAGGGTTGGCTAGCGGATTGGTTATCTGACATGGCGGGTTCCTGAAAACAGTGATGGGGAGAGGCTGACCATCGTAAACGAAACCCTTGCTCATTTCACGTCGTGTGATCGATTACATTGGGGAGGATTCTCCGTGCGAGACTCCCCCCTGACGAATGAACTTCGATCCTCCTGAAACGGCCCCGCCATGAAACCGATTTTCCAAGCGTTCGCGATCCTGCTGGTCGCGATCTCTCAAGCCCATGCCGCCGATCGGCCCAATATTTTGTGGATCACCAGCGAAGACAACGGGCCAGAGGTGGGTTGCTATGGCGATAGTTACGCCGACACGCCAAACATTGACGCATTCGCGGCCAAGTCGATGCGGTACCGAACATGTTGGTCCAATGCGCCGGTTTGTGCCCCGGCACGAACCACCATCATCAGTGGGATGTACGCACCGGCACTGGGCGGCGAACACATGCGTAGCGGGGTGAAGCTTCCGGAAGGAATGAAGTTGTATCCGCAAGTTTTACGCCAAGCCGGATACTACTGCACCAACAACAGCAAGACCGACTACAACTTCGCGTCCGATGAAGCCGGATGGCACCAGTCCAACGGTAAGGCGCATTGGCGAAATCGTCCCGACAAGGAAACTCCTTTCTTTTCGATCTTTAACTTCACGGTTAGCCACGAGAGCAAGATCCGCGTTCGGCCGCACACGCCAGTCCACGATCCTGCCAAAGCGGTGCTGCCGTCGTACCATCCCGACACCCCCGAAGTTCGTCGTGACTGGGCACAGTATTACGACAAAGTTACGCAAATGGATGGCGATGTTGGACGGGTTTTGAAGCAACTCGAAGCCGACGGTTTGACCGATTCGACCATCGTGTTTTATTACGGTGACCACGGTTCCGGCATGCCGCGCAGCAAGCGATGGCCGTTCGATTCGGGGCTGAGAGTGCCAATGGTGCTGCACGTGCCTGAGAAATATCAAGACCTTGCACCGGAGTACTATTTGTCCGGCGGCGTATCTGAACGATTGATTTCGTTTGTCGACTTGGCGCCGACAGCGATCAGTTTGGCCGGTGGCGAAATCCCAAGCAATATGCAAGGCGTCGCGTTCGCCGGTCCTAAAAATGGACCCGCGAAACCGTATGTGTTCGGTTTCCGCGGCCGTATGGACGAGCGTATTGACATGGTTCGATCGTGTACCGATGGCCGTTACGTCTATATGCGTCATTTCTATCCTGAGCGACCGTACTTAAAGCATGTCGCGTACATGTTCGAGACGCCGACGACTGCGGTTTGGAAACGCATGTTTGATGCCGGCGAACTGAATGAAGTGCAAGCGAAATTTTGGAAGGCCAAGCCGGTGGAGGAAATGTTCGACCTGGAAAGCGATCCGGACGAAACCGTGAACATCGCGACTCTTCCCGAACATGCCGCTCGCGTGACCCAGATGCGAAACGCGATCAAAGACTGGATGATTTCGATGGGCGATGTGGGACTCGTTCCCGAAGCTGAAATGCACCGACTTGCCGGTGACACGGCGCCAAGGACTTGGGCGATGGAACACGTCGACTTTAAGAGTCTGGTCCCGTTGGCTTTTGATGCATTGGACATCGAGGGTGGTTTGCCAACCGAAAAATTGGTCAGCTTGGCAGCGGACGAAGATTCGATCGTTCGTTGGTGGGCAGTTCGCGGGTTGTCGCTGCGACCGTCCAGCCCCGATCGAAATTCGGCGTTGGTCAAAGCGATGGCCGACGAATCACCCAGTGTCGCAATCGCGGCCTGTGACGGGCTAGTGGCGTCGCCCGATCATCGTGAAATCGTAATCGAGCGTTTGACGCAGCTGTCCGATGTCAACAAGTTCGGTTCCTACGCACCGATCGCGGCGTTGAACGTCCTGGACATGAACGCCCATTTGGATGCGGACGAAAAGTCTCGCTTGGTCGAATTGCCTCGGAAGACCAAACTTTCGCCCAAACGGGGTGGCGAGTATGTCGGCCGATTGCTGGATGACCTGAAGTAAGGTTTGATAGGAAGCTCTGGACAAACTTACTTCGAGGAACTGACATCGATGGAAATTCTTGGCGGGCCGTTCTACAGCGTCGCCGGCGCCGGCGAATCACACGGGCCGGCCGTGACGACGATCGTGATGGGTTGCCCGCCAGGACAATACATCCGGCGATCCGACGTGCAAGCGTTCTTGGATCGTCGCCGCCCGGGCGGAAACAAACATGGCACGCCTCGAAATGAAAAAGACAAAGTCATTTTCTTGTCAGGACTGTACCAGGACGACCATGAAAAACTGTTGGGCGGATCGTCGTTGTCAGCAACCGTGGACGGCGGCACGTTCGAAACCGAAGGGTTCGAAGAGGGTTACACGACGGGCGAACCGATCGCGGCGATCGTACTTTCGACGAGCAAGAAATCCGGCGACTACACCCAGTTCGCTGGCCCAACGGGCGAGGTCCGACCGGGTCACACCGATCTGGTCAAGTTTCACAAGTCGGCCGGGTTCGTCGATGTCCGCGGTGGCGGTCGATCGAGTTACCGAGCCACGATCACGGACGTCATCGGTGGCTCGATCGCCCGCCTATTGCTGCAAGAAAAGTTTGGCACGGTCATTTTGTCGTCGATCTCGCAAGTCGGTTCACTGAAGGCAAAGCAAAGCCTGGCCGATCGGTTCAATGCGTCCCCGACGCCTCGGATCGGCCGGGAACAAATCGAATCCACGCTTGCGGAACTCGCCGCCGCAGAGATCTCGTCAATCGACAAGGACTTTGCCGACGAAGCGGCCGATTTGATCAAGGAGACTCGAAAACGCGGTGATTCGCTTGGCGCGGCTGTCGAAGTGGTTGCGGTAAATGTGCCGCCGCTGTTGGGCGATCCGCTCTATCAAAGCCTGAAGGTGCGGTTGATGGGTGCGCTCGGTGGACTCAACGCGGTTCAATCGTGCGAAGTCGGTTCCGGGATCGATGTCATCGAGCGTGTGGGCAGCCAGAACAATGATCCGATTCGATCGAAGGGCTACACTAGCAACACGCACGGTGGTTTGCTGGGCGGAATGACGACCGGAATGCCATTGGTGTTGCGAGTCGGTTTTAAGCCCACGTCAACGATCAACATCGCTCAGAAGTCAGTACGGAAAAACTTGGAAGAGATCGATTTCGAACTGGAAAAAGGTCGCCATGATCCATGCGTCGGCGTGCGAGCGGGTGTGACGCTGGAATCGCGCGTGGCGATCGAATTGCTGAACGCCGCACTGAGCCATCAGGCCGGTAAATTGACCAGCGACGTGTCGAAACTGTTTTAGGTCGTTGCTTTTGGTACGGTTGGCTGGGCCGATCGTTTTTCGTATCGCACGCGATAGACCGGGATGTGCTGCTGGATGCTGCGGCGTTCAAAGTGGGTGCGGTAGTCCAGGTCGTGGGTCGCCTCGACTTCCTCTTCCGGAATCGGCACGCCAAACTCGGGTGCGATTTCCGCGATCAACTCGATCGTTTGTTCGAAGTAATCCAGCACGTCGGTCCAGAAGTGGAAACGCCCGCCAACGCGAAGAGCTTTCGAAAAGTTTTGAACGCTGGTGGTGTTCACGACACGTCGTTTGCGATGCTTTTTTTTCCACCAGGGATCGGGGAAGTACACGTGGACGGCTTCCAAGCTCTCGGCCGCAATTTTCTTCTCGAACAACGGTTCGGCATTCCCGCTGATCATGATTGCATTGGTGACGCCAGCCTTCCGTAATCGGCCGGCCGCATGCGAGGCGTACTTGCCGATGATTTCGACGCCCAGAAAATTGTGTTTCGGGTGTGCGGCGGACTCGGTCGCCATGAACAGCCCCTTCCCCGAACCCACTTCGATTTCCAGCGGCAGGTCGTTGCCGAACATCGTTTGGCTGCTAAGCGACTCAGGAAGTTGCTCGATTTCTCGAAACACGGCCGTTAAATCCACGTTCGGTTTGGGGCTGCGGATCTGTTGGCGGGGCATGGTTGACGAGGGTTGAGGGAGTGAAATGGTCGAAAGTGGAAGCTCGAAAACGGCTTTCCGAGCCACAATCGTAACTTTCTTGGAATTCCCTACAATGCTGGACCGTTCCTGCCCCCGACCCCCTCGATGCGTGCGACACGATGCCCAAGGCTGATGCCGACTTTAGCGGACTCCAAATCGCGGCCCTGGAAAGCCGTCGAGCTGCCGACATGAATCGCATGATTCGTCGCTGTGGCGGCACCGCGCACGTCAGCCCGTCGATGCGAGAGGTGCCGATCGAGCCCAATCGTGGCGCGATCGACTTTGCCTACCGCGTGATCACTGGCGACATCAACATCGTAATCCTCATGACCGGCGTCGGGTTTCGTTACCTGCTGAAGGCGATCGAACGGCATCTGGACCAGCAGCGATTTCTCGATTCGTTGTCCGACGTGATCACGATTTGCCGCGGCCCGAAACCGGCTGCCGCGATGCGTGAGTTTGGTTTGACGTCGACGCATCGAGTCCCCGAGCCCAACACGTGGCGTGAATTGCTGCAGACGATCGACGCCCACGTTCCGGTCGCCAATCAAGTCGTGGGATTGCAAGAGTACGGCATTACCAACGCATCTTTGGTCGCCGGTTTGGAAGCCCGTGGGGCCACCGTTGAACCGGTTCGCGTATACGGATGGGAGTTCCCCGAAGACGTCGCGCCGTTGGAAGCGAACGTCCGCGCCATCGCCGCGGGCGAGCGCGACATGCTGCTGCTGACCAGCGCCCACCAAGTCGTCAACATGCTTCGCATGGCCGAGCAATTGGATTTGGTCGAACCGCTGCGTGCCGGACTGCATCGAACCGTCATTTCGTCCATCGGTCCGACGACATCTCAGATGCTCGAAGAGTGCGATATCCACGTCGATTTTGAACCGAGTCATCCCAAAATGGGACACTTGGTGACGGAATCGGCCGCACGCTGCGAAGCGATGGTGGCATCGAAACGTCGGCTATTTTCAACTTCCCCCCAATACCGGAGCCAACCTGTGCCGCACGTTTCTGACCAGAGTCTATTCATGCGAGCATGTCGCGGCGAAGCGACCGAGCGGACGCCGGTGTGGTTGATGCGCCAAGCCGGTCGCTACATGGCGGAATACCGGGAAGTCCGCGCCAAGCAATCATTCTTGGAACTGTGCGCCAATCCGACGCTGTGCAGCGAAATCATGTGTACGGCGGTCGATCGATTGAAAGTCGATGCGGCGATCATCTTTTCCGATCTGCTGCCGATTTTGGTGCCGATGGGTTTCGATTTGGAGTTCGTTGCCGGTGACGGGCCGGTGATCCACAATCCGATTCGCGAAGCCGACGATCTGGCCCGCGTCAAGGAACTCGACGATCCACAGCAGCTCGATTTTGTCTATGAAACCGTCCGACAAACGCGAGCCGATTTGCCGGAAACGATTCCTCTAATCGGCTTCGCCGGTTCGCCATTCACCTTGGCCAGTTACGCGATCGAAGGTGGCGGCAGCCGGCAATACACCAACACGAAACGGTTGATGCAAACCGACTTCGGCGCGTGGAATGCCTTGATGGAGAAATTGTCCGGCGCGATCACAGTTTATTTGAATCATCAAATCGATGCCGGCGCCCAGTGTGTTCAGTTGTTTGACAGTTGGGCGGGGTGCCTTTCGCCGACCGATTACGTAAAGTTCGTTTTGCCGTGGATGAAACAGATCATTGCGGGCATTTCGCCCGGTGTTCCGGTGATCAACTTTGCAACCGGCAATCCCGAATTATTGCCGTTGTTGCGAGGCGATCGTCGCACCGTCGTCGGCGTCGATTGGCGGATCGGACTCGATACGGCCTGGCAGCGCATCGGTCACGACTGTGCCGTTCAAGGCAACCTCGATCCGTCGGTCTTGTTGGCCAATCCCGATGTCATTCGCGTTCGTGTCGCCGACGTGCTCGGTCAAGCCGGTGGCCGGCCGGGTCACATCTTCAACCTCGGACACGGCGTGCTCAAAGAAACTCCGGTGGAACATGCGATCGCCCTCGTCGACGCGGTGAAGGAACTTTCTCGTCGAGAGCCCGAAGCGTCGTGAATCCTCTCGCCATCGTCTGTCCGTTCTGCCCGCTTCATTGTGACGATCTCCTCGTCGACAAAGACGGTGAGCTGAACGTCGCGTGTTCGATCGCGTCGCAGGCGTTTGCTGCGGCCGTGGAACCGAATCCGATCGCACGCGAAGCCGTGATGCCGCCCCCGAGCGGCGTCGTACGGTTGGCGGCGTCCCAGGTTTCGCTTTCCGAAGCTCGCGACTTGGCAGGCTTGCTTCGCACCGGCCGAATCGAATTGACGGTGGACGAAACGCCGACCCAAGCAGCCCTTCGCGCCGCGATCGCTCGGGACGGCAACATCTCGGCAACGTTGGGAGATGTGCGTAAACATGCCAACGTCGTTTGGAGCGTTGGTGATTGCACGGCCTCGATGCCGCGGATCTGGGAACGAGTCGGTTGTGATCCGGTCATCGTCGACGCAATCGGTGCGAACGAATTGGCCGACCTGGTTTACGAAATCGATTCGGGCGCCACGCAGGTTGATACGCTTGGAAACGCTCTCAAATCAGCGAAGTATCTGGCCGTCATCGTGTCGCCCAGTGCTTTTCGATCCGGCGAAGAAACCGTCACGGCCGAATTGCTGGTCCGCGCGGTGTTGCGATGGAACCAGGCTTCACGTCGCGCGGTGTTGGTGTCGCTTGACCCGGCCGCGATGCTTCGTTCGGTTGCGGGTTGGCATACCAATTTGCGATTGCCCCGAACGACCGGGCCGGTGGATGTGCGTATGGGGACGCCGATAACTGGTGCGTACCCCGCGGAGTTACAGATCGGCGGGATCGATCCGGGGACACCCTTAGCTGCCTCGTACGTTCCCGCTGCGGTGGCCGGAGTTCACTTCGCTGATGCGATCATCCGAGGCGACGCAACGGTAACACTGCCGCTCGATAAAATCACGGCCGGCGTGAACGAGCGGCGTTCCGGGCGAGAAATCCTAGACGCATGCGGGCTGTTTGGGATGAACGAAAAATAAGTGTCCGCCCCCTTTTGTGCGAAGCACACGAAGGGCCGCTGTACCACTACGACGCCGACGACCGACTCGAAGGAGTCAGCCTCGATTACGTCAACCCTCAAGACGTAAGCCAAAGACCTCACTACGCCTATCACTACGACGAACGGGGCAACCAAACCGGCATCGTCGACCCGCTGGGCCGCGAGACCCGTTTCACCTTCACCGACCAAGGCCAACAGGAATCCCGCACGCTGCCGCTGAGTTTTGGCACCGACGGCATCTCCGGAACCCCCGACGATCGGTCAGCGAAACATTCAGCGATGCGAAAAGAAGCGAACTGCTCCAAAATTTGTTGCCACTTGCCTGTCCTTTTCCTTGCCAATGGTGTGGTGCAACTGAAATTCGTCGACCACGGCGTCAGAGTGACCCAGGTTGGTCATGTCCGCCAACACGTCCTTGCAACCATTGCGGCGACAGTTTTGCCGGTGTTCGCCGGTGCTAAAAAACAGGTGAGCGATGCTGTATTTGGGAAGTAAAATCTCGCGACAGCTTCGCGCGGCACACGTAAAAAAAGGGGATGCACCGCCAGATTCGGTGGCAACTTTACTCTCGGGTCCAAAGTAGAGTCTCTTTGGTAAATAGTGTCCGTCCAATTTGCATATCAAAAAGGACAAGCTGCTCGGCTGGCAAATTGAAGGGGGCTTCGGTCAACCGGATCGGTCGAGATCCTCCATCGGTTGTTTCTGAATTCGGCTCTTGGAACTCTCGCATTTTCCCAAGAAAATTCAATCGACTGCGTTTCATTTTGCGATAGTCATTGGTCAACAATGCGTAACGATAGCGATTGAGATTGCCCGACAAAAATTTTTGCACCGACTCGTTCGACAAATGCTGGAGCACGTCTTTGCAAATGCACAGATCGGCAGACGGCAATTCGTCACTGGTCAGATCCGCGCAAGCGAATCGTATCTTATCGCCTCCGTGTTCACGATTGAGTTCTTCCGATAGCGACGGAACGATGTCGACGCCGGTGTAGTCAACACGCGACCAGTCAATGTTTCTAGAAAAACTCCAGTCGCCGCAGCCAATATCAACAACGGATTGGATTTCTTCTCGCGCCACCACTTTCTCCAAACAGTCCACGTACTCTTTTAGTCGAAAAGGCTCGGAACCGGGCCCGCTTCGCGAAGTGCTTCCCCATTCGTGGTTGTTGTAAATGCTTGCAAATTTGGATTGGCGGTTCATAGCTTTGGACATTTTTGTGATGTGGGCGAGCAACCGAGTTTCGCCTTGTCCGCTTGGCACGCGGAGGGAAACTCGAAGGCCAATAAAATGCTTTGGTGTCGATACCTGTGAAGGCGATTTTAAAAGGTCGATTTCGGCCCTGCGTTGGCAGTCCTACGATATCTGGCAAGTGGCAGCTAGTCGGATCGCAGCGGGTAACTTGCTATTCTTGAAGATTTTTGATTCCTCCACAACTGAAACCTGATCGCGAAACAGGCCAATCGACATGCATTGAATCGAAACACTCTCCACCGCGAGCGTCGAAAGCTGAACAAGGAAAGGTGTCAGGACTGAATGGCACTGCCGCTGGCTTCTGACGTTTTTGGCGCAGCATTAAGAACCGCGAAGGCGACGCGTTTGTGAAAATTGAATTTTTGTCAGTGCGAACATTTTTCCTGTTCCGACGTGGACCAGTCTGCCTGTATCATTCGCATCGACGTGGCCTTCCCTGGCGTTTGGTGTATGAAAACTTTGGTCAGGGAAGGCCCATGTCGTTTTACTCCAAGTTTCCGCGTGACGCATCGTCATTTCGCATCTTCAGCGATTCGATGCTGCAAGATTCATCGCTTCCGCTCAGTGATGTGATTGATCAATCCGTGTTCGATGAGGCGTTTGAACTCTTTGATGTCGATTTCTCTTGCGACGACGATGCCGTTTACACACCCGCGCTGGTGCTGTGGGCGTTGCTCTCGCAGGCGTTGTTCAAAGATGAGCAGCGAAGCTGCAACGCCGCCGTGACACGAATCGCTGCGTGGTGGGCTGCTCAAGGCCGGGTCGTTGATGACACCAACAGCGGCGCGTATTGTCGAGCAAGGCAGAAAATCTCCGATGAGCTCGTCGCGCACTTAGTCCGTACCATCGCACAGCGTGCCGAAAAATCGAGCGACCTTGCCGAACCGCTCGATGACGAGCAAGCTGAAGCGATGCTCACGCCAAGAGCGATCGCCGACGTTAAATCCAAGCCTCTCGCGGGCCGCGTTTTGATGGTTGATGGGTTCACGGTCGACGCTGCTGATACGCCGGAGAACCAAAAAGAGTATCCGCAAAATCCTTCGCAAGAAGAGGGCCTCGGCTTTCCCCTGCTGCGATGTGTTTCATTGGTTTCGATGGCGACGGGAATGCTGGTGGATCTAGCGATCGCACCCTACTGTGGCAAAGAGACCGGCGAGACGGCATTGCTTCGACAGATGATTGATTCACTTGGCCCCGGTGACGTGTTGGTGGCTGATTCCTACTACTGCACTTACTGGTTGCTGGCGATGTGCCAGGCTCGCGGCGTCGAAGTGGTGATGAAGAATCATCACAAACGTGATGACCACCCTGAGGACGCCGTGCGAATTTGCAAAGGTCAGCGAAAGGTTGTTTGGCCCAGGCCGCAGCGTCCAACATGGATGAGCCGAGAAGAATATGCGTTGATGCCAAAGCAAGTTGAAGTCCGCTTGGTCGACATCAAAGTAGACGAACCAGGTTTTCGTCCGGAAGGATTTACGATTGCTACCACCATCGTCGATCACCGAGTCTATACCGATACTTGGATCGGTTCGGTCTATCAGAGTCGTTGGCTGGTTGAATTAGATATTCGCTCAATCAAGTGCTCGTTGGGAATGGACATCTTGCGAGCGAAAACACCGCCAATGGTTCGGACGGAATTGTGGTCGTGCCTGCTGGCCTACAACTTAACTCGATTGAAAATGTTGCAAAGTGGCATCGACGGCTCCCGCGACGTTCGGTCGATGAGCTTTACTCGGAGCATGGTTCTGCTGGGAACATCGTGGCTGCTCTGCGGCGCACGGGGCGTGAATGATTCATTGGTCGAACTTGGGCAAGCTCAGCCACTCGACGAGCTCGTGGGTCATCGCGAAGGCCGCATCGAACCGCGAGCGAATAAACGCAGGCCGAAAGTTCTCAAGCTATTGACCGCCCCACGCGCCGCCTATCAAGTTCAACTGGGCAGCGCCGCGTGAACGTAAATCATTTGATACCAAGCGGCAGTGCCATTCGGGTCAGACCCCTTTGTTTTAGCGGGCTTCTACCAACGCATCAGTGCGGTGCCCCAGGCCAGGCCGGCGCCGAAACCACACAGCAGAACCAGGTCGCCCGATTTGATTCGACCACCACGGACCGCTTCGTCGAGTGCAAGCGGGATACTCGCTCCCGATGTGTTGCCGTAGCGGTTCAAGTTGACAAACACTTTCTCTGGTGCAACGTCTAGATCAGAAACGGCTGAGTCGATGATCCGCTGGTTGGCCTGGTGAAGAATCACCATATCCAGGTCTTTCGAGTCGATACCGGCATCGGCAAGCACGTCTTTTGCACTCTCGTCAAATACGCGTACCGCCCATTTGAAAACGTTGCGACCGTCCATTGTCAAGTATTGCAGTCCTTCGGCGATCGTTTGCGGCGTCAATGCGGTGCGAGTGCCACCGGCCGGAATGCAGAGCATGTCGCCGCCACAGCCTTCGCTGCCGACTTGGTAAGACAGGATGCCTTGAGGATTCGATTCGTCCGCCACCAGCAGTGCGGCACCGGCAGCATCACCGAACAACGGATAAGTTTTTTTGTCATCTGGGTCGACGGTTCGGCTCATCAAATCTGCGCCGACCACCAGCACGCACTTGCTGTTTCCAGCGGCGATAAACTGTGACGCTGTGATCAGACCGTACATGAACCCGGCACAGGCGGCGTTGACGTCCATTGCCGGTGCGGTGGCACCGAGTCGTCGCTGCAGGTGACACGCCGTCGAAGGCGTCGGATGATCGGGGGTGATGGTGGCGACGATGATCAAGTCGATGTCATCGGCCGTCACGCCGGCCTGGGCCATGCATCGGACGGACGCTTCGTAACAAAGATCGCTCGTCGCTTGATCGTCGGCGGCACGGCGACGTTCATGGATTCCGGTTCGGCGAACGATCCATTCGCTGTCGCAACCCAGCGCCGCCAAGTCTTCGTTGGTCACGATGCGTTCGGGCACATACGAACCCGTCGCGGCGATCCGGACACTCGCGATTTTGCCCATGCGTCCGCGAGTCGGAATCGGTGACTCTCGAGTTTCGCATTCGGGAGAGTCAGTGGGTGCGGGAGACGTCGATTCGGTCATGCTGGCCGCGTGATTACAAACGGAACGGGGTACAATCGAAACAAGATCAGGCGCCCCGCCGGAGCGCCCGTAAACCGGAAGTATAGCGAGATTGAATTTTCCTTGTTAGATCACGCCAGAACCATACGTCGAGCCATTATTGGTGCAATCCTGTTGGCGATCGGTATCGTCGTGCATTGGACGCTGTCGGCCCCGAAACCGGATATCTTTCGTATCACAGGTGCCTCGATGGCACCCACGATGATGGGGGAAACACGCCAAGCTCGGTGCCAGCCATGCGGACTGGATTGGCCGGTCGACGCAGCGATGGCCGACTACGGCGTGTGCTGGCACTGTGGCGAGCCGGTGAAAGCCGACGAGCCGAAGGCGGGTGACCGCGTCGAGGTGCGGGCGATTGATGAGATTCGCACCGGTGACCTCGTCGCCTTTCATCGCGACGATCTTGCCAGCGTCAAACGCATCGTCGGTGTTCCCGGAGCCACTATTGGACTTCGCGGATTAGAATTGCGGGTGAATGATCGGGCGATTCGAAGCGAGGCTCGATTACCGGTTGACTTGGACGATCATCGTGCGGTGTCGCGATGGCGTCCGACCATTCGATCCGAGGATCGACATTGGAGCTTGGATGCTCGCGACGCGACATGGATCGTTTATCACCACGCAAGCGTGCACGACCAAAACCGCCCCAGTCCCGTGTGGGACGACTATCCGGTCAACCTGGGCCTGTCTCGTCCACTTGAATCGGTTCAAAATCTTGAACTCTGCTGCGACGTGATCGACGCTTCGACGGATGCCGTGTTGCGAGTGCTTCAGTACGGCGACTCAGGAATCTGCTTCGCGGACGTGATGCTTCGTGCGGGTGAGAAGGTTTATATCTCGGCGGACCAACTGTTCTCCGGCAAGCTACATGAGCTTGCACCGGAGACGCCCATCGCCTTCCGCATCCAGTCTGGTTCCGCCGCCGTAGCCGGTTTGTCGATCTACCGATCGGTGTTGTACCGACTTCGGCGGCGTGACGACCGCAGCCGATATCCGATCGCCCTCGGCGACGGGCAATACTTTGTCCTTGGCGACAACGTACCCATTTCGATCGACAGCCGCGATCATGGCCCGATCCCCGAGTCTAAAATCATCGGCAAAGTGGTCGTGCTGCCGTCCTCGCCTTAGGTTGATTGGCAACGGCGGTGGCGAGTCTTCTTTCCGGCCCTTATAACCAACGACGATAGAAATCGGCTGTTTTGGGAGTCTCGTCGACGATGCAACGTAGCGTTGGTTTAATTTTCTTTGGCGTCTTTGCGATTGCCGGACTGGGACTTGGTGTTGTCACGCTTGGCGGGCTGGCCCGTTGGTTCGGTGGGCTGGGTTGGCAGTCCGTGCCAGCGACCGCCGAGGTGTTGCGGATCGACGAAGACCGTGATTCCGAGGGAACGTCCTATCGGATCGAGTGTCGCTATCGGTATCAGTTTGGTGCACAGGAATTCGTGAGCGATCGAGTCAGCTTCTTTGACGTCGGTTCGTCCAGCGACACCTACGCAAGAACATTGCATCGTGAACTGTACGCTGCCAATGAGGCCGGCACGATGACTTGCTTGGTCAATCCCAGCGATCCGTCGCAAGCGGTTCTTGATGGTCGGATTCAATCGGCGATGCTCGGTTTTACGCTCTTGTTTTTGATGTCGCACGGCAGCGTCGGTGTTGCCGGACTGGCGTATTTGTGGGCGACTGTACCACCGCGCCTGGACGATGGGCGTTATCGGTTGGTTTCCGATCACGCGGGCAAACGCTCGTCGTCGATCGCGATGCTGGGTCTGCACAGTGTTTCGTTGGCCATGGCCGTCACGATCGCGATTTCGGGAATTGGGGCTGGGCAATGGGGCGCGATCGTGCCGATGGTTTTGGCGGCGGTTTCCGCCGTGGTTGTCTACTTTTGCTGGCGATACGTTTTCGAAAAGCAGCCTTCGATCGGCCGGCTTTGGTTGCCCGACCAGGACGGAAAAACCATGGGTTTGAGATTGCCGTGGTCGGCTGCGGAACCGATCGATTTGGAAATCCGATGGGTTTTGCCGCCGCGTGATTCCGAGCAAACCGGCGTGGAAAACATTGAATCCCCCGGCGAGTCGGTGCAAGGTCGCGTCCTAGATCAGCGGATCGAATTCGATGCTTCCGCACCGCCGTCGCAGTGGTGGGATAAGGCCGCTTCGGAATCGCCGACGAAGGTGAAGCTAGAAATGGTGGGGACGATTGCCGGCCGCGGCTACCAAGACTCGTTCACATTGACAGGGGATGCGTTGGCGGCGGTGCGACCGTCGCCTACTTGAGCTTCGGCGTCGATACGCATCAACTGACGCATCACCATCCGCCGCGTTTCAACCGGAGCCATCGACTTGTCGGCCAAAGAAGAACATATCCTCGTTATTCCCGCTTCCGTCATTGATGCGATCGGCGATCTCAATGGATTCGAGCCCGATGTGGATCGATTCTTGCAACCGATTCTGGCCAGTGATGCGTTGGCGTTTCACCCGCGCAGTCAGATGGAAACAGATCCGTCGTTCAAGCAATTGATCCCGTACGTTTTGCTGGAATGGACCGACGGCGACGGAGTCGTCCACCTGTTCACGTACACTCGGGGCGGCGGTTCAGGTGAAAAACGCCTTCACGCAAAACGTAGCGTCGGCATTGGCGGTCACATCAGCGAAGAAGACGCCGCCGGCGGTGCCGATCCATACGCGACCGGAATGCAGCGAGAACTCGCCGAAGAAATCCAGCTCGCCTCGGACTACACCGAATCAAAAGCCGGACTGATATACGATCCGTCCAACGACGTCGGCAAGGTTCACGTCGGCGTCGTCCACCGATTCGTGTTGAAGAGTCCGGAAGTAAAAAGTAACGAAGCCGACTTGGCCGACGGCGGCTTCGTCGCGGTCGAAACGCTGAAGGCAGAACGCGACGGTTTGGAAACGTGGAGCCAATTGGCCATCGACGCAATCTACGGTTGATCGAACGCTCATGATTTATCTGGACAATCATTCGACGACTCGCTGCGACACTGCGGTCGTCGATGCGATGTTGCCCTGGTTGACCCAGGAATACGGGAACCCACACAGCAGCCACGCCGCGGGGATTGCGGCCGCGGACATCATTGGTCGATCCATCGCCACAGTGGCTGGCCTTGTCGGTGCGAAGCCCGACTCGATCGTTTTCACCAGCGGCGCGACCGAGTCAAACAACTTGGCGATTCGCGGCGTGTGTTTGCATCCTCGCCAAAAACGCCGCCACATTGTGACTGTCACGACCGAGCATCCGGCGGTCTTGGATGTGGTCGAGGACCTGAAACGAGACGGGTTTCGCGTCACCATTGTCCCTGTGATTCAAAGCGGTTCGCCCGGCGCCGGCATCGTCGACATCGATCGATTGGCCGCGGCGATCGATGACGATACGGCCATCGTTTCGGTGATGGCCGCGAACAATGAAGTCGGCTCGATCGCCCCAATGCGAGCGATCGCGGATCTGGTTCATGACCGCGGCGCAGTGCTGCACTGTGACGCGACCCAAGTATTGGGCCGCTCGCCGATCGACATCGCGGCAATGGATATCGACTTGGTCAGCGGTTCGGCGCACAAATTTTATGGGCCCAAGGGAATCGGTGTGCTGGTGGTCGGCGGAGGCGATCGACGTATCCGGTTGCGGCCGCAAATCGTTGGCGGCGGCCAGCAACGAGGCATCCGAAGTGGCACGATGGCACCGGCGATGGCTGTCGGTCTGGCGCGTGCCCTCGAAATCTGTACCGAATCGATGGACGCCGACCGAGTCCGTATTCGGGCGATGCGAGACACGTTGTGGCAGCGACTGTGCGACGGCATCGCGGGCATCGAATTGAACGGGCCCGCGCTCGGTGGCGACGATCGGTTGGCGGGAAACCTGAACTTTCGACTGCCGACGATCGAGGGCGAATCGTGGATGGCGGCGGCAGCCGAAGTCGCGTTCAGCACCGGGTCGGCGTGCAGCAACGTTGATCCGACGCCCAGTCATGTGTTGATGGCAATGGGGTTGAGCGAGTCCGAAGCACGGCGGAGTGCCCGGTTTGGAATCGGGCGGTTCAACACCATGGATGAAATGGAACGGGCGTCCGCGATTCTGGTCGAGGCCCGAGATCGGCTGGCGAATCTGGCTTGATGCGAGCTTCGCCAAAGCACGCACATTGCCCGTTTTGTTGGGGCCGCGTTCCACGGTGCCAATTGCCCACAGAATCTCTCTTTACCCCGTCGCCGGGTCGCCGTTAGGATTGGCGTGAAACCTGAGAGAGAGGCTGCGCGGATGGCACATTAAACTCTCTCAGTTCCAAAACGTCACTGAAGGATACAGCGATGGGCGGAGTCCCGGTGCTAATGTTGATCGCCTCCATGGGCATGGGGATCACGTACGGATGGCAACCCGATGAGAGCGGCGACGGTGTGGAATACATCGTTCAAGTACCGCCCTCGGAAATTGATCAATTGCGGCGGATCGGTGAGATCAGCAGTGCGATTGATCCGCGCGTGCGCGGCCGAGTCAGCAAAATCGTGATTCGCGTCGGCGACGGCCCGTTGCCGCGGAAAACACCGCTCGGCACGGTCGCCCAATCGGACGTTTCGCCGATTCCAATCCCTCAAATGTCGAATCCAGCCTCCGGCGATGGCGTGCTCACCTCGTCCGCCCAAACAACTTTGATGAAGCCCGATCCTCAATCGGGTTCCACAGGTCAGTCCGGATTCAGTTTCCCAAATTCGCTGCCCCCGTCACTCGCCGACATCCCCGATAACGCTCGCAAGAACTTCGACCAAGCCGGACGCGAGATCGTTGACCGGGCCGGAGAGCAACTCAAACGCGCTTTTGGCGGTGGAAATGCGAACGCCAATGCGGCTGCCGCTGGCGCGGATCCTAGATTGTCGGGCGTGGTACCGCCGCCAGCGACCCGGTCTCGCACAGGAAGCAATTCATCGTTTGAACCGCCTGCGTTCGTCGGGCCTCCCAATTTGGGCAACAACCAATCGGGACAGGGTTGGCCGTCCACATCGCCCGCGACCCGAGACAATTCGTGGGGAGATCCCTCGTTGGCGTCTCGGAATGGTTCGCCGTCGACGAATCCGGCGGCACGAGATGCTAATGAAACCAATCCGTTCGCGACGACAGGCCTGCGTTCGACCGATACCTTTGGTCGGCCACCGGCTGGACTTTCGACACCCACGGCCTACGGTCGCGATGTTCAAGCCAACAGCAACCCCGCCGCTCGCAACCCCGCGACGCCGCAGCCAACCCAGTACGAACAGTTGCTGGCTGACCAGCGTGCCCGCGAGTTGCAACAGCTAGCAATGGACGACGCCGCTGCGAGAACTCGCGCCACGACAACGAGTCCACGACCGGGCTACGAATCCGTTTCAGGTGCTGCTCCGAATCGCCCCGATTACCGCGAAGCCACCAGCACGACGCCCGATTCAAGATTGTCGACCGCACAGGTGAACGCGGGTGCTTGGTTCGTTGACGAAAGCGAACGGATCTTCGACACCCGACGCAATTTGATGCCCGGCGAACGATTGGGATTGGCGAGTTCCAGTTTCGGTTACCCGGCGAGTACTTACCCGAATTCGAGTGCCTACCCGAATGCGGCAAGTCCACCTGTGGATCCGCGCTACGCGACGAATAGCACCCAGTCACGCCAGCCGCGGACTTACGATTCGACTTCCGTCGCGCCGCCCGCGTTTGCCAGTCCTTCGGACCGAGATACCAATGGGCAATCAAGGCAAGCCGCGGACGATCGTTGGCCTCCTTCGCGGCCTGTATCTGCCCCCAGCACCGGTTACGACAATCGGCGTCCGGCGTACGAGACGGATCGAAGCTATGCTGACCGTTACCCCGAAGAACAATCATCGGCTTATCGCGAAAATCCGCCGGCAAGCCGTGCAGACTACGAGACGAGAACCCGCCCCGCTGCGCAGAATCCGGTGTCGACAACGCCGGCTGTGGGGACCAGCCCCATCAGCTTTGAGCCCGCGCCGGAGATCGCTGCCCAACGTTTGTTCAACGGTTTGCTACTGATTTCTTTCGTGGCCAATGTCTACTTGGTGTTCTGGCTCAAGAACCTAAGACTCCAGTTTCGTGACATGGTCGCCACGAAGCGATTGGCCGGAAATGGTGGCTCCGCCGCGTAGCTCTGACGAGCAGGGCGTCGTCGAAATATAAAATCGAGACGTTCGGGATAGCGACCTCCGCCAAGTTCACCAGCCTGGAGAGGGCCTAAGCATGCGCTGTGATGGGGGGTCGTTCTCCACGCGATGCCCCGCGCAAACAGCCGGTAGTCCGGCGTGAGAACTTCGAAAGCTCAGGTGACTCGACGGCGATCCGGTGCGGTTTTAGTCGAAAATACGCCCGGATCACTCCTTTCAATTGTCGGAATAGCTAGTCGTACACATTTTTTGATCGCAAAGAGGGTAGGGCATTTTGTCGCACTTTCGGCGCGCATTCAAATTGTGAACTTCAAAGTTTGCCGGCCGAAGAATCGCGGATTTATCGTCAAATCCGGCATTTTTGCGATACTTTCCGGTTTTTTTCCCATCCGCATCCGTCGTGTTCGAGCCCCACCCAGCGGGTATGGCTCTCCGGTTGACCGCCAGGCACCCCACATATTTTTGACGACTTCTACTCCACGTGGGGTACGAGGGATTGTCCTAGCGGTACAATTCAACAGTTCGAGAGTTTGCGTCTGAGATTTTCAATCAATTTCGTCACAAGCTTAATGACGGGGCCTACTTGGGTACGCGTTTTGAGTGAGCAGTCATTCGTGGCTGTCGCTGTCAAATCGCGTCGATTTCCAAGCTTGTCTATCGGCTCCCCATTGAGAGAAAGTGATTAAGTTTTGAGCTGCTACGAAGGTTGATCAGTTCTTTTGTAGCGTCATCCGAATTCAGTCCGGCGTGGTTTTGAAGCGGCGATGAGTGGTCTCACTCATTCCTGTCACAAGCGATCGCCATGATCTCCGCGTTCCCTACGCCCGATTACGAAAAGATTCGTTGGACAATTCGTCCCGGGGTATCCAGTTTTACCTGTGGCTTTTCTTCACACTTGGATAATGAAATGAGTAAGAAAATTTTGATTGTGGATGATCATGAGATCATTCGCTTGGGCGTAAAAGTGATGCTCGAAGGAACCGAATTGGATGTTGCCGCCGAAGCAACAACAGCCGCAGAAGCACTTGCAGCGGTCGAAAAGTCGACTCCTGATGCCGTGCTGATGGACATCCGAATGGAGGGTGGCGATGGGTTGAACGCGCTGGGGCGAATGAAGCTGGACCATCCCGATCTGCCAATCGTGCTTTTCTCCGCCTACGACAACCCGACATACATTGCCCGCGCCGTCGCGCTCGGTGCATCGGGCTACGTGCTGAAGTCGGCGACTCGCGAGCGTTTGATCGAATCGCTCAACACGGCAGTGGCTGGTGAGTCGGCTTGGACTCGGGAAGAACTTCGCCGCGTCACGGGAGCCTTGGCGACGCCTCGCTTGAGCCAGGACATCGAAGTGCCTTTGACTCAGCGAGAGAGCGAAGTGCTTCGCCAAATGGCACTCGGTTTGACGAACAAAGAAATCGCCAAGATGTTGGGGATCAGCTACGAGACAGTGAAGGAACATGTCCAGCACATCCTCCGCAAGATTGGGGTTAGCGATCGCACCCAAGCCGCAGTTTGGGCGGTCCGAAAAGACTTGGTCTAAGCCGGCGAATAGAAATCAACCGAATCCTGCACCTTTTCAGGGTTCGTGATCCGCGTGGTTGAATTTCTCTGCCGCTCGTATCGGTATCACGACTGATCCACGAAAAGAGGCACGTCATCACTGGCGTGCCTCTTTTTTTGGCTGCCGGCAAAGCTTCTTCCTAGCCGGTCACGCTGATTTGTCGCTCGCCGTTGCACCACAATTTGCTGGAAATCCGTTTGCCCGAGATTGACTCTGACGGACCACTTCGCGGTTAGCGGTCAATCGGTGTGGACCTGCCAACAATCGTGGTTGCTGATACAGGAATTACCCGATTCGGATCGTTCGATCCCCCTGCAGGCAAGTTGTTGAGTGAGCCCTTGGATGGCGCCGAACCCGCCAAAATCATCGATCCACGCTGTTGATCGGTCACTGCGTACTGAGTGTCGAGGTTGCCGACAACCTGCTCTGGCAGTTTGAACATTGCGCCGGTAGCGCCGTCGACGATCGCCCCGAGTCCGCCACCCAAAACCAAGTTACCAGCAATCCAGGGGTCAAAGCCCGCATTCAACGCGTGACGCTGACTTGTCGATTGCTCGCCTGCCAAAACGACCGAATATTTCGCGGGCAGAAATGGCCGCGACTTGGCCGGCAAAGTGATTTTCTGGGGCGTGACACCTTGGTGAACGATTTCGTTCTTCTGGTTGTAGACGGTGAAATAAGTCGGCGCCGGGCGGTTGTCCACCAACACCGGGTACTGACTCTTGCTAACCACCGTCGCGCAACCGGTGCTCAGCAGCGTTAAACTGGCCACACACGAACACGCGAATCGAATCATTGTTGTGGCCATCGATCTTAACTCTAAGGGGCAAATGTTGATTTCCACCTACCCGCTACCTTTTATCGGCCGTTTGCTTCAATACCACCTGTACAGAATCGCCTTGCGTTCATTGGCTTAGCCACCGTCCCTGCGAATTGGGCAAAGCGACGGCTTCATCGAGGGTCACCGTTCTTCGTCCGTACCAGGCATGGGTCATGCCCGCCGCGGATTGGCTCGAGATGCTCAATCAACTTTGCTCAGTCGTGGATGCTCAGGCGTCGATGCTGGGCCTTTTCGTACGCGACTTGCGATAGTTCACCGGCGACTTCGCCAACACACCAAAGTCCGCCCGCGACGGCGATCCCAAGAGGACCGGCGAGCGCGCCGACCGACATCGCCGTAGTGACGCCGACGGCGCGGCTGGCGTTTCTGCGACGTTTCGGATCGCGAAGCCCGACGTGGTGGCCCCCCGCTTCGGTCGCCCACTGGGCCGCATCGGCTACCAGCAACCAAGGTGTCGCGCCGCGAAGGACACTTTTTGCACTCAAACGAGCCGCGACGTGCATCGATGTCGTCGCCAGAGCTTTCGCGCCAACGGAACTGGCTCGATCGAAAGCGACGGAGACTTGGCGGCTCTCCCAACGATCCAAAACGCACCATGCCGCGAAATGTTCACAGTTGTGAAAGAGCAAGTTGTAGTTGCGGGATCCGATTTTGCTGATTGCACGTTCGACGGTCTCATCAATCGGCAATCGATCCCGGTATTCGACAACGTGCATCGAATCGCGTTGATTCCGTGTAACTTCATCCAGTTCGGTTCGCTTGACTTCGAACGTGGCAGCGTCACCCGAGGGGCCCGCGACGCCACCCCTGCCATCGGTGAAGTGGACAGCACTGCCGTCACCCAGGTCAATTCCGTGGTGTTGAAACCGAGCGACGCCGAACTGACGCCGCCAAACGAAAAAATGATCGCCGCGAGCCAAATGGATTTTCCTTTGTTTGGAAGCTACTTCGCTCGGTCGTTGCGAGTCTTGGTAGTCGAAGCTGAATTATAGCCCAGACGTGTTTGATAAGCCCCCGAAAAAGCCACGATCGCCAACGCCAGCAGGTACCCAATCATAAAAGCCAGGTAGAACGGTGCCGCATCCTGAAACGTGACACTTGGCGGCTTGCCATCAACCAACGCTCGCAGATTGGCTGGATCGAATTTGGCTTGCGCTAGCCCCAGCCCCAAACCGCCGAGGACCGCGAAGGATACGGCCGCAAGCGCCATCGTGACCCGGCGAAGACGCCGGTGATCCAGAAACGCGTAATTCACCGACGCCGCCATCAATGGCCCCAGCCCCCAGATCGCCACCGTGATGGTCCAATAGTCGACCTCGGCAACCGGCGTCGCGTAGTGGCGAATCGCCGTCAAAAGCGCCGCCGCGCAGGCTGTCGCCATGATCAAGTCCGACAAGCGAAACTGCCGACTTCGTTGATCGGAGATTGCTTCACCAGCCCGCTTGGTCGTCCACTTCGGAATATGGAAAAGCAGGAAAACAACACACTGCGCCAGGCCAAGGCCCCCGATGTTCGAAAGATGTCGTAACCAATCGTTGGTGCCAAGGAAGTTCAGGAGCATCGCTGCGACCCCAACAATCAAGACTCGCACAAAAAACTGGATCCATGGCTTGCCGATGCAAGATGCGATCCAGATGGCTCCCGAAGTCAAACCAAAGACCACCCCGATGCTGGCCAGGTCCAGCATCATCATGCGTTGGCTGGACAGTTGCGAGAAGCTAGTTTTCTCGCCGGCCCAGCGAAACGCCCATCCCTGCACGAGAGCGATCGCCACGGCAAACACCATCAGGACGAGCATCGATTGTGCGCCCAGTCGCGGTATCAGCACCGAATCGGATTCGGTGGTAACATTTCGGCGGGATTCCCTTGCACGCAACGCATCATTCCTGTGTCACAAGCGGTACACCCGATGCGGGCGTCTTTCAGTCGGCTGTAAGAGTCTGCTGGGCAACCCCAAGGCTTGGGCTTAGAGTTTTGAACCTAACACCACTTTCACTCAACTCGCGCATCTGAAGCTGATCGATTGAACATGGATGGTACCACCGAACCAATCATCGCGGTCATCGGGCACCCGATCGCTGGCAACCCGAGCCAGTTTGCGATCGAGCGGGCCCTGGCGGCCCATCAACTGGATTGGCGAGTACTATCGTTCGACGTCCATCCCGAGCACATCGCGGCAGCGCTGGAGGGATTTAAAGTTACCGGAATTGCGGGCGTCGTTATCGCACCGTCCGTGATGCGAGTCGCTGCCGATTGGTATGCGACCAAAACCGGAATGCCCGCGACGGCGATTGATTGTCTGTACCGCGATGAAGACTTGCAATTCCGCGCGACCTACGAGCAACAGGCCTGGGTCGATGGCATCATGGACTCACACGCACCGGCGAATCGACTTTGGATCGGAGACCGAGACGACACCCTGCCGATCAGTGTCGATAATTTTTCGGATGCGGACTTTGCCGCCAATCCGACGATCGAAACCATTGCCGCCGCAAACTTGATCGTCCTGGCCGGAAACGTCGGCGATATCACGAACCTGGATGTCGACGAGTGGCCGTCCAATGACGGGTCGACAGTGGTGGTCGACTTGACCGAAGAGCATCCCTACGAGATGGCAATCACCGACTTGGGATATCAATGGATCGGATGTCACCAGCGGTGGGTCGGCATGCTGTCACGCTGCTTCGAGCGTTGGACGGGCATCAAGCCGACGGACGAAGTGATCAGTGATGCGATTGAAGAATACCTCGGCGTTTAAGCATGTCAGAACCCCAAGTGAATGCATCTAGACTGGATTCGAGCGGCAACGAAATGGTGCTGCGTGATGATCACATCATCGAAACCGTTGCGACGCTTCAGCGGCGGATCGAAGACCGTTTTCCCAATGCCGGCTTAGCCAGTTTGTGCATGCGGTTGCATCAAGTCGCGTGCAAGGCAGCCGAAAAATCGGCTTCGATCGCCCAGCCGATTCGTTGGATTCGCGTGTTCGTTTACTTGATCGCGGCGGCGCTCCTGGGGTCCCTGGTGGCGGCCATCTACTTCGCGATTCAATTCGTCAACATCGACCCTGCGGCAATCGCGGAAGAGATTTCCGCGGAACCCGTTGGGGTCGTGTTTTGGATCCAAGCATTGGAATCGATTCTCAACGACATCATCTTTTTGGCCATCGCGATTTTCTTTCTGTTCAGCCTCGAGAATCGAATCAAGCGTCGACGCGCGCTGGCCGCGCTGCATGAATTGCGATCGATCGCGCACGTGATCGATATGCACCAGTTGACCAAAGACCCAGAGCGTTTCTTTCGCAAGAACAGCGATACCAAGCACTCACCCAAGCAAACGATGACGCCGTTCCTGCTAAACCGATATCTCGACTACTGCAGCGAGATGCTGTCGTTGACCGGAAAGATTGCGGCTTTGTACGTGCAGCACTTCGACGATGCCGATGCCGTCGCGGCGGTATCCGAAATCGAACAATTGACGAACGGCATGTCTCGCAAGATTTGGCAAAAGATCATGGTGCTTGAACAGTCTCGCGAAGCGCTCGACCGCATCGACGCCGAACATGCGACCGCCGCATCGAAGACACACACTGCGCCGGTGACGCCAGCAATGCCGCCCACATCGGATCCGTCCGATTCGTCGGTCCGCCAAGTACCGCGACGAAGCAAAGGAGACGCCTCTTGAATTCGCCCAAACGCCAACCGGTGACATCCGGATCTCGCAAGAAGTTGGTCGCTGCGGCCACGCAACTGCGTCGCAGCGTCGACGCGTTGACCTTTGCCGAACCGGTCACGCATGTTTACAACCCGCTGGGGTACGCCTGGAAAGCTCATCAAGCCTATTTGTCGATGGCGAATGATGCGGGCTCCCGCGTCGTCTTCTTGGGAATGAATCCCGGGCCATGGGGCATGGCTCAGACGGGCGTGCCGTTTGGCGAAGTGGCTGCCGCGAGAGACTGGCTAGGCATCAATGTCCCCGTCGATCGGCCCGACAACGAACACCCCAAACGACCCGTCGAAGGCTTTCAATGCGCCCGCAGCGAAGTCAGCGGACGACGATTGTGGGGGCTGTTTGCGGATCGATTCGATACGGCCAAAGAGTTTTTCGAGGACCATTTCGTCGTCAATTATTGCCCGCTTGTATTCATGGAATCGTCAGCAAGAAATCGGACACCCGACAAGCTTTCGCCTTCGGAACGTGAATCGTTGGACGCAATTTGCGACCGGCACTTGGCAAAGGTGCTAACCGCTTTGCGCCCCGAATATGCCGTAGGGATTGGCGCGTATGCGGAAAAGTCGATGCAGCGGGTCGTCGCGTCGATCTCGTGCGATGCCGTGGTGACTCGCATCCTGCATCCCAGCCCGGCGTCACCGGCCGCAAACCGAGACTGGGCCGGAACGGCCAAATCGCAACTGATCGAAGCGGGCGTTTGGAGATGAACGTAGGAACAGGCTGATCGATTTCGCCGCTGATGTCAGAGCGGGGATGTCAAAGCGGGATGGCACGACGATCGATCTCCCTTGCGTTACAATAAAAATCTCTTCTCTATCCATGCAAAAGTGCGGCCATGATCAGCGACGATCTCGAAGAGCTCTACAAGTTGTTGCGAGGTAGCCGTTCGGCAAACGCCGTTCTGGATGCTCGCGCCCTGATTCAAGAAAACAAAGCGGTCCTCGCCTTCGCCAAGCTGGTGGACGCGAGAGAGTCGTATATGGAGAGTCGTTCGCGGTTACTGAAACAAGTTCCCGAGGAACAATTCAAAGGCACTTCCAAGGAAGACGTGCGGAATCGAAAGGTGTTGCTTCGCAAGCAAGAAAAGACACACGAGATTCTTAAAGCCTTCGAAGAAGTGATGCCTTTGGTCGAACGCGTTGCGAAACGGGAGGAAGCCGCCGCGGCGGCGGAAGCGGTCAGCGTCACGGTCGATGAAATTGAAGATGAAGATGACGAACCCGAACTGGTCGTTTCGCCAGCAGACCCGTCGATCGATGATGATGATGCACCCGCCGACGACGAAGCAGTCGATGAACCCGACGCCCCCATTCCCTCGCGATTGGCAACATCAGCGGATATTACCCAGCGGTTTGTCGAAGCATTTAACGATCATGACGACGACGGACAGCTCGATCTGGTCAACGATGAATTCGGATTTCGCGAAGTCAACTCCGATGACGACATCTACCCCAGTGCGGTGTACTTGATCCGGTTGAATGAAAAAAACTTCTTGGTTCGGACGGCGCTGACAGCGGCCAGCGACCGCACGATTGAACTGGAAAGCGTGACCGACGAACGCGTCATCAAACCGTTTTCTCGCGAAGACTTTTTTGCTCTCGGCAAGCGTCACCGGATGGTTCTATTGACCAAATCGTTGATCGTCGAAGACTCCTCGTCATTCGATGACGACGATGATGATGAGAACGGCGAGCAGCATGTGCTGGACATGGCGGCGTTCGGCCAACTGTTGACAGCGGCCCAGCGCAGTGGCTTGGTCAGTGGCGCCGACCAAATCGGGCACGTTCGCGATCGCGAATTTCGGATGGAAAAATATGACCTGGCCTACCAGGCGATCGACGCAATTTTCTCTCGTTTCACGGCCGATGCCAGCCAGCGAGCTCAGCAGTTGGTCCGTGAAGATAACGACATCTCAGCGGGCCGATTGAAGATTTCCCCCAAAGACTTACAGGCGAAACGAATCCGCGACCGAATGCAGACCCAGGAAGTCGAACGTGCACGCCGTCGGTTCCAGGTCGTCCTGGAAGGTTTGCGAGTCCTCGGATCGGGCGTTAGCTGAGCCCTGGTCTCGCCTCAGACGATGATTATTCTGCGAAAATATCGTGCCAAAGGGGCTGATTGGCGTTGACGTTCTGCGTTCGGTTCGCCAAATTCTGGCCTTCGCAGGCGAGAGCTTGTTAGAAGTGGGAGAAGTTGCCGCCACCGGCAGTGTTTTGCTGATCGCCAGCCGCGTTCAGTTTCTGGTGGGCCGGGTGACTTCGCCAAACCACCCGACCAACGAAAGTCGTGACCAGATGGGTAAAAAATCCAAGCGCTATCGCGCTTCGCTTGAAAAGCAACCTAAGAACGCTCTGCCGCTCTCTGAAGCTGTAGAAGCACTTAAAAAATACGACTCGACCAAGTTCGACCAAACCGTCGAAGTCCACATGCGTTTGGGCGTTGACCCCAACCAGGCAGACCAAATCATTCGTGGTTCGCTGGTACTTCCCAACGGGATCGGTAAAACGCAGCGCGTCGTCGTATTCGCCAAAGGCGATGCGGCCAAAGCAGCCGAAGAAGCGGGTGCTGACCAAGTCGGACAAGAAGACTTGGCCAAAAAAATCAAAGACGGCTGGACCGATTTCGACGTTTGTATCGCCGCACCCGACATGATGGGTTTGGTCGGTCCTCTCGGCCGAGTTCTGGGTCCTCGCGGATTGATGCCTAGCCCACGGGCCGGAACCGTAACGCCTGACGTTGCGAAGGTTGTTGGCGAGTACAAAGCCGGTAAAGTTGAATTCCGAAATGACAAGGGCGGAAACGTTCATGCCATGGTTGGAAAGATGAGTTTCGACACGCCAAAGCTCGTCGAGAACATCAAAGCCTTCACGAACTTCGTCGAAGGTCTCAAGCCCCAGTCGGTCAAAGGGGCCTATGTTCGAGGGGTTGCGATTTGTGCAACGATGAGCCCCAGCGTCAGAGTGACCGGTTAGGCGAGGGTCCAGTGCGTTTCGTCGAGTGTGTTTCGGGATACCGAAGCCGTTTGATGGTCGAACGCAGAACGATTTTTGCCCGCTGAAATTTAGACCGAAACGATCCTGCGAAGTGAACCCAATCGATGAGTAAATACGTCAAAGAACTCGTTACACGCGATATCAAGCGTCGACTCGATGGAGTCGAAGATGCTGTGCTCGTAAAATGTGTGGGGATGGACGCCAACACAACCAACGAGCTTCGCGGCGAGTTGGAGAAGATGGACATCCACATGGTGGTTGTCAAAAACTCGCTGGCCCGTCGTGCCACCGAAGGCACTGGGCTGCAAAACGCTTTTGAAGGCGCCAGCGGACAGATCGGTGTCTGTTGGGGCTCGACCGACTTTGTTTCGCTTGTCAAAGTCCTTGTCAAACTTGACAAGGATAAAGAGAAGTACAACAAGTTCGTCGCCGATGGCGGCGTGATGGATGGCGAAAAGCTTGACGCCGATGGCTTGAAAGCTGTCAGCAAATGGCCCAGTCGCCAAGAACAAATTTCGATGCTGGTCGGCCAAATCCTTGGCCCAGGCTCCGGACTTTCCGGTGCATTGCTTGGACCGGGTAGAAAACTTAATAGCCAGATTAAAAAGAAGAGCGAAGGCGACGAATAGTTTTTGTCACCCAGCCGACCGTCCCCTACCAAACCACCAACTGTTTTTGAGGATTTAAAGATGTCAGAAGAAACCGCCGTTGCCGAATACAGCGCCGAAACCAAATCGATGGGCGACAAAATCGCCGAATTGACTCTGAAGCAAGCCAAAGAGCTTAGCGATTACTTGAAGGATGCTTACGGCATCGAACCCGCCTCCGGTGGCGGTGGAATGATGATGATGGCAGCAGGCGACGGCGACGGTGCCGCTGCGGCCGTTGAGCAAACCGAGTTCGACGTGATCCTGACCGGATTCGGCGACAAGAAACTGAACGTCGTCAAAGTTGTTAAGAACCTGACCGGCGCTTCGCTGATGGAAGCCAAGAAGATGGTTGAAGGCGTTCCTGCAACGCTGAAGCAAGCCGTTTCGAAGGAAGACGCCGAAAAGGTCAAAGCAGAAATCGAAGAAGCTGGTGGCTCGGTCGAACTGAAGTAGTTCGAGACCGACTTCCAGTCATCAACACGCACGTGACCCCGTTAGCCATTGCCGACGGGGTTTCTTGCTGCGCGGTCCGCTCGGCGTGTGTGGATACCCAAGCCCCACCAAGGCTAGGCAAATTCGCTAGCGTGACACGGTTCGTAGAGCATGCCCGATGCCGTGCGATCTCGAGCCTTTTACGGCTACCGAAAGAACGGCAACGCCGGCAGATTCGCGACTCCGACTCCGCCGCCCGTATTGGGCGCCAGGGCCTGGCCGTAGGTCGCTGATGGTGTCGGCATCAAGTCGGTTGCGGCCATTCCCGATTGACCGATCGTGCGGCGGGGCGGATCGCTGGTCATCCGCCCGACTGTCGTTGCCGCGATTCGCGGAGCGGTATACGTCGGCGATTGCGCGTAGTTCGCCCCCATCGGCTCGACCCGCTGATCGCTCTCGAGCGGTCGAAGGCGGGCTGCGATCGCATCGGACACGCCCGAGGTCGTGGGTTGGGGCGCGACGCGACCGATGGCCTCGTATTCGACTTTCTGTTCGCGATCCATACGCACGATCTGTTGTGGAACGTCGACCTTTCGGGTCTCTGGGATCCACTGCGTCTTGGACTGGGTCCGTTGAACGACTTCGTTTCGAGCTTCCCATCGTGTCTGCGGCACATGCTCGTACGCCACGGTCGGCTGCTGGAATGGGTTCCAGCGTCCGGTGACCCGCGGTTGCCAAACATTTTCGGTGATCGGCGTGTAGACGGTTCGGTTTTCGGGCCGGGTTTCGTGAACGGTCTTGGGTGTGAAGACCGTTTGTTCCTGCGAAACCATCTTTGTTTCGACGACGGGTGTTTCGATCGTCTTGGCGACCTGGCGATAGACAATGCCAGTCGCGGGATCGGTATAGTACCCTGGCCCTGATTGGGCCAGCGCCGACGTTGATAGGATCGTGGTTGTGATTGCAGCAGCGGTGATCGAAAATCCGCGCATGACAACCCGAGACGAGATCCGAGTTTTCATGGCAATCCTTTCGCCTGGTACTGCGGACAAACGGTTGTGAGCAACGAGGCAGAGCCTCCAGACCCAAAAATCGACCAGACACGCATCCCAAACTGAGTGAAAATCGATGTTAGACCAAAAATTGATCTCGCTACTTCGCTGTCCGATCGACGGAACGCCGTTAAAAGAGGCTGATAGCTCGATCATTGACCGGGTGAATCAAGCGATCGCCGCAGGAAGTCTTCGAGACCGACACGACCAGAAAATATCTCGCCCCGTTGATGGGGGGCTGGCCAACCAGTCACAGACGCGAATCTATCCGATTCGTGAGGGAATACCCAGCTTGGTGGCCGACGAGGCGATCGACTTGTGAGCAGAATCCAGTTTCAAGTTCTCGATCACGTTGCCAATCACAGCGGCGCCTACAACCAATCGCCTTCTTCACCGCGCGGGTCGCTACACCATTTGGTCAGCGATTCGACGACCATATCGCGTTCAGCCGCGCCGGTCCAAAGCGAATCGTCGACATCCAGACGGACTTCGTAGTCGCCTTCGTGCATACAGTCCGGCTCGCCACAAAAATGGGGCACATCCGCCACCCAAACGATGCGGTAGAGCGGGACCTGCTTGTCGTCGATTCGGACCAGCGGTGAATCCATGGTGTCTTTCAGTGAATGGGAAAAGCGGATCGAGGGAACGCGGCTTCGCGGCTACGACTTTCCAAGCTCGCGGCTTCGCTTGGCCGCCGCCGCAACGGCTTCGATCACCGTACCGCGAAACCCATTGTGTTCCAGCGAAGCCAACGCAGCAATGGTTGTACCGCCGGGGCTGGCCACAGAATCCTTCAGCTCGCCGGGATGCCGGCCCGTTTCGGCGATCATTTTGGCCGTCCCCAGTACCGTTTGCGTTGCCAGCTGCATGGCCAATGGCCGCGGCAACCCCGCCAATACGCCGCCATCGGCCAGCGATTCGACTAGCAAGCACACGTACGCCGGACCGGACCCGCTTACCGCGGTGACCGCATCCATCTGGCTTTCAGCCACTTCGACAGCAATGCCGACGGCACCCAACAAGGTTTGCGCCGTATCCCGATCAGCATCCGTCACGGCGGCGGCACAGCAATATCCGCTGGCCCCCGCGCCGACCAAGGCCGGCGTGTTGGGCATGACACGAACGACCCGTCCATGACCGATCCACTCGATAAGCGATTCAAGTCCGATCCCCGCGGCGACCGAAAGCACCAACTTGCCATCCCAGAATTGCGGTTTCTGCTTTGCTACCGTCGCCATGATGTACGGTTTCAACGCCAAAACAACGACATCGGCTTCTGCCACGGCGGTTGCTAAATCCGTGATTGCGATGTCGCCATGATGATCGGCCCACCAGGAACAGCTTTCCGGGTTCGGCTCAACCAGCCGAATCCCCTCACTTTGAAGGGTTTTGGCGGCCAGCATCCCGGCCACCAAGGCACGTCCCATTTGTCCGCCACCGACGAGAGCTAGTTTGAGCGATGAATTCATGCGGGAGCTTTCGATTCTTCAGTTTTTGAGATCTGAAGTTTGAAATTTGAGATTCGATTCTTGTTCGTCGAAACCGGTCGGCATCACCAGCTCGGAATTGACCCTAGGATCGACCGGCTCTAAATTGATCGGTTTTTCCGATTCCGAACACCCCTGAAAAAAATGACATCCATGAGTGCGGACGACTTCAACGTGGACGAAGCCATTGCCAAAGCCAATACGTTGATCGAAGCGATGGGCTGGATCCGCAGTTTCCGAGGGAAAACAACGGTCATCAAGCTGGGTGGCAGCCTGCTGGATGACGAATCGGCCCTGATGCACATCCTGTTGGATGTCATTTTCATGGAATCCGTCGGGATGAAGCCTGTCGTCGTCCACGGCGGTGGCAAGGCGATCAATCGAGCTTTGGCCGAATCGGGGATCGAGCCCAATTTCATCCGTGGCCGTCGCTACACCGACCAGGCGACGCTGGAAGTCGTCTCGCGAGTCTTGGCGGGCGAATTGAACGTCGGCTTGACGGAAGAAATGGAGCGATTGGGCGGCCGAGCCATGAACCTGTCGTTCGACACCACCAACGTGCTTTTTGGCGAGAAACTGCCGACAGAGGACGATGTCGATTTGGGGTTCGTCGGCCACGTCACGCGCGTCGACCGCAGCGTCATCGAAGGCCTTTCGTACACCGACCAAGTCCCCATCATCCCGTCGATGTGCATGGGCGAAGACGGGCAGCGATACAATGTCAATGCAGACACCGCCGCGATGGCGGTCGCCCAGTCGTTGGGCGCCGAAAAGTTGGTGTTTCTTTCCGACGTTAACGGCGTGCGGACCGACAAGGACGACCCGAGCACGATCATTCACACGCTTTCGGCGGCCGAAGCGAGGCAACTGATCGAAGACGGTGTGATCGCCGGCGGCATGATCCCGAAAGTCGAAGCGTGCTTAGAAACGCTTGGTCGCGGCGTCCGCAAGGTTCACATCGTCGACGGTTCGATTCGCCATTCGCTGTTGCTGGAAATCTTCACGACCAACGGCGTTGGAACCGAGATTCACCAGTAGGCGACGCGCGACGCGGTTTCGTTTTACCCTTTATACATTCCGGATACCTTTATGAGCGATACGAACGACGACGAATCGCTCGCCCCGATCGATGGAGCCGAGTTTCCCCAACTGGAGGACGCCGTGATGGGGCCAGCCAATGAACCGGAGCCGGAAATCGAAACGGGAGCGGAACCCGATGCATCCGTTGCTCGACCATCCCCGCGTAAACGCTTCACCGGACGCGCGATCGGAATTCGCCGCGGCGACGCAAACGGTTACGAGATTGTCGACGCTTTGGCGGGCCGTGCTTCCGTTTTCGGCTTCGGCTTTGATTCGACTGCTGATGCGATTCGATCGGTCGCCGATCAGTACTTGGGCGACGCGTCGGCTTGGCAAGATCGTGGCAATCATTCGCCGTCGTCTTTGTCACTTCGTGATGCGTTTGGTGAGTTCTTGAAACCGTTCGGCGGCGTCCAAACCGATTCGGTTTCGCTCGCTTCTTCATCCGACGCGGCGATCGAACAGATGCTCGCCAACGTTCGCCATCGTCACGGCGGAAAACGCTATCGCACCATCGCGATGGTGGGCAGCGACCACGGGCGGACCGGCATGTGCCGAACGGCCAGTGGTCGACCGGAACTGCACGACGGCTTTGGTCCAATGATGGCCGGTTTTGCCCACGCACCGACGGGCGATTTGGCGGCCATCGAGTCGATGATCGACGACAACACGGGCTGCATTTTGTTGTGCCCGATCGACTTTGCCGCTGGCGCTGTCGCGTGCGAGACGGGGTACTTGAAAGGCCTACGACGACTTTGCGATCAACATGACCTGTTGCTTGCCGTCGACGAGACCCAGTTGATGTTTGGTGCGTCCGGATCGCCGCTCACTTGGACATCGATCACCGACGTGCCGGCCGATATGTTCGCGGTCGCAGGCGGATTATTCGCGGGCATGTCCGGCGGTTTGGTTTTCGCAAACGAACGAAGTACCTCGCGACGTCCTGCTCACTCGATCGACAATCCGCTGCTTGCCGCAGTGGCGGTGCAGACGATCGAATCGATGTTCGAACATGATTTGCTGGAACCGTCCGCCGACCACGCAAGAACGTTTGCAATCGAGTTGGCAGAATCCATTTCATCGTTCGAGTTTGTCCGTGACATCCATGCGACAGGCATGACGATCGGTGTCGAAACGGACATTGAATCGACCGACGTTGTCGCTGCCGCGACCAAGCAAGGCTTGCGAATCGAGTCGGCAGGAGACGTTGGCATTCGCATCCAATTGCCATTGGCTCTAACGCCAGACGACCGAACACAATTCCTATCACGTTTCGCATCGACGCTGGGCGAACTCGAACAATCCACCGCAAACATGAATGCTTAGAACATGATGCAACATCTTCTCACACTCTTTGAACTCTCGCCAAATGATCTCAATCGGATCTTGGATGTTTCCAACGAGCTGAAAAAGCGATTGGCGGTAGGCGATCGACCTCCGATTTTGGAACGGCGAATGTTGGCGTTGCTGTTCGAAAAGCCGAGCCTGCGAACACGCGTCAGTTTTGAAACCGGCATGGTCCAATTGGGCGGCGCAAGTTTGTTTCTGGGCGACGACGTGGGTTGGGGCAAGAGAGAATCGGCCCGCGATTTCACTCAAGTGCTGGGTGAGTTCGTTGACTTGGTTGTTTGCCGCGCGAAATCGCATGACCGCGCCGAACAACTGGCCAGCTTCAACGCCGTCCCGGTGATCAACGGGCTGACCGATTTGTGTCATCCCTGCCAAGCACTGGCCGATGTGTTGACGATCCAAGAATCACTTGGAACGCTCACGGGAAAACATCTGGTCTTCGTCGGCGATGGAAACAACGTTGCCCAGTCGTTGGCCCTGATCTGTGCGATGTTGGACATGCCGTTCACCTTGGCGTGTCCAAACGGATACGAAATGGACGCGGATTGGCTATCGCAAGTTGCCAAGGCGTACCCCAAGGCAAAGATCGAAACGGTTCGCGATCCGATGACCGCAGTGAAGACGGCGGACGCGATTTACACCGACGTCTGGACCAGCATGGGCCAAGAAGCCGAATCGGCGATTCGCAAAGAAGCATTCGCGAATTATCAAGTCAATGAAAAGTTGATGGGCGCGGCGCTCTCTCACACCCGCGTGCTGCACTGCTTGCCGGCGATTCGCGGCCAAGAAATCACCGACGACGTCATCGACAGCGGGCAAAGCGATGTCATCCGTCAAGCGGGCAATCGCATGCATGCCCAAAAGGGTCTAATGGTGTGGCTACTCAACCGCCCCTGGATCGACAAGAACGTCGCTTAAACCGGGTGGCAGCGATCGGCAAGTCCGACAACCAATTCACCGAAAACAAAAAGCCTCCCATGCGCCCCGCCGACCAACTTCGCGAAATTGAAATCCAATGCGGATACCTCGATTCGAATCCGGCAAGTGTCCTGTACCGCTGCGGACGAACGATCGTTCTTTGCACCGCGTCGATCGAAGCCAAAGTGCCGCCGTGGTTGGAAGGTAAGGGCAAGGGCTGGGTCACGGCCGAATACAACATGCTTCCGGGCAGCACCAGCCCGCGAAAACGGCGAGATCGTGATGGCAAGGTCGATGGTCGCACGACTGAGATCCAGCGGTTGATCGGACGTAGTCTGCGGTCGGTCGTTGACATGAAGGCGCTGGGCGAAAACATGATCACGGTGGACTGTGACGTGCTGCAAGCCGATGGCGGCACGCGTACCGCGTCCATCACCGGGGGATTCATCGCTTTGGCCAAAGCGATCGAGATTGCGGTTCCCGGTTCGACAATCGGCAACGGACCGATCACCGATTCGGTTGCCGCGATCAGCGTCGGATTGATCGACGGCGAAGTCAAATTGGACCTCGACTATGTATTGGACGTCGCCGCCGATGTGGACATGAATGTTGTGATGACCGGCAAGGGTCGCTTCGTCGAGATTCAAGGGACGGGTGAAGAAGCCACCTTCGACGATTCCGAATTGGCCGAACTGCTGCGACTTTCCAAGAAGGGCATCGTCGAATTGACGGCCAAGCAACTCGCAAGCATTCAATCGCATGGCCGATAAAAACCAAGAACTGTTTCCCGAGACAAAGAAACTGTTTCTGCTTGACGGGATGGCGTTGTTTTATCGCGCCCACTTTGCGCTCGTTCGAAGCCCGCGAATGACATCGGCGGGTCTTTGCACGTCGGGCGTGTTCGGCATGGCCAACACGGTCATGGATATTTTGGCCCGTGAAGAACCGACCCACATCGCGGTTGCGTTCGACACATCGGAACCGACCCAGCGACATATCGATTACGAGCCCTACAAGGCCCAGCGGGATGCGATGCCCGAAGACATGTCGCAACAGCTTCCCTACATCGACAAACTGTTCGATGCGATGAACATCCCTTCGATCCGAATGCCCGGATACGAGGCGGATGACATCATCGGAACGCTGGCTCACCGCGCCGCCGGGGAAGACTATCGAACATGGATGGTCACGCCCGACAAGGACTATCACCAATTGGTCACCGAGGACGCGGTGGTTTACAAACCCGGTCGTCGTGGTGACGAAGTCGAGATACTCGGCGTCAAGGAAGTCCTGGCCAAGTGGGAAGTCGAACGAGTTGATCAAGTCATCGACATTCTTGGATTGATGGGTGATTCCAGCGACAATATTCCCGGAATTCCGGGAATCGGTCCCAAGACGGCCCAGACGTTGATCGCGAAATACGGCAGCGTCGAAAATCTGATCAAGCATGCGTCCGAGTTGAAGGGCAAACAACGCGAGCGGGTCGAACAGAACGTGGACATGGCGTTGCTGTCGAAAAAGTTGGTCACGATTCTGTTGGACGTTCCGGTCGCAGAATCGTTGGATTCGTTCGCACGACAACCGCAAGACATCGAAAAGATGAAAGCGTTGTTCATGGAGCTCGAGTTCGATTCGTTGGGAAAAAAACTGTTCGGCAAATCGTTCTCGTCCGCGACCACGCGAGCCCAGGTCATTCGCGAAAAACGCGAAACGGAAATTCAAGCCACCTTGTTCGACGAACCCGTCGACGAAAAGACGATCGATGACGTCCGCCATGTTTACAAGGCGATCACCACGGCCGAACAGCGTGCCGAGCTGATCCAAGAATTACAGAAGCAACCCACGATCTGTTTCGATTCCGAGACGACGGGATTGGATCCGCGTACGGCGCTGCCGTTGGGCTTGGCGTTCTGCTTCAAGGCGTCCGAAGCCTACTACGTCGTCTGTCCGCCGGATCTGGATGAGGCGCGAGGTGTGCTTGGCGAATTCTGTTCGATTTTCGAGAACGAATCGATCGGCAAGATCGGTCACAACTTGAAATACGACCTGACACTGTTGAAATGGAACGGCATCGAAGTCCGCGGCGAACTGTTCGATACGATGCTGGCGCACTCGATGAAAGAACCCGAGATGCGACACGGCTTGGATTACTTGGCCAAGCTGTATCTGGGTTACAAACCGATCTCGATCAAAGAGTTGATCGGCGAAAAGGGGCCCGACCAGAAGAACATGCGAGACGTGCCGATCGAGCAACTTTCCCAGTACGCGTGCGAAGATGCGGACGTCACGTGGCAAGTCGCCCAGGCGTTGCGTCCCGACATCGAAGCACGTGGCGTCGCAAAGGTCTGCTATGAAGTCGAGTGTCCGTTGACGCCCGTGCTGGTCGACATGGAATTCGAAGGCATTCGATTAGACACCGCGGCACTGGCGATCTTTTCAAAGAAATTGGAAGTCGAAATCGAGGACCTGCAGGCACAAATTTTTTCGGCCGCTGGGCATGAGTTCAACATCGATTCGCCAAAGCAGCTTGGCGTCGTGCTTTACGAAGAATTGGAACTCGAAGCGAACCCGAAAAAGACAGCCACGGGTCAATACTCGACCCGTGAGGCCGAATTGGAACGATTGTCAGGGCGTCACGAGGTCATCGCCAACGTTCTGGATTATCGCAACGCTCGGAAGTTGAAGTCAACCTATGTCGATCAACTGCCCAACGCGGTGAATCCAAACACGGGCCGGCTGCATACGCATTACAGCCAATCCTGGACCGCGACGGGGCGGATGCAATCGAACGATCCCAACTTGCAAACGATTCCGGTACGAAAAGAACGGGGCCGTGACATAAAAGCGGCGTTCGTTGCTCGCGACGACGACCATTTGATTTTGAGCGCCGATTATTCGCAGATTGAATTGCGCGTGATGGCCGAACTGAGCGGCGATCCCGGCATGCTGGAAGCGTTTCAATCGGGCGAAGACATTCACACAGTGACTGCTTCGAAGGTCTACAAAGTGGACGTCGCCGATGTGACTCGCGAAATGCGAGATAAGGCGAAAACAGTCAACTTCGGCATCATCTACGGCATCTCGGCGTTTGGGCTGCAGCAACGTTTGAATATTCCGCGTGCCGAAGCCAGCGAGTTGATTCACAATTACTTTGAAAAGTATCCGGGCGTTCAAACTTACATCGACAAAACCATCGCCTTTGCCAAAGAGCATGGTTACGTCGCCACGCAAACGGGCCGGCGACGCTATCTGCGTGACATCAACTCGCGAAGTCGTACCGTCGTCGCGACAGCCGAGCGGTTGGCAATGAACAGCCCAATCCAAGGCACCGCCGCCGACATGCTGAAGCTTGCGATGATTCGAACCCATCGTGCATTGCGCGAAGGCGGCTTTGCAACAAAGATGGTGCTGACCGTCCACGACGAAATCGTCTTCGACATGCTGGCCAGCGAGCAGGACACCGTGATGCCGGTGATCGAAGAAGCGATGAAAACGACGCTTCCGATGACGGTCCCAGTCGTCGTCGAAATGGGCGTTGGAAAGAACTGGCTCGAAGCCCACTGATCAGCCTAAAGATTGTGCGAGTAAAAGTTCGAGGTTCCGAGACGCTCGCATCTCGGCATGCAGCAATGTATCCGAGCGTTTACTTCTTCTTTTCCAAGCCTTGATTGGTGATCAACGAGACTCCGAGGCCGGTGCGGAACTCGGGGTTGATGATCGACTCGGGAACATTCACGGTTGAGAAGAAACCGATATCGGGTGCCTGAGCTTCATCGACCTTCCGCTGCAATGATTCACCCTCAGCGATCCGGACCACCGGCGGCACACCACTGCTCGATCGTCCGCGCCACGCCGGTTGACCGTCGATGGTAAGTTCGATCGTTGATAGATACGGTTGAACGGATGCTGATTGAACCGGCGCGGCCGGGGTCTCGGGTTGCCCGCCGTATGGCGACGAGCCGCCGAATCCCGGTGGTCTTCCGAACCCCGGCGGTGGACCAAAACCGGGTCGCGGACCGAATCCGGGTGGACGCATCCCCGACGGGCCACCGAATCCCGACATCGGGGAAGAGCCGAATTGATAACGCACGGTTTGCGATGGCCCTCGTTTTAATTTAGCGGACAACACGTTTTTCGACGCATTGTCGATCGTCCAACCGTTCCTTTCCGCTTGATCGACCAAGGCAGTTTGAATCTGGTCACTGTTTTCAATCGCTTGGACATCGATACGCACTGAATCACCGCGATCAAAAACGATCAGCTCGTCGCGTTTCAAATACTTGACGTAACCGGCCGCATCGTCCCCCGGAAGTCTGACCGCACCAACGCCAACGCCCGTTTTGGTGCGACCGGCATGAATGCCTCGTTCGACTCTTGACTGGGCGGACGCAGCGTAGATCAAGTGACCGTCGACCGTCCGGCGCACCCGGTCGTCACCGACGCTCCGGGTCGAAACCCCATCGTCGAATTCGTATCGCCAAAGCGGAATGCCGCGTTCCAGACTGAACAACAGCATCTCGTTGCCGGTCGTCGACAAGCAGACGACGTCGCTATCGAGCCAATGAACCGTGGTTGTCGTCGGCAAATCCATAAATCCAACATCGACGGATCGCTGTTCGCTTTGGCCAGTGATGTCAACGGCCAGCAGACTGCTGTCCAACAATATCAAGACGTGCTTGCCATCATCGGCGATGGCGAGCGAACGAATCTCGCCTTCACATTTCACGGTTGAAAGTTCGGTGCCGGCAATCGGGTCAACTATTCGAAGACTTCCCGATTCGGGAATCAACAGATAGCGTCGCCCCGGTGACAACTCGGGCGTCGGCGCTTGGGCCGACTGTTGTGTCGCGGTCCAAATCGCTTTTCGTTCGGCCGCGTTCCAGGCAACCAATCTACGTTGCGAGTCGCGAAAAATGACGACTCGATCACTGGCAAACCGCGCCCAGCTTCCGTCGCCGCTGCCGTAGTGAGCTTTCGAGGCCACGTCGGAACCATACCAACTGATCTTCTGTTCGGCCTGGGGCATCGACGGCGAACTCTTCCAAAGCGTCAAGATCGGCTTGTCCGTTCCCGCGTCATAGGTCAACGCCATCTGCGACGGCGCGTGGTAATCCTTCAATTGGATCGCGGGCGGCAGCGGATGCATTTGAGTCATCTGCGCCTTGCGGATCGAAACCCACATCAAACGCGTCGGCATTTTGTCTTTCACTGACGAGAACGTATTTTCGAGTGACGCCAGCAACCACTGGTCCGAGCCGCCCAGCGGAATGATCGCACCGACTTTGTCAAAGAAGTTGCCGACCTCGAACGCTGCACCGCCTTCGGCGAGCTGCATCGAAGTTCTTAGCGGGTCGGCAGCAATTGACGCGGATACCGAACCGGATTCGGCAATCTCCGTTGCCGTCGACAAATCCATTTCGACGACGCTGCCACGATGAGCCCCCGGCGCCGTTGGCGCAACCGCACCTAACTTTTTCGCGAACGCTTGATCGACGGTAGACAATCGCTCGAGGGGCACCGTGATCTCTTTGCCCAATTCCGTCCTCAGCGTCAATTCAGTCGCTGTGACGCGGATCGGCGCGGCGATGACCGAGAACTCTCCTTCGCCTGCTTTCCAAACGCGAGCGTGTGCCAGGGCATCTTTCTCGTACTCTCGGCGAACCGCGTTGACACCGAACCATCCCTCTTTCAACGAAATGAATGTGTACTGGCAATAAATGCCTTTTCGACGATCCGTGTTCAACACGCGGGCCGGCCGCCATTTGCTCAGATAGTAGACTTCGACTTCTTCACCCGGTTCAAACGGCAGATCGGCTCGAATCGCAATCGATGTACCGAAGAAGACGAAAACGGAAACGATCAATACCCGAAACATGGGACCAAGAGTTCGTGGAGAAAATTGCGAGACCGCCCACCGCTGGGTGAAAAACATGCGTTGTTACGGATCTGTACCAATCTTAGTAGCAAACCTGACAGGAAAAAACGCGGTAAACTAAGATCCCTTCGAATCCATCTTCTTTTTCTTCCCCGTTCTAGGGAAACCCACCGTGCCACCGAGCGATTGGAATTGGTTGCCCACGCCACGGTCCGAAATTCTACCGGTCATTTCGGAATCGCTTCGGCAACGGTTCGTTTATGCCGATGAGATTGCGGACCTTTTATCAGCCGCTTTCTATGAACCTTGCAATTTATTGTTGTGGGGACCGGGTGGGCACGGCAAGAGCGAAATGGTGGTCACGGCGCTGAAGGCACTCGGCTTGTCGGACGATGAAATCTTCATTCAATCGTTCGGCGAGGGAATGAGCGAAGACCGGTTGTGGGGCGGCCCCGACATGGCTTCGCTCGACACGTGCTTGCGGTACGACACTTCCCGTTCATTCTTGGCACCTCAGTATCGTGCGGTCATCTTTGAAGAGATCTTTGACGCACCGGCTCAATCGCTGTTGCCGCTCAAAGATGTTTTGACGCGGCGGATCTTCATCAACGGTGCCGAACGCGTTGCCATGAAGGCGAAGGTCGTCATCGCATGCACGAACAAGGACCCTCGTGAATTTAGCGACGGCAATGACGCGATCCTGGCGTTGATGGAAAGGTTTTTATTGCAAAAAGAGGTTCGTTGGCCCGCCTATGAAGCAAAGAACTATGCCGAGCTGTTCGCAAAAATTCGGCCAACCGCATCGGAAGGAGGGCGTGAACTGCACCAGCGATTAGCGGCTGTGATCGCGGGACTGAACGAAACAAAGACGTTTGTGATGTCGCCGCGGATGGCGATTCAGGCACTGGAAGTCGTCACGCGCAGCGCACGGATTCGCGGCGATGATCGCGTTACCGGCCCCGCGTTCCACAACATTCGGTTTGTCCAAGGAATGCAGTCCTACACCGCGGACTTGGATCGCAAGATCGATCGCCACCTGCCCGACGATACCAACTTTCGAATTCAATTGGACGACGGTGACTTTTCGTCCGTTGGTGATGGGCCGCTGCGGAAGACTCGCCGCGAGATTCCAAAGCTGATCGCGTCGGCGCTGCAACCGAATTTTATCCATTGCGACGAAATTGTCCGCGTGTTGACGCTGGCTTTCGTACAGCCTTGCAATGTGCTGTTATGGGGACCGGGCGGCCATGGCAAGAGCGAGATGGTGATGGCGGCCCTTCGTGTGATGGGATACGACGACGAAGAAATTTTTCTGCAATCGTTCGGCGAAGGCATGAGCGAGGATCGGCTCTGGGGCGGCCCCAACATTGCCAAACTGGACGTTTGTTTGGAATACGATACTGACCGATCATTTCTGCCTCACGAAGTTGTCGTGCTGGAAGAAATTCTCGACGCTTCGTCCCAGGCTCTCTTGCCGTTGAAGGACGTTCTTACCCGTAAGTCGTTCATGAACGGCAATAACGCGGTGCCGATGAAGTCCAAGGCGATCATCGCATGTACGAACAAAGATCCGCGGCAATACGCCAAGGACAGCGACGCGGTGAAAGCGCTTTTGGAAAGATTTCCTCTGCAACTGGAAGTGCGTTGGCCCTCTTACGAACAATCCGACTACGAGGGGCTGTTCCATAAAGCCAACCCGACCGCCAGCGCCGATAAGCGCAAGCTGCATCGAATCTATGCGCACGTCATCGCCAATTTGAACGAAGACCGCGAAACGGGATTTCACGTCTCGCCGCGAATTGCGCTGGGCGGATTGCGTTTGGCGGGCAATAGCGTCGGTCGGCATGGCCGCAAGAAGATGATTGTCGAAGACATTTTGACGATCCGAAATGTTCAGGGAATGGAATCCTACAAGCGCGACGTCGAAGGACTGATCCGATCGGCGTTGCTAGAAGGCGGTGTCGAAGTCTTGCTCAGCGACATTGACGAACGGGCCGAGCGACTGCGAGGAAAGATGGATGACGTCGACAAAATTTTCGCGGCCGGTCGAGGGTTAGACGCCGCGCAGCGAGGCGAGGTGAATGATGAAGCGATCGCGGCGATGTTGGAATTGATGTCCAGCATTGATCGATTGCAGCATGAGTTGAACTACTTGCAGATATCCGATCCGAAGCTGCTGGCGTGGCAAAAGGTTTCAGCGGCTCGCGTCGCTGAGATCGCGGCCGAAATCGAGGCGGGAACGTAGATTCAGTGTCGCAAACCAAAATCGAACGACGTCTTCGCGACTTCATCCGCTTTCACACTCACGTGACGCTGCCGGAAACCAGCGAGCGTCGCCAGCAAATCAATACCAACGAAGTCGTGCGGAAACTCGACGCGATCGGGATGCACCACTTGCCCTTGCCGATCATTTGGGACGGCGTGCATTTAATCGACGAAGGAAAAGTCGCCAGCAAAACCGAGATCGCACGTCGGACTCGGTTGACGTACCGCATGCGGATGTGGCCGATCGCTCGGTGGCTTGACGACTATTTGGATTGGTCGGTGCGTGACGCCGACATGTACTATCAGTTGGCATCGCTGCTTCGCGATGTCGAATTCGTTCGAATCAAGGGCCGCACCGACATCGATCGGGCGATCGCGAATGTCGCAGTGATCGCGACGGCCAAGCGTTCGCTGGTCGTTGGCATCCCGCCCGAGAAAGTTAGCGAACAGATCAATTGGGCGCTCGCCGAGGTCGGCGGACTCGAAGCCGACGAGATCGAATTGCTAGAGTGTTTGCCGGACGAACGGATGCTCAAACCCACCGACAAAATCGATCCCGACCAAATGGCGAGGGATCGTGGCGTCACGTCGATCCAGTTGATCGAAACGATCGACACCCGAGGTCGGATCGCATCGCTGTTTAGCGAGTGTTTCGGCGGCATGCGCAAGGTAACGTCCGAAAAAGAAATTCATCCGCTTTCCGTCCGTCGATTGAATGTCGCATCACGAATGCTGGCCGAACCCAGCTTGGAAGCGCTGATGCGGATCTCGCGTGTCGCCAATGAATACGTCGCGTTTCAGCCGCGGTTCGAAAAGAAGATGATCCCCGCGGCCGACGGCGATCAAACTCGCATGCGGATGATGCAGTCGTTCGACGAACTTCCGCGAATGGCGCCGGCGGCGTGGGCCATCAAAGTGGCGTCGTCCAAGTATTTTCGCTATCGATTGGCGACCAAGAGTTTCATGGTCCGCGAGAAGATCAAACGCAGCGATAAAAAGCAGTTATTTTACGCGATGCTGGATCGAAGTAAATCGATGCAACAGGGCGAACGAATCTACAAATTGCTGGCGATCTTGATGAACCGACTTCGCGCGGTCGGGCGTCGTGAAGCCGTCTTGGGTTACAGTTTTTTTGATTCCATGGTTCACGACGAAATTTTGGTCAACGAGGTAGCTGAGGTTCGCGAAGAGATTCGTAAGCTGAACTACGAATTCTTTATCGGCGACGACACGGACATCAACTTGGCACTTCGCGAGGGCGTCAAGCGGATTCGGCAGTTGGTGACCGACATCGATGCAGAACGACCCGAGTTGATCATCGTGACCGACGGTGATCACGGTATCAATGTGCAAGTCAAAGAGCTGAAGGGCATCGTGCTTCACGTTTTCATCGTCGAAGAAGCCAACGACGATCTGATGAAGCTGGCCATCGCGACCGGCGGTGTCGCGTTGCAAGGGCTTTGATGTCGCGTGCTTACCGGCCGAGCGTTCGACCGGGTTTCTTCTTACGATACTTGTTCGGGTTTTCCGCTTTGCCAACGATTTCGTACAGGAATCGGCTAGGCGTTGTTGGTCGCGGCTTTCCCCATTTGCGACGGGTCAGAGCCAGCGACATTGTTAAGTCTTCTTGGGCTCGCGTGATTCCGACATAACACAAGCGACGTTCTTCGGCGATGTCTTCTTCATTGCCGCTCTTGACGCTGCGGCTGTGTGGGATCAATCCGTCTTCCATCCCCACCATGAACACGACCGGGAATTCCAAGCCCTTGGCGGCGTGCAGCGTTAGCAACCAAACGGCGTTCTGTTTGGCCAGCTTGTCTTTCTCGCTGCCCATGTCTTTACCGGACAACAAGATCTCGCCAAGAAATCCTGTCAGATCGCGTTCGCCGTCACCGTCTTGGTAAGCCCCCACGGCGTTGGTCAATTCGCCGATCGACGCCATCCGTGATTCGCGTTCTTCGGGTTTGTCGTACAGTCGCGTCAATTCGTCGGCGTACGCAGTTCGGACAAGCAACGTTTCCATTGCTGCGGTCAACGATTCGTTCTTGGCGCGTAGTTGCACGTCTTTGGCGATCGATGCCAAGCTTTCGATGCCCGCCCGCGCGGCTGCCGGCAATTCGGATGTCGCTGTTGAATCGGTCATCACGTCCCAGACCGGGACGCCACGATCGACTGCTTTGGCGATCAACGTCTGCACCGTCTTGTTCCCCAATCCACGCGGCGGCGTGTTAATCACCCGCAACAGCGCGACTTCATCGTTGGGCTGTTCGATCCATTTCAAATACGACAACAGATCGCGGACTTCTTTTCGGTCAAAGAACGACTGGGCGCCCAACATGACGTAGGGCACCTTCGCCTTTCGCAGTTCCGTTTCGAATAATCGAGGCTGCTCGTTGGTGCGAAACAGGATCGCAATGTCACGCGGTTGGACGTGTTCGTTGTCGATCAGGTGGCTGATCCGTGCGACGACCGATTTGGCTTCCGTGATCTCGTCTTTATGTTGGTCGATTTTAGGGCGTTTTCCGGCCGGCCGGCTGGGAATCAGAGTCTTGTCGTGCCGTGTCGTATTGAATTCGATCAACCGATTGGCCAGCGTCAAGATTTCGGCCGTGCTGCGATAGTTATTTTCCAAACATACGACCTTGGCATCGGGCCAATCTTTGGAAAAGTTCAAAATGTGAGTCACGTCCGCGCCGCGCCAAGCGTAAATCGATTGGTCGTCATCGCCGACGACGCAAAGATTGCGGTGCTTCGACGACAAGTGTTTGGTGATCCGGTATTGTGAACCGTTGGTGTCTTGGTATTCGTCGACCAGCACATGATCGAACTTCGCCGCTTCTTCGTCACGGATCGCTTCATGTTCATCGAATAAGGTTTCGGTGTTGAGCAGTAGATCATCGAAATCCATGGCTCCGCACGCCCGCAGTCCATTTTGGTAGCGGCGGTAACCCGACGCGGCAAAGTGCTCTTTGTCGGTCGACGCGACGTAGGCTGCTTGATCGGGTTTGATCGATTGGTTTTTCCAACCGCCGATGATGTTCAGCATGTCGCCGGGGCTCAGTGCGGTTCCCGGCAGACGCAACTCGCGCAAGATTCCTCGCGCCAAAGTTTCTTGATCGCTGCGATCGTAGATTGAGAACTTCGCCGGGTACCCAAGCGCCTTGGCGTGTCGTCGTAAGATACGGACGCAGTGAGCGTGAAAGGTGCTGACGGTCGGCTTGGGTGGGGCGGGTTCGTTCTTTCGTCGCCGCTTGCCGGTGCCAATCAGTTCACCGACCCGCTCCTGCATTTCACCGGCCGCTTTGTTGGTAAACGTCACGGCCAGAATCCGATCCGGTGCTGTACCATGCCGAATCAGGTTGGCGATGCGAAACGTTACGACGCGGGTCTTGCCCGTTCCGGCGCCGGCAAGCACCAACATCGGCCCAGACAGCGTCCGGACCGCTTCGGCTTGGGCATCATTCAATCCGTCGGTGAGCGATTTCAATCCGTTGTTCGTCGACATCGTTAGCGCAGTGCGTCGCGATCGATCACAGGGTTAGCAGAACCCGTGGCAATCAATTTGATGAGGTCTTGTTGGGCACGGCCGGTCGTTACGGCTTGGCGATTGAACGGCACGTAGTAAGACGCGTAATTGCCCGTCCCCGTATCCATCACGTACACGACCGTCGAACCGACGGGGTTATTGCTTGCCCGCGGGAAATCGGCGCGACCGGTTAACATCAAATAGCTGCCGCCTTTTCCGCCGGTTCCCAATGCATCACCTACGTTGACGGTGAACTGGCCCATGAATCGCCCCAATCGCGGGTAGATCACCGAGCATTGCAGCAAGCCTGAATTGTGATCCAAGACGAATAGTCCATCGGCTTCTTCGCTGATCGTTCCCGTCGCGATCGAGTATTTTTCGCTCGACACAGCGGCATTGGCGTGCAGAAGCGGCAAGTCGAATTCCGCCAAACGCGATTCGGCTCGGTCGGCGCGACCTGCAAAATAGGCGGCTGATGCGATGGCCACGACGACCACAGACAACATCGCCCAGCGTCCCCATCCGCTACAGCATGACGTTTGGTTCATGTCGATTACCGCCATCGGGGCGGTCGCGGGGCTGGACTCGACTTGATTTTCGCTTGAAAAAGTGTCTGGAAACGACATCGGGAATTGCTCCGGGAAAAGGGACGAGACGAACGATACGCGACTTTGGCCGAGAATCGACGGGTGATCGACAGGCCAAGTGGAAATTTGGGGGCCGAGTTGGAACAGGGTAGGGAATTGTACGCATTGGAGCTGAACTTTACGATTGCATCTGAAACAACTTGGCGTGACTCCAGCCCGACCGCACCTCCCCCCGCACTCATAGGCTAACAAATCTGATGGGAATCAACGCACCTCTGAATCGCAAGCTCCGGATGGCTCTCGTCGGCGGCGGCGCCGGTTCGTTTATCGGCCGTGTTCACTCGATCGCAGCATGCTTAGACAATCGTGCCGTTTTGACCGCGGGGGCCCTGTCGAGCAACCCCGAACGGTCAAAAGCCTCTGCGGCCGATTACGGGATCGCCGATTCTCGGGCATACGGAAGCTATGAAGCGATGCTCGACGCCGAGTCGAAACTTCCCGAAGATGAACGCATCGACTTCGTCAGCATCGCAACGCCAAACCATTTGCACTTCGAGGTCGCCCGCGCCGCAGTCGAAGCGGGGTTCAATGTCGTTTGCGACAAACCGATGACGTTCGACCTTGCGCAAGCAGAGTCTCTTTTGGAAACCGTAAAAAACAGCGACGTCGTCTTCGCAGTCACTCACAACTACACCGGCTATCCGTTGGTTCGCCAAGCTCGCGAAATGATTTTGGGCGGTGAGTTGGGCGAGATCAACGCGATCCGAACTCAATACATTCAAGGTTGGCTGCGAACGAACCTTGAAAAAGAAGACCAAAAACAAGCCGCTTGGCGGACCGATCCGACCAAGAGCGGTGCGGCCGGTGCGTTCGGTGACATCGCCACGCACGCTTACAATCTGGGCCGTTTCATGACGGGCGAGATGCCCGATACGGTAAGCTGCCATTTGAAAACATTTGTCGAAGGCCGAAAGCTTGATGACTACGGAACCGCGGTCATTCGTTATCAAAACGGCGCGTTGGGAACTTGCACAGCGTCACAGATCAGCCACGGCCGCGAAAATGACGTCGAGGTAGAAATTGACGGTACCAAGGGTTCGCTGAAATGGCGGCAAGAGAATCCCAACGAAATGATTTTTCGTCAGAACGGAAAACCGCACCAGATTTACACCCGCGACCCGAACGCACCACACACCAACGCCGCGGGCGCGGGTGCTTGTCGGTTGCCAGCGGGGCATCCCGAAGCGTTCTTTGAAGCGTTTGCCAACGTCTACGTTGCTGCGTTTGACGACATGGCAAAGCGTGCGGCGGGCGAGTCGTTTGAACGTGTCAACACGGTCTATCCGAATGTTTACGACGGCGTCGAAGGCATGTACTTCATCCAACAATGCGTCAACAGCAGCAACGAAAATGCTGCTTGGTTGCCACTGAAGCACGCTGCGGCGCGAAGATAATCGATACTCCGCCACTCAAAAGTACGACGCCGATCGAATCGCCAGCGTCGATTCGCAAGGGACCAGCGATGTTGATTTTGATCGCCGTGTTAGCGGCGGTCGCAGTCATCACATCGCTGCTGATGCCGATGCCGTTCTATGGACGAACGTCGTCGGCGATCGGCGACATGGTTCATGCGCCATTGTTTGGCTGTCTTGCCATCGGTTCCATTCATCTTTTGAGCCGTTGGCTTGCAAGGTTCCATATGCTTCCGTCGGCGGTCGGAATCGCGGTCATCGCGTTGCTACTGTTCGCGTTCGGAGTTGCGATGGAATACGCGCAGTCTTTCGCAAGCCGAAGCCCATCGCTACACGACGCACTTTCCAACGGGTTGGGCATACTAGCGGGATGTTGTCTCTACATCGCCTATCGCCGCAGAAAGCTGAATCCAGCGGATCGAATCGTTCCGCGCTTTTTGTGGGGAGCCGCAGGATTCTTGATCGCATTGGTTTGGTGGGGGCCGGTTGGGACGCTTCGTGACGTCCGGGCGCTGGAAAAGGATTTTCCGCTGCTCGCATCGTTCGAATCGAAAGCGGAATTGGAACGATGGTATTTCAACCAAACCGAGGGTCGCTTAACAACGACTGACGCAACGCACGGAAAACGCAGCCTGGAAGTTACCTTTCCAGTCGCCGAGCATCCCGCGGTGACACTGATCGATTTGAAGCATGATTGGTCGAAACTGAAAACGATCGAATGGGACGTGGTACTGGATTCGGACCATTCGTTCGAGACCGCAGAAGTATGGATCAATGTGATCGACTATTCCCGAGCCGATGACTACCGCGATATTTTCCGAAAACGATTCACGCTCCGCCGTGGCGAACCGACCCTTTTGGTCATCTCACGAGACGAACTGCTCGATCCGGCGGACGGCAAACGACCGGTCAAACTCGGTCGCATCGAGTTCATTGAAATGCAAATGATTCAGCCAACGACCGAAACCATCGTTAGGGCGGATTTTTTGCGTCTACGAATGTGACAAACACGCTCGCGTACCCACTATGATGGAACCGGCGAGCGGACGACTTCCGCCTTCTCGACACCATTGACAAGTGGAACGCGATGACGGACTTAGCCGGCCGATCGGACGACAGTACCGCGACAGATGCGCCCAACGCCTTGAAGAGGTTGGCGACCGAGTTTCGGTGGATTGCGTCAATCGATGGCGACTGGAAGTGGGTTGGACCATCGGCTGAGCATGTTTTTGAATGTTCCGCGGCCGAATTGATCGGCGATCGCGATCAACGACTCAGCCGCATCCACGAAAACGATCGTGCAAGTGTCATCGCGGCGATCAACCGAGTCGCTGACGCTTCATCGGCCATTGATGATGAAAACTGTGGAAGCCCGATCGAGATCGAGTATCGGATCACTAAACCGGACGGCAAGGCATTTTGGCTTCACGACACAATGGTTCGACAGATCGATCGTGCAAACAATGAATCCGATCAATCCGGCGACAATGCATTCATTCACGGCCTGACGCGAATCGTCGAAGATCGGCGCCATATCGAGCTAGCACTCAACGATGCCGAGGCGGTCTATCTGTCGCTGGTCGAAAGCTTGCCCTTGAGTATCTTGCGCAAGGATGTGCGCGGCCGAATTCAATATGCAAACGCTCGGGCCTGTGAACAGATCGGACTTGACGTCGAAGATCTAATCGGAAAATGCGATTTCGATCTATTCCCGGCCGATCTGGCCAAAAAGTATATGGCCGACGATCTTGAGGTCATACAGTCCGGAAAACTCTATCACGATGTCGAACGGCATCAAGTTGCGGACGACAAGCAAATGCATGTCGAGGTGTGGAAGGCGCCCGTTCACAGCGCACGTGGTGATGTGGTCGGAATCCAGATCATGTTTTGGGATATCACCAATCAGATGGATGCCGAACATCAGGTCGAATTCGAACGCTTTCTTCTTTCCACCTTGTTAGAAACGGTTCCCGATTCAGTTTATTTTAAGGACGCCGAAAGTCGGTTCATTCGATTGAGTCGTAGCTGCGCCGCCAAGTTTGGCCTCGACGAACCGCGACTGGCAATCGGAAAATCGGACGCCGATTTCTTTTCACGCGAGCACGCACGCAACGCGATGGCGGATGAACGCCAAGTGATGGAAACCGGTCAACCCATCTTGGCCCAAATCGAGCACGAAACCTACGACGACGGCATCGAAACGTGGTGCAGCACAACGAAAGTGCCGCTTCAGGACAAAGGCGGACGCGTGATCGGGACGTTCGGCATTTCGAGGGATGTCACAGAGGAGAAACGTGCGGAACGAGAACTGGCTCGCGAACGCGACCTGTTGAAGACAATCATTAACAACGTACCCGACTTGATCTATGTCAAAGATCGAGCCGGGCGTTTCGTCACGGCCAACGCATCACTCCTGAATCTGCTGAAACTCGAAAGTGCCGAACATCTGTTGGGACGCACGGACTATGACTTTTCGCCTCCCGAGTTGGCATGCGACTACGTCGCCGATGATCAAAACGTTATGCGACACCGCCGTCCACTGCTGGATCGCGAGGAATCGCATCGCACCAGCGATGGCAGCGCCATTTGTTTGCTGACGACCAAGGTCCCATTGTTCGATCCCAACGGTGACGTGATCGGTGTGGTTGGAATTGGGCACGACATCACCGAGCGAAAACGGGCTGACGAAGAACTTTTGGCAGCGAAAGAGATCGCCGACAAAGCCAACCGCGCAAAGGGTGATTTCTTGGCCAATATGAGTCATGAGATCCGAACGCCGATGAATGCGATCATCGGAATGACGGACTTGGTGCTCGACACGCCTTTGGATCCGAACCAAAGGAGCTTTTTGTCGATGGTTCAAGAATCGGCGGATTCGCTACTTTCGATCATCAACGACATTCTCGACTTTTCAAAGATTGAAGCGGGTAAACTGGATTTAGACCCAAGCGTCTTTGAAGTCCGCGAGTGTCTAGGCGATACGATGAAGACGCTCGGTGTGAAAGCACATACCAAAGGCATCGAGTTGGCGTTTCGCATCGCACCCGAGGTGCCCCGTTTTGCGATCGCCGACGCCGGACGGCTACGGCAAGTGCTGATCAATCTTGTTGGTAACGCGATCAAGTTTACCGAGAAAGGCGAGGTCGTGGTGGACGTTCGCTTGGCAGACGATGTCGCCAGTGATGCATCCACCGGCGATCAATCAGTCGAGGTCGTCGTCCGAGATACCGGCATTGGTATCGAGCCGGAAAAGTACGCGTCCATCTTTCACGAATTCGAGCAGGCCGACACCTCCACGACGCGAAAATTCGGTGGTACGGGCTTGGGTCTGGCAATTTCATCGCGATTGGCACGATTGCTTGGCGGCGAAATTCAAGTCGAAAGCGAAGTCGGCGTGGGCAGCTGTTTCTCGTTCCGTGTCGATTTGAAGTCGGCACCGGAGCACATCGAATCCACGCAAAAGCGTGGCGTTGTCGTCGTTGGTGGAACCAAGGTGCTGGCCGTCGATGACAACGAAACGAATCGTTTGATTCTGAGCGAAATTCTTACGAATTGGGGGATGATCGCGACCTTGGCCGAATCGGGGCAGCAAGCGTTGGACGCGATGCGATGCGATGCCTCATCCGGTGTCCCATATGCGCTCGTGATCAGCGATGTAAATATGCCTCACATGAGCGGCTATGACTTCATCACCGAAGTCCGTTCTGATGACGCGATCCGATCAACGCCAATCGTAATCTTGACCAGCGGTGACCGAGAAGGTGAACGCAAGATCGCGGAATCATTGGATGTGCGTCAACGATTGATGAAACCGGTCAAGCAATCAGAACTGTTCGACGCAATCGTTCGCGTCTTGGGCGTCAATGCGTCCGAAGATGCCCATACGATTGACAGTCAAGATTCCGACAAATGGATCGACGGACTGCGGATTCTGTTGGCCGAGGATAACGAGATCAATCAGCGTCTTGCGGTCGGTTTGTTGACCAAGGACGGGCACTCGGTCGATGTTGCCTGTGACGGCGGCGAGGCGGTCAAAATGCTGGCGCTGAAGAAATATGATGTCGTGCTTATGGATGTTCAGATGCCGGTGATGGACGGATACGAGGCAACCCATCAGATCCGCATGACAGAGCAGTCCAGCGGCGAGCACATCCCCATCATCGCCATGACCGCCCACGCCATGAAGGGAGATCGGGAAAAATGTTTGGATGCTGGGATGGACGAATACGTTCCCAAGCCGATTCGCGTGGCAAGCTTGCGAGAAAAACTACTTGCCGTACGCGCATCCGGTTCTGCGAAATCGACTGAAGTCGTCAACCCAAGTGAAACGCCAAACAACCGAAACCATCCAATGACATCGGAAAATCAGGACAAACCAATGGCTGATCAAGTCGATACAAACGAATCGGAAGCGGACGCTGGGCCATCGGCGATTGATTGGCAACAAGCGCTCGTTACCGTCGGTGGTGATGAGCATTTGATGAACGAATTGATGGGCGTCTATCTGGGCGAAGTCAGTAGTTTGTTGCGAGCTTTTGAACGCGCGATACAATCCGACGATCGCGGCAGCTTGCGGCGAGCGGCACACACACTGAAGGGAGCTTCGCTGTCCGTTGGTGCGATGCCGACCAGCCGCGTTGCCGAAGTGTTGGAACTCGGCTGTGAAACGGCATCCACGGATGAGCTTACCGAACAGCTGGCGATGACCAAAGCGTCCGCTCAAATGGCCGTCCGGGCAATCGAACAACATTTAAACAAAGAAGCACCATCAAAGTGACCTTATCGACTCGGATCGGAATTCTAACGGTTTCAGATCGCGCTAGTCGCGGCGAGTACGAAGACCTTGGCGGCCCCGCAATTGCGAACTATCTGGCCGAAGTCTTGGACAGCTCCTGGGCGCCGGTGCAACGCATTGTTTCCGACGACCAAGCTGGAATCGCCGAAGCGATGGTCCAGATGTGCGATGACGAAGGTTGTTGTTTGTTGATCACAACGGGCGGTACGGGGCCAGCGCCAAGAGACGTGACCCCAGAAGCAACCGAGGCGGTTTGTGAAAAAATGATGCCCGGATTCGGCGAGTTGATGCGAAAAGTATCGCTCGAAAAAGTGCCAACAGCCATTCTGTCTCGACAAACGGCTGGCATCCGTGGAAAAACGCTGATTGTGAATCTGCCAGGCAAGCCCCGTGCGATCGCCGAATGCCTCGATGCGGTGTTTCCGGCAATTCCTTACTGCATCGATTTGATCGTTGATGTTGGTTCGGATGGTCCATCAGACCCACCGCCACCAAGATTGGAAACGAATTCAAGTCGCTGGGTCGCCTTTCGACCCAAGCAGTAAACGGCAAGCGGCGATCACAGATTCGGCGAAAACATTCGCAGCGGCGCTGCACCAGCCATTTCCAGGTCCAGCAGCCTTTCTTTGGCCGAAAGACCGCCAGCGAATCCAGTCAATTTTCCTGACGATCCGATCACACGGTGACATGGAACGACGATCGAAATCGGATTTCGCCGGTTTGCTCCACCAACCGCACGCACGGCCTTTGGGTTGCCGATGGATTGTGCAATCGCCAGGTACGATTTCGTATGCCCGTAGGGAATCGCCCGAAGCGATTCCCAAACGCTCAATTGAAACGGAGTGCCGGTCATCGAGATCGGAATGTCAAACGCAGTGCGTTCACCGGCGAAGTACTCCATAAGTTCGTTCGCAGTCTGGATCAACACGGGATGGTCATCAGCCGGTATCGAAGGCTGTAGTCTTGTGCGGCAGAGATCTTCGTCTTCCCACAAAATTCCGACCAAATCGTTGTCTCGGGCAACGAGTGTTAGCTCACCGACCGGCGAACGGAAACGGGAATAAAAGTGATTCATCGTGCGACCATGTGGCAAAGGAAGTGTGCCGTTCCGACGTCCATGTTAGCGAGTCGTCTGCGCCAGCGGTTGGTCATTCGCGGCCAACATCTTTCATTAGCGAGTGCCGCCGTCCAGGTGGACGACACGACGAGGGTGGCTGCGGAAGCAGGATCAAGCTTGTTCACAGCACCGAATTCCCGTAAATGGGAGGCATTCGGATCGGGGATGCCGGGTTTGTCGTACCCACAATGCTTCACGCCGAATCTCGCAAACATCGCGAGGAATTTGGATTGCCCCGCTGGCTTCTGTCGATTTCCCGTTGCCAATTCAGTGAGCGAAATGCCAGAGTTTTTCATGACAACGAGCCTCCGCGCGGCGATGACGGCTTTTTTGCAGAAGCCCGCGAACACTCACGGAAGCCAGTTTCACGCGCGTCGCGTGGCACGTGCGCTGGGCGCTCGAACCCGGATGACCGTTAAAGCTTTCAGCGACTTGTCCGGATGTGCGGCCTTCACGGATTTTGACGACGATATTTCGAGTCCGGTTGTTCGAGTCATGCAAGTGGTATGTCCGATACGGCTAGTAACGGCCAGTCCCGCAAAGTGGATCGTCCGATTTGGACCGGTCCCGTGACCGGGCGCCAACATCAGAGCCCGAACCTCACATTCACCGCAACGAAACCATGCGTTTGATTTCATCGAACTTGACAAGCGAACGAAAACGAGCCGTACGTCGCCGCGTCGCTCGCGCATTGCTGTGTGGTGTGATCGTGGCTGTGGGTGGGTGTCGCCAGTTGGAAAAAATCCCGGATGGGCCGCACGACCATACGCCGTCTTACCATGACAATGTCGGCTTGGAGATTGAGTATCCACAGGTGGCTGAGTGTGCGACGTCGCCCCAACTTGCGGCGAAATCGGCGACCGAACCGCTAGCGCTTGAGGATCCGTCCAAGATTCCCGCTTACGAATTGTCGCTTGAACAGGCGATTCAATTGGCGGTCCAGCAAAGCCCCGTACTGCGATCCATTGGTGGCGCGATCGTGTCGTCGCCGCAATCCGCACGCACGGTCTATGACCCCTCGGTGACGGCATCAAGCGTTAATCAGGGCACCGAGGCGGCATTATCGGCTTTCGATGCCCAGTACACCCAGCAATTGTTTTGGAACAACGTCGATCAACCCACCAACCGCCAGCCGTTCACCATCGCGGGTGTGGGCGGTGGGCCGCCTTTGGTATTCGCGCCGTTTTCGCAAAGCCAGAATGCCACCTTCACCAACGAACTGTCCAAACAAACAGCCACGGGTGCTAGATTTGCGCTCCGTCACAACGTTCTATACAACCGCACTCAAGACCCGTCGGTCGCCCAACTCCTGTTCCCGAGTGTCTTTTCGGGCTCCATCGAAGCCGAATGGCGACAACCGCTTCTGCAGGGCTCCGGAACGACGTACAACCGAATCGCAGGCCCCAGCAATGTGCCGGGCGTCTACAACGGCGTGCTGATCGCTCGCATCAACGAAGACGTTTCGCTAGCAGATTTCGAAGCCGCAGTGATTCAATTGGCTGCTGACGTCGAACAGGCGTACTGGGACTTAGCGACTGCGTACCGAATTTTAGACGCCAACATCAAAGGCCGCGAAGCGGCTCAGCAAACGTTTCAGTTTCAACAAGTGCGGCTGGAGGTTGGGTCCGGACGCAGCGACGAAGAAGCTCAAGCTCGCTCACAATTTTATCAGTTCCAAGCACAAGTCGAATCGTCGCTCGGCGGCACGGCTGGTCTCTATGCACTGGAACAACGACTGCGTTACTTGATAGGGATGGCTGCTTCCGACGGCCGATTGATTCGTCCGACGACCAACCCGACCGATGCGAAGGTTGTCTTCGATTGGGAAAGCGCCTTGGGCCAGGCACTGGATCGACGTGTCGAGGTCCGGCGGCAACGATTCTCTGTCAAACGACGCGAACTGGAAGTCATTGCGTCGAAGCTGAACCTGCGACCGCGACTCGACTTCTTAGCGCAGTATCGATGGCGAGGCCTGGGCAATCACTTGATCGGGGACACCGACAAGTCTCAGTTCGACAACCTTTACAAAACGATCACCGACGGCGACTACCAAGAAGGCCAAGCAGGCTTTGAGTTGAGTTTTCCGGTTGGCCTTCGCCTGGCTAGCTTGGCCGTCCGCGAAGCCCGTTTGAACTTGCAACGCGAGCGTGCAATTCTGGATGAAACAGAACTGCGTGTCAGCCACGATTTGTCCGACGCGACGCGGCAGATTGCTTTGACGTATCAGTTGTTGGAAACGAATTACAACCGCTACCAGGCTGATCTGCGGCAAGTCGATGTATTGAGGCGGCGCTATCGCGACGGGAACGACAACATCAACTTCCTGTTGCAGGCGCAGCGTCAGGTCGTGACAAGCGAGTCCGAGTTCTATCGCTCGCTTTTCGCTTACAATTTGGCGATCCGCGACATCCACCGTCAAAAGGGATCGTTGCTGGCGTACAACCAAGTTCAATTGGCCGAGGGGCCTTGGGCCGCAGGAGCGGCAGCGGATGCCAATACCGTGGGCCGGTTCTTGGAACCACGATTGGATCCTTCGGCGGTCAGTGTGCCGGCCCCACTCACCAGCGGACCGTTCATGCCGTCGGCGGTGCAAAACACAAACCCCGCCATCAGCGCAAGCACATCAGGCCAGATCATCGGCGATGTCACTCAACAAGCCGTTGCACCGTCCTATGCGACGGTTAGCGAAGCGGACGGTGTGGATCCCGTGATTGTCGAGCCGTTTCGAAATTCGGCGGCTCGCGAAGCCGAAGCATTCAGCGATTCGCCCTAGCACTATAGCCATCCAGTTTTGCGAAACGACTTGTAAAGTATCAAACAAGCCGAGAGCATCACCAAGAGCGAAGCAGGATACCCCCAAGCCCAGCGAATTTCCGGCATGAATTCAAAATTCATCCCGTAAAGGCCGGCAATCATTGTTGGCACCGCTAAGATCGCCGCCCATGCGGCAAGTCGCTTCATGTCGTCGTTTTGGGCGACCGAGATCAACGCGAGGTTGCTTTCCAGAGCCGTGTGTGAAAGTTGCTGTAAACCATCGATCAAGTCGGCGATACGGATCACATGATCGTGAACGTCCTGAAAGTACGGCCTTGCGTCAGCCGAAATTAGATTCGAATTGGTTCGGGTGAGCTGTGAGGAAACTTCAATCAACGGAGTCACGGCCTGCTTGATGGCTAGAAGGTCGCGGCGCAGGTGGTAGATCCTTTCCGTGACGCTACGGACGAATTTTCCGCTGAAAATATGCACTTCCAATTCATCAAGCTCGGCCTCTAACGCATCGATCACCGGAAAATACTGATCGACGATAAAGTCCATCACCGCATGCAAGACGAATCCCTCTCCCTTAGCCAACAGCTTAGGAGTCGCTTCACAGCGGGCACGCACACCCGCGTGCGATTTCAACGAACCGTGACGTACGGTGATGATATAGCGTGGCCCCAGAAAAACATGCGTTTCGCCAAACTCGATGCGGTGTTCACCACCATCGGACAATCGCGCCGTGCGGATGACGACGAACATCGAGTCGTCGTAGACTTCTACCTTTGGTCGCTGGTGTGCGCGGTGAGCGTCTTCAACAACCAGATCGTGCAAGCCGAATGCATGTTGAAGGTGCATCAAAATCGATTCACTCGGCTCGCAAAGCCCCACCCAGAGAAGTCGATCGGAATTTTTCCAGGCGTCTTCTAAGTCCGCGATGGGTACGTCCGCAACCCTTACACCGTCACAGTATGCAGCCGAGTTGATCACGCTCCGATGCAATTGCTTTCCAGTTGAATCGCTGCTGTGAGTCGTCATGATTGGTTGTCGCGTTGGATCCCCGCGCTCGCTTTGCGTGGCACGCGATGGATTTTTGATTCGGCGGTGGTGAGTGGTGCGCGGTGTCGCCAAGCAAAATCATTGGCTGCAACAAGATCGTCGTTGGCACTCACAACATAGCAAGCAACATTGGGGCCGTTTCCGAGGTACCGCCCATTCGAAGCTTCCGCACAATGGGAAACATATCTCCGTTCCGGCGATTCCGCTCTGCGATGGTGATCCGAGGTCGCAGAATCCCGGTCACGCGTCCGGCGGTTCTGAGGAACGATCAAAGTTTATGCGGCGCGAGCAAAAACCAATCGGAATCGAGTGTGTTGGGTCTGCCGTTTGATCCGTTTTTCGAGAGTTCGATGAACTTCCCGGGACTGGCGCAAAACGTGCATCGCAAGTTCCTTCGTTGTGAAGTTCGCTTCTATTAAATAGGAATCTCTGATGCGTCGTTCAATTGCCCTCTCGTTGTTGGCCGCTCTTTCGGGTAGCACGTATGCCCAACCCACATCGTCGATCGCCTCGCACCCCACCCGTACGGTTACTTCCCAGGCTCAAACCGCCGAGCCTTCCGAGTTGACCGAGAAGCAAAGGATCATGATCGAAGTTCGACGCCAAGTCGGCAGCGAGCTAAACGAGAATTGAGCTCACACGGTCGCCCGACCCCCGATGTCTCGCCAAAGAATGGAATGACGCCGTATCTCGCAACAGTGATGCGGCCGTCGCGATGGCGGCGGCTAAATATTTTTTAACAGCGGTCGCAGTCACGGAACCGAGTCCGTTGATTCGACTTCGGCACGGGCGACGGCATCACCGTCCAATGCGATCCAACTGTACAAAACCGGCAGCACCAAGAGGTTGACGATCGTTGCTCCGACGAGCCCCGTCAAAATCACAAGAGCCATCGGGTATTCGATCTCTTGGCCGGGAAGTTCGCCGGTATAGATCAGCGGTACGAGGGCAAGTCCGGTGGTGAGCGCGGTCATCAGAATCGGCGCTAAACGTTCTTCGGCGCCGCGAAGGATCAAGTCTTTCGCGTTAATGCCGGGTTCCTCTTCGGCTAAGTGTCGGTAGTGGCTGATCAGCATGATGGCGTTGCGCGCGGCGATCCCAAGTACGGTCACGAAACCGACCAGTGAACCGAGCGAGATGATGCCGCCACCGGCGAAGACACCCAGCAATCCGCTGGCCAGCGCGAGCGGCAATGCCATTAAAATCAACAACACCAATCGCCAACTTTCGAAGTCGATGTAAAGGATGATCGTGATGGCAAAGATGCTGGCGAGTGACAGCAGCAGCAACCGTTGACGTGACGCCTTCGCTTCTGCGTATTCGCCCAAGAACTCAGGGTGGTAGCCGGTCTTGAATTCGACGTTCGAAAGGACGGCGGCTTCGATATCGGTCGCAACCGAGGCGAGATCCCGTCCTTCGACATTACACGTCACGTCGAGACGCCGCGAGGCTCCTTCGCGTTGAATCACATTCGGTGCGGGCACGATCGTCAAACGAGCGACGCTGGACAGCGGCACCTGAGCCCCCGAGGGTGTGTCGATCATCAGCTCGCCCAGCGTTGCCAAATCGGTTCGCAGCTTCTTCTCGCCGACGACGACCACTGGAAAGATTGCTTGGTCGCGGAACATTTCGCCGACTTGCATGCCATTGACCAGCGTTGTGACACTCTGCATCAACACACCGGGCGTCAAACCGAATTGGGACGCTGCTTCGACTCGCATGTCGATGGCGATCTGAGGAACCAACACTTGCGGTTCAACTTTCAATGTCGTCACGCCAACGATCGGCTTGATGACGGATTCGATTTCTTTCGCCGTCGAGCGAAGCTGTTCCAGATCAGGGCCATAGACTCGCACCACAATCGACGCGCTGGTTCCGGTCAGAACCTCTTTGATGCGTTCGGTCAGATACGTCAGCAAGTCGCGATACAGGCCGGGATAACCATCGACGATCTCTTGGACTTCGGCGACGGTTGTGTCGTAGTCCTTGTCGTCGTCGATGCTGATCCAAAGTTCAGTGAAGTTGGGACCGACGACTTCGTCGGCGACCGTGGCTCGGCCGATGTGCGATCCGAAATTGCGAACGCCATCGACGGCCATCAATTCATCACTGGCCCGAATCGTGATCCGGTTCATCGCGTCGATCCCGATGCCCGGTTTTTCAACCCAGTGCATCAGAAAATCGGTCTCACGGAACTTGGGCATCAGCTGTTCACCGAGCATCGGAATTGTCGAAACCAAACACCCGAATAGGATCAGCGTCACCGCGATCGTGCCCCATTTGACCTTGAGCGCGAAGCCCAATATCGATCGATAGATTGCCTTTAGCAGGCGGACGAGCGGCCCATCGGTGCTGCGGCGCTGGGCGGACTTGGGCAGCAAAATCAACGACATCGCCGGCGTTACTGTCAATGCGACGAACAGCGATGCGAGAATGGCAAGGATGTATGCTGCCGCCAGCGGACGAAAGAACGCTCCGGCCAGTCCGGTCAAAAAGAAGACGGGCAGAAACGCGAGCACCACGATGACGGTTGCATAGACGACGGCGCTGCGAACTTCCATGGATGCTTCGAGCACGACGGCAAAGTTGCTGCGCGGTTGTTCAAGCTTCGCATTGAGTCGCAGACGTCGCATGATGTTTTCGACGTCGATGATCGCATCGTCGACAACTTCGCCAAGTGCGATCACCAACCCCGCCAGCACCATCGTGTTGACGGTCCCGCCGCGATAGTACAGCACCATCACGGCGGCCAAGAGCGATAGCGGGATGGCAGTCGCGCTGATGACGGCACATCGCCAATCGAACAGGAACAAGAGCAGTACGATCACGACCAAAACACATCCGACCAACATCGAGTGCCCCAGATTGGTGATCGCGCGTTCGATGAATGTTGCCGGGCGAAACACCGTTGTGTCGTATTCGACTTCGCCCATCGCGGGCTTCAATTCCGCCATCGCCTTCTCGACGTTCTGGGTGACATCCAGTGTGTTTGCCCAGGGTTGCTTTTCGACGATCAATAGCAATCCCAATCGGCTGTTGATGATTGCGTCCCCGATCGGCGGAGCGTAATCGTAGGCGACTTCGGCAATGTCTTTGATCCGCAACGGAGTGCCAGGTGATGCGGGCGTCGTGGTCGTAGTCGCCGGAAGTTGACCGTTGCCCGACGCCCCGCGAAAGGCGATCACGATCTCGCCCAGTTGCTCGGGCGTGTAGATGGCGGGGACGTGGCGAAGCGCAAGACGCTGGTTAGCAGTATCAACAAAGCCACCCGCGCCAACAGCCGTCGCATCGCGAACCGTTTGTAATACGGCATCCAGCGTCAAGCTATTTGCTCGCAAGCGGTCGGGATCGACGATGACCTGCAGTTGCGGTTCCTTTTCGCCCCAGACCGCGACATTGGCGACTCCCTCGATCGACATCAACCGCGGCCGGATCGTCCATTTGGTCAGCACGGTCATGTCCATCTGCGACTGCGTGTCGGACCACAAACCGATCTTTAAACAGCGGCTCAGCGACGACAGCGGCGGCAAGATGACCGGCGGTCGAGCCACCATGGGCAACGACCGAGCCGCCAAGGCCAATCGCTCTTGAACCAATTGCCGGGCCACCAACAGATCGGTTCCCGGTTCAAAAATCATCCGAACGCTGGAAAGCCCCAGCACGGATTTGGAACGAACCGTTTGCACAAATGGGATGCCGTTGACCGCGTTCTCTATCGGCACCGTGATCAAACTTTCAACGTCCTCGGTCGCGATGCCAGGTGCTTCGGTTTGGATTTCGACCAGCGGCGGAGCGAATTCGGGAAAGACGTCCAGCGGTACCGAATCCGACGTGCGGATGCCGACGACGATCAGGGCAATCGCTAAGACGAAAACGAGCAGGCGAAATTCCAGCGAAGTCATGATGAGCCAGTTCACTTACCGGCTCCGAACTCAGTACCGAACAACTCGGCCGCACCATCGACCACCACCTGCGTGCCATCACTAGGTCCCGAACCCAGAACAACGTCGTTGCCATCGACGAAACGAACGGCAACGCGGCTTCGCGTGTATTGGCGATCACCGGTGACCTCATAGACCCAAGTGCCCCCGTTGATGTCATACAGAATCGCACCCGTGGGAACGATCAACGCCGATTCCGTCTTCGACATCGGCAACTCAACACCAATGCGTTGGCCGGGCCGCAGCCCGAGTTCACGATTGTCGACTTGGTAGTAAAGATCGGCCGACGAAGTCATGGCGTCCGCCGTGGGTGGGGCCGCGACGGGGGTTGCTCGGGCGGTGGGAGAGAGTGCGTCACCCGAAAGCGAGACCAGCATCGCTGCTTGATCGGTTTGAATACTGGTCAGTAGATCCACAAAAACGGGAACACGAATCCAGATCGTGTCCAAGTTGACGACTTCAAACATCACCGCGCCGCTAGCCACCGTTTGACCTTCGCTTACTTCGATCCGATTGACGAGGCCACCGATGGGCGTCGTCATGGGCAGTAGCGTGGCTTCGCCATCGGGCGTCTGTACGTCCAGCATCTTCACCAGGCTTGAAAGTTGCGTCGCTCGTTCTTCCGCAGCAGCCAAGTTGGACGCGGCAATATTCAGCGCAGCTTCGGCGTCGTCGACGGCACGTCTCGCGCCGGCACGATCGGCAAACAGTTTCGTCGCACGATCAAACGCAATGCGTGCACCTTCGACTTCGGCCTTGCCGCGATCCACATCGCCCATTGCAACGGTTTGGGCCGCCATCAAGTTGGCTCGTGCGCCGACCAGTTGAACCTGCTCGGCGGGCGTCGGCACATCCCGTTCGGCCGACAGCAGTGGTTTGAGCGAAAGCAACGATTGGTTTGCGGTAACTTTCGTTCCGGGAAATGGCAACGGAGTGTTGTCCACGCGTGAGACGATTCCAGCCAGCGGTGCCGAGACGATGATGGTTCGGCCCGAGGGAACAACGGCTTGGCCACCGAGCGTGCGGCGCCGGGTCACTTCTCGTATGGCTACGGCGACCGTGGTGATGCCCAGTCGCCGGTTTGCATCATCGGTCAGTGTGACCGTGGCTAAGTCTGTTTCCACCGGCAGCTTTTCCACTTTCGCCGGACTGACAGCGTCATGCTTGGGCTTGTCGGTTTTCTGGCATCCCACGACGACAACGACCAGCATCGAAAGCGATGCCACTATTCGTCGACGTCGCACGCCATCGAATTGCTGACGAAACGGGCCTGAGAGCCAAACGATGAAAGCGTTTGTTGGGATCAACAAGGGTTAGCCTCAAAGAAAACGCGGCTAACAGGCAAAGGGAACGCGGACCGCATCACGCTCCTAAGACTTTAGTTGCTCAGATCGAAAAGGGAATCCGGCAAGGTGCCGTTTCCGCGAATCGTCGATTGGTTTTCGGAAGGGTTTTCGACAACGTTTTCGGAAAGGTTTTCGGAAAGGTTTTCGGAAAGGTTTTCGACGTTCACAAATTCCAGCCCCGCGTCGGCTGCCATCCGCAACTGTTCGGCGTCGACACCACCGTCGGCGAGGGTGCATCCCACCGCCCGCTCGAGCTCGGCCAACGCCCGAGCATATGCCGCCCGTTGGTCCAGAATTCGAACCTTCGCGTCCAGGTACTGGGTCGTCGTTTGCAGCACCAACAAATAGTCGGTGCCTCCATCGGCAAAGCCTTTCTGTGAAATCTCAAGCGACTGGGCCAATGCGGGCGCGACGTCCTGTTCTAAGATTCGAAGATTATCGCTGGCTTGTCGCATCTGTCGAACGGCCGTCCGTACATCGGCGACGATTTGGTCATGAATCGCATCACGCGCGTGCATTGCGGCGTTGACTTCCCAGTCGGCTCGAATGACGCCGCCTTGGTTGCGGTTGAAGATCGGAAGGTCGAATCTCATTCCGCCGCCCGTGCGTCCGCCGGGATCGCTTCGGACGTCGAGCACTCCGTCCAATCTCAAGAACAGCCATCGTGACAAGCCACTGCGCTGCGACGCGGCTGCAACTGCCCATTTGGCGGACGCGTAGTCGGGGCGACACGCTAACGCCTGCGCGATCAACGTTGACTCATCAAGCAACGGCACTTGCGGCGATGCGATCGGCAGAGGCATCAACGGAACATCTAAATTCGTCAGCCCGATCAACGATGCTACGCGAGCTTCGGCGATTTCGATGGCGTGCGTTTGAACTCCGGAAGCTGCTTTGGCATTGAGACGGTCGACCGTTGCGGCAATGGATTCCAGTTCACTGATGTCACCATCGTCGAGTCGCTTCTTTGTCAGTTCGGCAATGTTCTCGCGAATCTGCAACGCCTCGGTCGCCAAAGACGCTTGCTGGCTGGCGACGGCAAAGTCGGTGTATGCAACGCGTACATTGCGAGCCAGGTCGAGTCCGTTTTGAACAAGTTGCTCACCGACGCGGCGGTACTCTCGGTTGGCAGCCTTCACTCGCATCGGTCGCAAGAGGTAAGACTCGATGGGAGCGTACAGTGTGTACTGCCCTTGCTTGGAACTTGTTGGAAAGTAAATCAGATAGCTTGGGTTCGCCAGCAGACTGGCTTGGACCGCATCGGCGTGGGCCATTCCCAATTGGGCAAGCGTCGCTTGAAATGCTGAGTTGTTGGTCAACGCCGTTTGCACGGCTTCGTCTTCGCTTAGTCCGTCTTCGAGTACGACGCCCGCTGGAATCTCTTCGCGGCAAGGGGCGATACGTTCATGCTGAGTCTCCGTCCGCCAACTCACTTGGCGAGAAACAAGATTCGGATCACAGCACGGTTTCGGTGATCGACAACCAAGAGTGATGCCCGTCAAGATCGACACGGCCATGAGGGTGTTTATCAAGGGTTGTTTTCGTATCGCCATCCTTCGCATCGCTTTCGATTTGCTATCAACGAATCCGATGCCCAACGGGTTGGTCATGCGGTGATTCAATGGACGGTCGGTGTGAGTGAATAACATCTCCCCACCGAAAAATTGGCGACGACGCCCTTAGCGAGCATGTCCCCAACATTGAGATCGACCTATGCCTGCGGTGCATTCAGTAGGACAGCATTCGTCGAATCGACCGCAACAATCGGAACGACTGTCTCGTTCGAACGAATGGTGACCGCCGTGTGTTGCATCCAGGTTCAATGCAACCCGTTTACCAACCGTCACAATCGCTCGAATCGATATCACCGACATGCTCGACAAACTTTCACGTATCGCCATGAACGCGTGAGAGCGACGCCAGGATTCGTGACATAGGTTTTCAATAGATCGTCTGGGACACCGTCCAGACTGGATCATCGGCCTCTCTTCTTCGGAGGGCCGAAACCTATTCACCTATTCGAGTCCCGATGTCAACTTCGCAAAACGTGCCGACGAATGCACCAGCGCCGGCAAAGGGCCTTAAGAAGGCAAGTTCGCTAACATCCAATCTTGAGTTCGGTATTCTTCAGAAACAGGAAGAGCTGTCTGAGGCATTCGGGTTGGTTTACGAGTCTTATTTGCGGGCGGGTCTGACGCAGCCTAGGGAGAGCAAGATTCGTTTGACGCCGTTTCATCTGCTTCCCACGACGGAGGTTTTCGCGGCCCGGTATCAAGGCGAATTTGTTTCGACGGTATCGTTGATTGGTGATGGATACTTGGGGTTGCCGATGGAAGGCATCTATCCGGTCGAAATCAAGCGACTTCGTGACGATGGTTGTCGCATGGCTGAAATCGGATGTCTGGCCGACCGACGCAACTCGCCGGTTCGCTTCATCGAACTGTTTGCGACGATGGGGCGGATGCTGGCACGCGTTGCCAAAGTGCGCGGCTACTCGGGACTTGTCGCCGCCGTACACCCGCGGCACGCCAAACTTTACAAACGCATTTTGCCATTTGAGCAAGTGGGTGACGTGATCGAGTGCCCTTACGCCAACGGTAATCCGGCCGTGATGGTCCGGTTGGTATTTGATGACTATATCGGCACCACGTTGTACGAACGATTTTTCGGTGCCATGGCTAGCGGCATCGATGCATCGCCGCGACCGTGGTCGCGCCAGACACGGGCGTACTTCAAGGGTCAACTTCAAACCGCCAAACAAAAAGAAGACAATCACGTCAGCGGGCAATTGGCGTTCGCAGCCCTAACGGGCCAGTTCGTGTCTCGTGTGCCATCCACTGCTTAGCGCGGCAAAGGACGACTCCAGGCCGCATCGGACATATTGAAAGCGTCCACGTCCGACCCTGACTCTATCGTCGGGAAAACGACAAAATGAACGGGCTCAGTTGCCTCTTTCGATGGAAGGGGTAGTGGATCGGCGTCGCTCACCGACTTCGTGATCGGAGTTCCATTGATGACGGATTCGCCACTCGATCGGCGGAATGAATTGTCATCCAACGAGAACCTGTCGTGACATTCTTCGATGACCGGTGCTCCCCGAATCAGCCAAACAACGGCCAAGGTGCAGATGGCGAAGAACGCAATCGCCAATGCGAGTTCGGTAGGAATATCGATCATGTGCCTACGTTCTTTTCGCGAAACCACTATTTCAAACTGGTCTTTCTGTCAGCACGGAATTCCGGACAAACTGACACCCCACTAGATGACGCATCGACCATGCCCAAACCCGGAGGTCATTTTTTTGGGGAACGTCGACCGCATGATCTGTTTCGAACCTGCGGAATCCGAACAAGCGTCACAATCGGAATGTTTGCGAGAATAATGGCGTGAAATTTCGGCGCATGGGCCGGAAGGCAAGAGGTTCAATCTTGGGGAACGAATCAGGCCCCCGCAACGTAAACCAGCTGATTGATCAGCGTTGCCACAGCCGCGACCGCCAGCGTTAGCACGAAAAGGTACGTGAAAGCTACCAAAGCCCTGCGTTTGGAAAATTTCGAGTGGTCGATTGATATCAGCCGATCCGTCACCCTTGAAGTCAGCAAATCAGGACCTGTCTGAGCAGACTTTTTCCCTGATGAATCATCCAACTGATTGGCTGCGGCGTCGGCCTTTTCAGCGCCTATCGTGATGGTCGACGTGGGCTTGATCGGCTTCAGACTTCCCGACGTGAAACTGTCATGTTTCGGCATCGTTGCGACATAGGGTCTGTCGAACCGAACAATAGCAGCTTGGCCGGCAAATTCCGTTTCGCACAACCGATTTGGCTGAGATGCCACGGGCTCGGTCGGCGGTGGAGCAATCCGCTGCGCCCGCATGGGATGGTCGCCAAGGGTAGAACCATTGGTTGCTTCCGCAATCCCCGGTGAAAAATGATGCGACATGTTCACGCGGTACAGTTTCGATTCTGTTGATTCGACAACGCCCAACCCAAGCGAAATCTTCAGATCCCCCATGCGAAAATACGTATTATCAGCGGTGATCTGATGGACAAACGGAAGTGAGGGCACGTTTCGGGCACCCAGTTTGAGATCAAGTAGCCAGACTCTTGAGTCCGAGGCAATTACGGCAAAATCACAGGGCATCAGCCCGATTCCATGCAGTCGCAGCGTACTTGGATGATCACTGCCGACTACCGTTACGGGCCGGCTAAGCTTTTTCTGGATCGTCCTATCTCCCCATGCGAACGTCAGCTCGGTTTCGCCAAGCGGATTACCACCGTGCAGCGGATAATTTTCCGGGGCCGCTGTGCGGGGAGGGTCGTTGCCGAACCTTGAGGGCGACGCTTCGTGTAGGCACTGAATTCGGTGGCGCCCCACCAATAGCTCCAATTCGGGTCGCATGATCCCCCACCTGGAAAAGGCGAGCGCACAAAGCGGCCAAGCTTCGATAAACGAGCCGAAGCAACATGCCAAATAAGCAACGTCCGGTACCCGACCACCGGGAATGCGTATTCCACAGGTGGGGTGTCCTCCAATCAGAACAAACGGTGCCTCCGGCTCGACAACGCAGGAACCTTCCGACGTCTGCAAGGAAGGAGCGATCGTGAACCGCCAACGGGAGTAGTTCCAGTAAGGCTGAGCTTCTTCGATTGACCTGAAACCGCGTACGGCCTGGTTATGAATTGACGGAGAAGCCACGCAAATTCGCTTGGGGGTGAGAGAAATCCGGTTCATGTACCCACTGAACTCGCGATTGTAGGAAACTCTCGCAAGCACTGCCAGCAAATGGAACGCTCGATCGTGGGGCGAAAGCCCCCAATGTTGAAAGATTCGATCAAAGGACCCACCCTTATGGTTAAACTACAGACTACCATAAGAACCTACTTGGTCCATGCACTTTTATCCAGGCTTCCCCAAATCGCACTGCCAAGGGAGCGTAAAGGGCCGCTAGGCGAAGGTTCCAATGGAAGCATTTAACGACATAGAAACTTTGAAATTTTCGACTAGAATTCCGCACTCACCGGACTCTGCGTAAGTTGTTCCGTCCGATTCCTATTTCGGTCCGAGGAAGCTTGCGTTGGACCCTTGACGCTTCGAGTGGCGTCGACCAAGAATGCAGTTTCGAAGGTTCAGTGTTCAATGTCCATGCGTGCACTAGTGCCGTAAGGAAGAACCGTTTGACTTCCACCGAAGGAACTACCAGGATGTAATCCGATCGGGCTGGCTTCCAAGCCAGCACGCGTTGGGAGTGAAGCGAACCACAAACGAGAATCGGATAGGGTTGAAACTTGGCGAACATGAAACCAAAAAAGCGACGTCGCGCCGGCGGTAGTGTAAGTCGCATCAACCTGAAGGACGTGGCTGCGGCCCAACCGGCAACCCAGGTTTTGTTGCCCTTTGAATCGTGTGGTGGCGTCAAGCATTGGGTAATGTTGGCGATACCCGTTTTATTGACGGTGCTATACGCCTACTGGCCGACGTTTCTGTGGATGGAAGATGCTTGGCGGAATGAACCGGACTACTCGCACGGTTATCTCGTTCCGTTCCTAACCTTGATGTTGCTTGTTCACCGTGGTGACATGTTTCCTGGGATTCGCCCAAGTGTCAGTTACAAGGGCATTTCGTTGATTGTCCTTGCGATATTAATGCGGTTCGCAGGTCGCTTTCTGTACATGGACTTCCTTGACGCATACTCACTGCTACCATTGATTGCCGGTGTGGTTTGGACGCTGCTTGGTTCAGCCGCGTTGAAATGGAGTCTTCCGGCGATCGGCTTCCTGTTTTTCATGATCCCGCTCCCCTACCAGGCCGAGAGTTTGCTCAGTTGGAAGTTGCAAGGCGTTGCAACATCACTAAGCACCGTGTTTTTGCGTGTGCTGGGCCAACCTGCTGTGTCGGAAGGGCATGTAATTTGGATTGCAGACCAGCGACTTTTGGTCGAGCAAGCCTGTTCTGGCATGCGAATTTTCATCGGGGTAGCGGCGCTTGCGTACTTCTGGGCGGTGATGGTCAAAAGGACATGGGTTGATCGGGTTGTTTTGTTGGCGTCGGTCATTCCTTTAGCGGTGTTCGTCAATGCAATTCGGATTACGGTAGTGGGGTTGCTGTACCAATGGGTGAGTGGCGAGCAGTACCGCCACGGAATTCACGATTGGTCCGGATACTTGATGATTCCGACGGCCTTTGCGCTGCTGTGGGGAGTAAAGAAATTTTGGGAGAATCTATATGGACCGGTTGAGCATTTGACCGCACGAGACTTTGTTAAATCAACGGGCTAGGCTCCTTTGCGAAGGGGCATCCGCTCGAGAAAACATTTAACGGCTTAGACACTAAGACATTCATTCACGCACAACATTTAGCCTCGGTGTGAGGTCCAATTTATGGCAACGTCTCGCAAAAAAACGACTACCCCCAATCGCAATCCTGAAACCGGCGCTGACCGGGACCAGGCAAGGCCGAGACGAAAAGGACCGGTGATGACCGGTCCCCCTTCTCGCGCTGCAACAGACGAAACTTCGTTTGACCCTTGGATCATTTGGGTGACGTTTCGTCGCTGCTGGGCCTGGGCGATTCCTGCCGGAGCCGTGCTTGCCGGCTTGACTGCTATGGCCGTGTTGCGAGGCTTCGTGCCACGATACGAAGCGAGTCACTTGCTTGTCGCAAACGATGAGTATGTCGTTTTCAACAATGTGATGAAGGTCAGTAAAGATTTGGCCCGAACCGAGACAGCTCTGATACTAAACCCGATTGTCCTTGATCCCGTTCTTGCTGACTCCAGCTTGCATGACGTACCAAGCTTATCGGATCCTGCAACCGCAGAAGCGAATCTGCGGGCGAATTTGAAGATCAAAGGCGGTGGTGATCCGAAGAGCCTTGAGGTCAGGTACCAGGATACGGATCGCGACGCAGCAGCCAGGGTCTGCAACGCCGTCGTGGAGTCCTATCTACGCCAGAGAGATTCATTCGACGATGCGAGAGTCAATGATGTTGAGCGTTGGCTCGAACCTGAAATCCTGCGCTGGGAGCAAGAGGTTGAAAAACGCCAATCGCTCGTTCAAGCGCTTAGCGAGGAGGCGTTGGGTTTTTCACCCGGCCACGCTTTGGATCGCGCTGAGAATGACACCAATGTTGCTTTGCTGACGCAGTTGCGATCGGAAATCGGTGATCTCAAGATCGAGTTGGCGATGTTTGATGCGGGTTTAGCCGATAGCGGATTCAGTGCTGGTGGCGCAGCCAAGACTGGCCTCACTCCCGGAAGCGTTGAAGCGATTGTGGTCAAACGCGCGGAACCAAGAGAATCTCAGATTTTAGCGGCGATTGAAAACGATTCAAAAGTCCGCGAAACGGTGCGAAAGGTTGATCGCTATCGAGCCATGATCCTGGACCTCGAAGTGAAAGACATGGTCCGCGTCAGCCGGACCTACTACAACGAATTGATTCGCAGTCTAGCTGAAGCAGAGTCAAAGCTAGAGGGGATTCGACAGGAAGCTCGTCCGCGTGCGATCGCAAAGCTAGATCAGATTGCCGAAGAGCAGTACCAGCGAGATTTGGCGAATGCGGAACGGGAAATGGAATTTCAGCGGGAGCAATTGCTTGCACGCTTGAAACAGGAGGGTCGAGAGTCAGAGCAGATGAAGGAAGCCCGCGCCGCAGCGGTGCGGATGGAGCATGACGCACAGAGAAAAGTAATTGCTTCCAGACTTGATATTTTGCAGTCCCAATACAGCGAAGAGCGTCAGCGACTAGAGAAGTTCGGGGGCACAACGGCTCAACTGCAATTCGCCCAGGACGAACTAGACGTGGCTTCCGGTCTTTTGAAGAAATTGCGAGACAGGGTCGCTGCAATACATACCGAACGACGGCAAGATGGTGCGGTCAGGACGTTAGCGGTGGCTCGCCCTCCTAAATCACCAATCGAAACGGCGCCCTATAAGAAATTAGCGATGGTATCTTCGGTTGCGTTTCTTATCCCGTTCCTTATTGGACTTGCGTTTGAGTATCGCGTTCAGCGTGTGACCGATGCTTCTTCGTTTTCCAAGGCGGGCGACATGGTTCCGATCATGGGAGAGGTTGCAAGGCTTCCTACTGGATCCAGATCACAAAAACGGCGGCGGGTTTTCGAAGAGAGTATCGACACCCTCCGCGCCAACCTATTTCTTTCAATGGACACGAACAAAACTCGCTCAATCGCGGTCGTCAGTGGAATGTCGGGAGAAGGGAAAAGTAGCGTGTCGTCGCAACTGGCGCTTTCGATTGCCAAAGCGACGGGCGGGACCGTACTTCTGGTTGACGGGGACTTACGTTGCCCTGATCAACATGAGATTTTCGGCTTGGAGATGGGCGTCGGTTTCGCTGGCGTGCTCGCCGGTAAAGCGACACTTGCTGAAGCCGTTGATACGAGCCTGGGCGGATTGATCCACGTTCTGCCCGCTGGACGCTTGACCGCCAGCCCGCATCGATTGGTCAGCCCGTCTGGTATCAGAGACTTTATCGACGATGCGCTATCACAGTACAGTTACGTTGTGATGGACACCGCCCCCGTTTTATCAGCAGGTGAAACGCTTGCTGTGGCATCAGCGGTTGATGCGACGTTGATATGTGTCATGCGAGATGTAAGTCGCATTGACAATGTGACCCGCACAACGCGCCGCCTCGAAGCGGCTGGGGCTAGCATTGCTGGCACCGTTTTTTCTGGAGTGTCCGCTCGTCAGTATTCGTATCGATACGGGGACTACGACTATGCCATCGGAGACGGATCTTTTGGCGATTCCTATCACGACGAAGAACAGGCTTCATCGTAGAGTCAATTTTTCCGCCATGGCGATTTGCAGGTCAGTCTGATGAGCACCACAGGAGCGGATTGGCCGCGAAACGAATCCAAGCGATCAACCAATAGGGGACGCGCGATTAAATCCAATAACGAGGCTACCGAACAATACAACGCTGCGCGTGAAGCTAAGCTTGAACAGCGTCGATACACGTGGAAAATCGATGCTCGTTTGCTGATCGTTTCACTTGTAGTTTTCGCGGTTGTCGGTATCGCGGCAACTTGCTCCTACTTCTACTTCTCCGCTTCAACTGCTCAAACGTTTTTGAAGTTGGCAGATGCGGCCGAGCAGGAAAAAGACTTTGCTGCGCAGGCAAAGTGGCTGCAACGCTACTCGTTGACCAACCCGGACGACGCGGAGGCTCCTTACCGTATGGCAGTTGCGGCCGATCGGGGCGCGACTCTCGCCATCATGCGACATGAAAGTCGTGACGAAGTTGGGCAACGCATTGATGCGTCACGCCGCGCCCTAAGCTTGGGCATCGGCCCGGTGAGCCGAAATGATCGCGATAACACAGCCGACCTGCGGCGGCGTTTGATTCGAAGACTTCTGCAATTGGGCGGTCAGTGGAATCGGGAGGTTGAGCAACAGGTCATCATGCTCAATCCGCCCGAAGATGACACGCAAGCGGTCGTCTCGACGGCCCTTTCGTTGGTCGGTCAGCTTGACAGCGGTTTCTATCAAATGCGCCGGCCGGATTCGGTGCCCAGGAACGAAAACTATTGGGGCTGGCTCTGCAATCAAAAGGTTGGTTATGTGTTGGCAACCGCCTTCGAGAAAGAGCCCAATAACGTTGACCTTGCTTCATTCATTCTGACGACGCCGGCGCGATATCCAGAGCAGTTTTCGTTTGTTGGCGACGAAGCTGGTATATCAAAAAACGTGCTAGCGGAACTGCAGACCAAGGCCACCGAAGCGTTGAAAGCGGCACCCTCAAGCCGCGCGAAACTGATCCTGAGTGACCATCTCTCGAACTCGAATCAACGCGAAGAGGCTATTGCCGTATTGCAGCAAGCCGCTGTCGACGCACAACAGCGACTCGTGCTGATGAGCAGCAAATCCGCGGCGAAGCTGATCGAAACTGCCGGCGAACCGGGATCCCTCAAAGCGGCATCCGATCTTGTGGGTGATGATCCAAAAGTGTTCATATCACCCTATATTGTCGGTCCTGGCTACTGGGACTATCTGGTCGTCTACGATTCAGCAAGAAGCACTGCGATCAAAGAACCGAAGAAGGCGCTCGAGACGCTAACTTCGCTACTTGAGCTAGAACTTCCGAGTGCGCCGCCTGACGTTGAAGAAAAGGCATATTTGCTGGCCGGTTCGCTGATGATAGCCGCTGGCCAAACCGAGCGTGCGGTTGCCTTGCTGAACAAGGGGGTGGAGCAGGTTGGCGATCAGAGTGTTGTCTTGTTGTCGGAAGTTGCCCGCGTCCAACGTCGGCTTGAAGACTTTTCGAGCCTGAAGGCTACCACCGAGAAGCTAAGGTTAGCTGTTGATAGGACCCGCGCTTCGATGGCGACCGACAAGGCCGCGCAAATGGATCAGGCGCAGCGCGTCGCCCTCGGGCGGCATATCGACTTGGGGGAGTGGACGTTAAAGGTGATGCGAGCCACTCTCGCAGAATCGAATGGCGATTCGCTTAGCGCAATGAAGCTGTTCGACGAAGCTCTGCATTCGAGTGTCGGAGTCAGTGATGTTGACCGCGTTTCCGTGGCTGAAGGCCTGGCGAAGATCCAGAGCGATCAGGGAATGTGGGACCAAGCGGCAAATTCACTCGATCAAGCCAGTCAGCTGTTCCCAGGCGACGCCCGGCTTCACATGATGGCCGCCAATGTGTGGTTGCGTGCCGGCAACAGCGAGCAAGCGTCTCGCCACTGGCAATCGAGCAGCAAGACCCCCTCGCCATCCGTATTGATAACTCAACTGCAATCACAGCTTCAGCAGCAATTCCGACGCTTGCCCGGCCAGCGTGACTTCGATGCCATTCGACGCGAAGTTGAGCAGATACGGAAGCTCTTGAAAGCGTCTTATGAAGGCGAACTTGGAGCCGATGAGAAAGCCGCGCTTGACAAAAGTGGACGCGAAAGTTTGCTCCGCGCACTCACACTTCTTAAGGCAATTGATCTAACAATCCCTCCTGGCAATCAGGTTGCCGACACTCCCCAGTCGATTCTGAAAACGGCTACGTCGCTTGACGAGTTTGCCGCCGAACACCCAAACGATGTGCGACTTCAGTCGTTCGTCACCGAGCAACTCGCGCAACTTGGCGAGGGAGAGCTTGCAATGAAGGCTGTGGAACGGCTTGAGGAAAGTACTGGTGCAGATTCAATCGAGTCGTTGGTCGCAAAGGCAAGCGTCGTTGCTTTCGATGAACCGATTGCTGCGGCGATTCTGTTGCTTGATAGTGCATCAGAGAACGAGATCCACGAAGCTGATCTACTGCAATACGCCGCGGGCTATGCTGCCCAGGGCGGTGATAGCGAAGTCCTTTACAAAGCGCTGACCCGACTGAATCAGAAGCGACAATCGCTGTCGACCCTGTTTGGGATTGTGGCGACGTCCAAAGTTTTGCCCGAGGGCTCGGAACTGCTGGCGATCAACGGAAAGCAAGTAACGGCAGCCGAGCTGTCTGCGCATTGGCAAGAACAATTGCGTCAGCGCGAAGGCGAATCGGGGACCTATTGGCGATTCGCACGGGCGGTTGATTTGGTTGGCAAGCATTCCAATCTTGACGACGTCAATGCGAAGGATGCCCCAGCGTTGATCGAAGCACAGAAACTCGTTCGAAATGTTTTAATCAAAAGACCTCGCTGGGGTGAAGCGATTTCGCTTGACGGAACCATATTGGCCTTGCTCGGAAAACGCGATGAAGCCGTCGTGCAACTGCGACGCGGGATCGCAGCCGGTGACAATCAAATTCAGTCTCGGAACCTGCTTTGGAAGCTATTGATTCTGCTAGATCGCGGCGATGAAGCCGAAGCGGAGATTCGGAACACGTCGCTGGTCCACCAAGCTGATCTCGACCCCAACGCTGCGGTTCGAATCGGGTTGGCCCAAAGCCGTGGCGACTTTGAAAAAAGCATGAAATTGGCTCAGGATTCTGCCAACGAGAACCCAAATGATTTCCTTCCGCAAATGATCTTGGCGATCACGGGCACCAAAGCGATTGAGAACACCGTTGATCAACAACGGCGGTCGGCACTGCTGGAGGTGACCCGACAAGCGATCGATCGGGCGGCGAAGCTAGCGACCAAAGAGTCCCCTCAGATTTTTGGAATGCAGCTCGAACTGGCGTTTGTCCTAAAGGACGAGAAATCGGTTTCCAAAACCATTGACGACGTGATTGCCAGCGAAATTGATGCACTGCCCAAAGCAAGGCTTTTGGCTAGAGCGTACTTCTCGAAAAAGGAGTTTGAGGCAACGCTTGAGCAATTGACGATCGCGGATCGACTGGACCCTTCGTCGAGGTCACAGTTGGATTTGGCCGATGTCTACGCAGCAATGAATCAGCCCGAAGGCGAGATTGATGCTTTGCGCAACGCCCTGCAACGCGATCCAGCGAGCCCATCGCTGCGCAATCGCTTGGCGCAAAAAATGGTTGTCTCGACCGACGGCACAAAGGTGCTTGACTGGAATGCCATCAGCGAATTGCTGTCGGGAGAGGACGCCAACAATTCGACCAACCAGCTTATGTACGCTGTCCTGCTCGGTCGCGAAGCGGTTCGTGCTTTTGAAGCGGACAAGACGTCTACCGTGGACGGAAAACGTTTAGAACAGTCTCAGACGATCCTACGCAACTTAATTTTAGACGATTCGGTTAGTAGCGACGACGCTCGGCGATTCCTGGCGATGTTGTTAGAAAAGATCGCGACTGTCGATAACATTACCGACAAATCACCTGCGAAGCTGGATGACGAGATTCGATCACTGTATTCGCATCTTTATGATCGCGGGTATAAGAATCCGGTCGATGTCTATCGGTATTCCCAGTATCTTCTATCGAAAAATGTCGCGGGCGATCAATCAAGACTGAAGCGGCTTGCCGACGAACTCAAGATTTCGTCGCCGGCGACGGTACAAGCTCTGAAAGTTGCTCTGCAAGTTGCAGAACGCTTGGAGCAAACGGAGCGGTACCCCACCGTTATCGGCGAGTGGGCAGATGGGGCGATCAATGCGACCGCAGGTTCCTTGACACGAACTGCCGATGCCGCGGCTATCTACTCAACCGCCGGATCAGCCATGGTGGATTTGGGCTTGGTTGCTGAGTCGGTTGTGTGGTTCGAAAAGGCATATAAAACGGATCAGCAGCGTCTCGCCACGTACGTTGTGGCACTCACACGAGTTAATAAACGACAGGAAGCGATTCGCGTTTGCTTGAAACATTTCGATGCGAATTCTGATCCCGTCTCAGCGACGTTACTGCTTGAAACACTGTTGAGCGTGAAGGATCCTCAGCGGCAACTCGAACTCGCGAAAGATAATGCCGAAGTCGTCGATCGCGCTGTTGCGATGTTCCAAGGTGACTCGCGACTGCTTGAAAGCTTCGGCACGCTTCGGATGGCACAGGGCGATTTCGAGGGAGCAGTCATTGCCTTTCAAAATGCACTCAAAAAAGATCCTTTGAGGATCCGAACGCTAAACAATTTAGCGATGGCATTTTCGGAAATTCCAGGCCGGGAATCCGAAGGCCTTGTCCATATCGAAACAGCACTCGAGCTGACCAACGACGATCCAGAACTCTTGGACACCAAGGGGGTCATCCTAATGGCTTCGGGGCGAACCGAAGATGCCGAGGCGACTTTCGAGAAGGCATTCTCTAAATCGAACGAGCCTCGGCACTTGTTCCACGTCATCGTTTCCCAATTGATCCAGGGAAAGGAAAGCCAAGCCCAATTGAACTGGGGCAAAATCGACCTTAGCAAACTAGATCCGATGGGGCTAACGCGAAGCGAACGCATCAAGCTGGAAAAGATCAAGACCAAGTTCGACACGTCACTATGATGAGCACTAAATTGCCGACCAAACCATCCGAACAACCCATTGACGAATTGCTTGAAATGGAAAGCGAATCGACGATGCCAGTACCATCCGACCCATCTGTCTCTGGCCGCGGCCTAGCACTGGTCGTGCTCGTCAGTTTAGTGCTTGTGTCATGCTTGGTGCACGGTTATCTGGATGGCCGTTGGGCAGCCAACACAAACCTTCAAGATCAAGGAAAGTTGTTAGAAGGTATTCCCTCGCAAGTTGGGCAATGGAAACTGTCTAAAACGTCTGAGCTTGACGAAAAGGCTAGCCAGTTGCTTCGCTGTTTTGGCTCAACCGTTCGCGAGTATTCAAATGAAGCCACTGGCGAGTCAGTAAACGTGGCAATCATGTTTGGCCCACGTGGGCCAATCGCCGTTCATACGCCCGAGGTTTGTTACAGTTCCGTCGGTACCGAAATTGTCCGCGAACGCGACATCGAATCGATCGCAGTCGGTGAGATGAAGAGTGACCTGTGGTCGGTTCAATTCGCCACGGACTCGAGCGATATTCCATCGCTAGACGTCTGGTACGCATGGAGCAGCGGTGGCCCTTGGGAAGCACGCGAGAACCCTCGTTTTTGGCTAACCGACAATCTTTATAAGATCCAGGTTGCCGGCCCCGTTGGTTCTGGTGAGCACCGGCCCGTCAAAGAATTTTTGACTGAGTTTTTACCGGCGGCTTCTTTGGCATTGAAGTAGTGTGGCTGGAAGAGCGTTGCTTAGAAATCATCAAGACAAGTTCAGAATTAGAAACGCATGAATGACGCGACGAGACCGATCGAGTACCGGATAGCATTGGCGGGAGAGAATTCAACATGGCAAAGATATGGCAAACGCTGATGTCGCTGAAGGCACTATCTAGAACGAACAGTAAATCCCGTGTTGAGCGGGCTCGCATAAACGATCGGTGGAGGTCCCAGCCATCGACGGTTGCACAAAATATGGCTACAAAAAACATCATGAATCGCAATGCCGGTCGGCAATCAGTCGCCATGCAACCTAACTCGTTCCTACCGCATCGACGAGTTAATTTTTTTCGCAGAAAGTACTTCCTGGATAGATGCGCAGGTGCCGTGCTCCTTGTCGGAGCAGCGCCGCTGACTTTGTTGCTTTACGGTTTGGTTCGAATCACTTCGCCCGGCCCTGGCTTTTATCGCCAAAAGCGAATTGGTCTTGATGGCCAAGTTTTCGAGATCGTGAAGTTGCGGTCGATGGTGACGAACGCAGAGAAGCCTGGCGAGCCCGTTTGGGCAACGAAACGCGATGCACGAGTCACACCTCTGGGTCGCATCTTGCGAGAATTGCATCTCGACGAACTGCCACAGCTTTGGAATGTTTGCAAAGGTGAGATGTCATTGGTCGGCCCTCGCCCCGAACGACCCTTGATTTGTGAAGAACTGGCAAAAGAGATTGATGGCTATTACGAACGCAATTTGATTAAGCCAGGTGTAACGGGACTTGCTCAAATCAACTTGCCTCCAGACCAGTCTCTCGAGGATGTTCATCGTAAGCAAATTTTAGACATCCACTATTTGCACCATGCTTGCCTTTGGCTTGACCTGCGGATGGTCGCTGCGACGGCACTCCGCTTAGTAGGCGTCAAGGGCGAGGTTGTTATTTCATTGATGCGACTTCGTTGCCGACATTTGCTTGACAATTTCGATGCCCCCTTCAAGTCAGCTGAGCGCTCGTTGACGGAATGTGCCGACACACCGTCGCAAACTGATTCCGACGGTGAACCGCAGCACCTCGAGTCTGCAATGGCATCCGCAGGCACTGAAAGTGATGTTCGTGGTGAACGGAATTAGCTTCCCGAGCGGTGCCAAGAGCGGGAGTCCGTTATGAAAAAACACGGAACTGATTCGACCATTTGCCACGCGCTGACGGTCGATGTAGAGGACTATTTTCAGGTTTCGGGATTTGAAAACCGTGTGCTTCGGAAGCAATGGGATCAATACGAGAGCCGAGTCGAGGCAAATACCGATCGGCTACTTTCCTCGTTCGATCTACATGAAGTCAGAGGCACTTTTTTTGTCCTTGGTTGGGTGGCTGAGCGGTACCCGGCGCTGGTCAAACGCATTGCCAAGGCCGGTCACGAGATTGCTTCGCACGGCTATTGGCATCGTTTGGTGTATGACATTTCGGAAGAAGAGTTTGCGAGGGATCTGGTTGATTCCAAAGATGCGATCCATAACGCGTGCGGGGTTGAGACAACGGCCTATCGAGCACCGAGTTTTTCGATCGTCGAAAAATCACTTTGGGCGCTGGACATCCTAATTGAGCACGGCTTCACCCAAGACAGTAGTATCTTTCCGATCTCGGGGCACGATCGCTATGGCATAGCCGACGCCAAACGCGAGATCCATGTGATTGAGAGGCGCAGCGGATCAATTGAAGAGTTCCCGCCCTCCTTAGCTCATGTGATGGGCGTTAAGGTTCCCGTTGGCGGAGGGTATTTTCGATTGCTGCCGCAAGCCCTGACATCGATGGCAATCGCAAAGATCGAAAACGAACGCCGTCCAGCAATGTTTTACATTCACCCGTGGGAAGTTGATCCGCAGCAGCCTAGGGTTGATGACATTGGGCGAATGAACCGGTTTCGGCACTATGTCGGACTCGCATCTACGCAGTCAAAACTGAGCCGTTTGATTTCGAACCACAAATTCGGCACCGTTGCTGACTCGATCCGATCACACTGGGGCGATGGCCGTAAACCCCAGCTGGCACCAGATTCTAACACGGTGGCGGTTTAGGCTTTCAGCAACTTAGCCATCGTTTTCCGCTAGGTCGGCGGAAGGCAAGACATTTTAGAGAGTTCACCCGCATGGGGTTGCCTGCGCTTCGCGGTCACCCACGTGGACGAAGTCCGCGCAGTCAGATCCCTTTGGATGTCTCCCCGTCTACGCAGACCCGATGCAGAAAAATGGCTACAGCAAGATGCGTTCGTCAGGCGTGGAACCGGAAGAGTCACTGCAATTTTAGTTACAGGTTGTTGGTCAAGAATCGATCTGATACTTGATACTCAATATTTGATTGCCGGTGCAATGTCAACGCGATCGAACGCAAACATTAAATGAACGTCGCTAAAACAGTATTGAAGAATGTTGCGTCCAGCTGGATAGGCCTGGCGTGCCAGATTGTGGTCACGCTAATCCTTACTCCTTTTGTCATTGCCAAGCTTGGAACAGAAGCCTACGGCGTATGGCTTCTCATACAGAGCATGGTCGGGTATTACGGAATGCTCGACATGGGTTTGCGGGCGGGCCTGACCCAATCTATCACGCGTCGAATCGCGGCAGGCGACAACGATTCTGTACGTCGACACATTGCCGCTGCCATACCGCTTTTGCTTGGTTTTGGCATCGCGATCTTGGTGGTGGCTTTCGCCGTTGGAGTACTGCTTCCGTATGCCGTTGACATGACGGGCGACATAGCACACTTGGTGTTGCCGGTTGTGCTAGTTCAAGCGATTGGCGTTGCGATTAAGATGCCGATTGCACCCTACGGGTCAGTGCTCGTTGGCCTTCAACGTTACGACATTGCGAATGCGATCTCAGTGGCTACGCGTGTGGTTTTCGCCGTGTTGACCTGGCAAGCACTTAGCGCCGGAATGGGGCTTTTCGGACTAGCGATGATCCTGGCGATCACCGACTGCATTGATGCTGCAATTCGAGTCGCTGTGGCTCGGCGACTTTTGCCCGAGATCAAGCACTGTGGCGTGACGTTTGATCGAACCGAATTGAAGGAGATTGCGAGCGTAAGTGGATGGAATTTCATGATTGGAATCTGTCGACAGCTCATCTATTTCTCCGACGCAACTGTTGTCGCAGTTTTATTTAGTGCCAAAGCCGTGGCACCCTACGGCATCGCAGGCGCACTGGTCGAATATGGCACGAAAGTTGTCGTGACGGGCACGAAAGTACTTTTTCCATCAATGTCGCATCTTATTAAGAACGGCAGTAAGGAATCAATCGCCGAACTATACAGCACGTCGACCAGGATCGTTCTTGGGATTTCGCTGACCCTGTTGATTGTTGGCTCAACTTGGGTCAGCCCATTTCTGCATCTGTGGCTGGGCGACTCTGCGGATGCAAAGCAGTTATCTTCACAGGTTCCTGTGATCTATGTCGTTCTAAGCATCGCATTTACATTTGTTGGGCTTCAACGAGTTGGTACGCAACTGATGTTGGCGGAGGGCCTGCTCAAGCCTATCTCCATTTTTTTAACCGCCGAGGCAGCGATCAATTTGGTCGCAAGCGTGATTGCAGGAAAGTTAATGGGACCAGTCGGAATCGCTGCTGGGACGATGGTGGCTGCTTTTTTAACGGGGCTCTTTCTTCACTTTCCAGCGCACGCAAAGATACTCGGGCAAACGAAATGGAAGCTGTTGGCCGATATCGCATCCAGGCCGATCATCTATGGGATATTGCTAAGCGGTACCATGTTAGCGCTGCACAGCTTACTGGGGAACTCTGCGACTTGGCCGCAGTTATTCGTTGCGGGCAGTCTTTCGGCAATGATCTCGCTGCTTTTTTTTCCGATACTATTGTCGACTTCGCAGATCTTGCATTTGAAAGTCGCTGTGACCGCCAAAATACGGACGGTGATTCGCCGCGGCGATCAAAGCGCCGATCGATCCGATACCGCGACCAAACCATCGAATACGACATCAGTTTAACGTGCTGCGAGAAATAAAAAGGGAATACCGAGAGTGGCTGCGAGCCGTACTAAGAGGTTTGCCAGGTCGGACCGGTGAACGAGCGCGAAGGAAATTTTATGGGTTTGATGCCCCCAATACTTCGCGAGTACTTTCGAATGTTACGATCTATCACCCAGAAAACTTAAGGATCGGGAACCACTCGGCAATTTCGACCTATTGCCAACTCAATGCCAAATCGGGGATTGAGATTGGAAATGACGTACTCATTGGGCCAGGTTCGTTCATTTGGTCACAGAATCACAATTTTACAGACACGAAGACGCCGGTTCGACTCCAGGGCTACAGCGGTTCGCGTGTCGTCATTGGAGACGATGTCTGGATCGCTGCGCGATGCGTCATCCTACCGGGTGTCCATTTAGCGACCGGAACGATTGTGGCGGCCGGCGCGGTGGTCACGAAATCCACAAAACCTTACTCCATTGTGGCAGGCACGCCTGCGGTTCAAGTGGGCAGTCGCAAAGATTCGGATAGCAATGGCGGCGCGTCCGAACCGGGTGCTTCATCATGAGTTCGCTGAAGTACCGCCTGAAACGCAGGCTCAAGGCCATTCATCGCTATATCAGCAGCCCACACCTAGGACCGCAAGCTTTATCGGCTCACTTTGAAGAACTTGGACTGCGCCGGGGTGGAATCGTGTTGGTCCATTCATCGCTGTCGTCGCTCGGTTACGTCCCAGGTGGTGCCCACTCCGTCATCGAGGCCTTGATCAAATACCTCGGCAACGAAGGGACCCTGATGATGCCCGCTCATACCTGGATTGAGGTGAATCGGGGTAAGCGATCGTTTTCCCAGAACCAGGACCCAACCCATGTCGGCCACATCGCAGAAACGTTCCGTCGCTGGCCGGGCGTGGTCCGGAGTGCTCATCCGACCCACTCCGTCACCGCCCTGGGACCGCTTGCGAGCCAACTGACACATGGGCACCTAGAAGCGGAAAGCCCCTGCGGAGAAAACACGCCTTATGGTCGCATGATGGAAAACGACGGGCAAATCTTTCTGCTCGGCGTCGAATTGAAACGCAATACCTGCTTTCACTCTGTCGAAGCGATAGCAGACGTGCCGTACCTGCTTAAGCCGACGAAAGATGAATTTGATATCGAGCTAACGACTGGCGAGCTTAAGAAGAGTCTTGTGCGATGCCACCAGCGAGCGATCCCTAGCCGGTTCAACGCATTTAAAAATCCATTATCACAATCGGGATGCCTGCGGGAGGCGAAACTAGGGCATGGCAGTTCGATTGTCATTGACGCTTTACCCTTCCGCGACTTTATGCTGAAGGCATTAGAAATGGACCCCGATGTGCTGCTGGATCGCTCGTCAACAAGCTTTGGCACCCTAGTCGAATTGTGCACCGGAACGCCGAGTACAATGCGTCGCCCCAGCGAATCAAAGCACTCAAGTGGCTAGCAGCAACCTGGGCAACCCGAGCCGCATGCGACGACTCGGCACGACGACAACAAACTTACGATCATTGCAACTTGCGTTTGTGGCTAGCGACGACATTCACTACAGAAAACGACTTTGGCACATATCATGACCCTTAATCAAATCACACAGCGAGAGTCACTGAAGCTGAAATTCGAGGCCGAAGACGGACATGAAAACCCAACCGGTTATCGACGGTATCTCAGTCAACTCTTTGGCGATACAAACCTAAACGACAAACGGATTTTAGAAATCGGCAGCGGAAAAGGACTGATCAGCTTGCATTGCGGGCTTTCCGGCGCCAAGCACGTCATAAGTGTCGAACCAGAGATGGAGGGATCGACTTCGGGAGTCATTGCGATTCAGAACGAACGCATCAAGTTGCTTTCGCTCGAAAATGTGGAACTGCGCCAAGAAGACTTTAACTCGCTCGATATCGCTGAGGGCTCGGTTGATTTAATCGTGATGATTGCCGTGCTGAACCACCTTTACGAAACTCCGCAAAATGCGAGTCGCGACAAAGATGCATTTGACAAATACGTAGCCATTGCAGAGAAGTTGCATACTTTGCTTGACGAAGGCGGTGCCATCATTGCAACCGACGCTTGCCGATACTGCCTTTGGACTCAACTGCGCCGGATAGGCTGGCCGCGGAAATGGTGCCTGACCCAACGGACGATTGACTGGAGGATTCACCAACAACCTGCGGTTTGGGAAAAGATCTTTCGCGCTGCCGGGTTCTCTCGGTTTGAAGTCAAATACCCGGTTCCCAATCGTTTGCGACATTTGGAGCCTCTTATCAACAACCCAGTTGGAAACTTCGCCGTCATGGGTGAGTTTATCTTTTATGCCTACAAGTAACGCCTTTAAAACGCCAACGAAATGAGCCTTACTGGACTCCTTTGGATCTGCGTGTTCGTAGGCTTGTCGCTCGCCTCCGTGAAAAGGCCCGTCTATGCGGTCTTAGGTCACTTGATGGTCTTTTACGCCAGCCCCGTTTTTTGGTGGTTCGGCGGTGGTTTGTTGACTTCCTTGACCATGCGATGGAGCTTGGTTGCGGTTCTTGTGTTGGCCGTGGCAAACTTGTTGGGTTTTAAGAGCCGGCCGCGTCTTGATAAGCCGAGCCGTGTCTTCATGCAATTGCTGCTGTTGGTGTCGGTAAATGCGTTCTTCATTCACCATTTTTTTGCTGACTATCCACCGGAAAGCGCAAAGGTTTTTGACATCCTTTGGAAAGGGTGTTTGACGACGGCATTGTTCTATCTTTCGATTCGGAACCTGAAAGATCTTGAACTTGCCATCTTTGCAATGGTTTTGGGGTGCGGCTTTGTCGGTTATCAGATTGTTCTAAGCGGCCAGGGCTTCAGTGATGGCGGACGACTTGAAGGTATTCGGTTTGCCGGAGCGCAGGGCTCCAACGGAACGGCTGCCGTCCTTTCGGTTGGCCTTGTCTTGGCTGCCTACTTTGTCTTGACCATGAAAAACAAATGGTTCGGATTCATTTCGCTGGCCTTGGCACCGCTAATTCTTGAGTCGCTACTGCGTTGCAACAGTCGAGGCAGCTACCTTGGTTTGATCGCATCAGCGATCGCAATCGTCGTTTTTGCTCGCGGACCGGCTCGAAAACGCGCGGTCGGCTTATGCGCAATTGGTGTTGTTGCGGTGCTTGTGATGGCAAGCGATGCCAACATTTGGGCTCGATTCGAATCGATATTTGCGAGTGCCGAAGAACGTGATGGCTCTGCATCAGAACGACTCGATTACTGGCGTGCAGCCCTTAAGATGATCGCTGACTACCCACTAGGATCGGGAGGTGAAGCCGCGTTTACAAGCCCACGTGGTGTTGGCTATATCGCACACTTTCGAGAGGAATTCCGCTCCGTTCACAACGGTCCACTTGATATCGCCGCTGGCTGGGGAATCCAGGGACTCGTCTTCATGATGCTGATCATTGGCAAGGCGTGTTTGTTAGCCTGGCGAACACTTCATCAATGCATAAAAGACTTGAACGTTGATGATGCGTTGATCGGAACAGTCTTGATCTCGGCGATTGCGGGCCAAATGGTCTGTTCGCAGTTCACAAGCGTTTTAGACGGCGAGTGGTTCTTGTGGTTGGCTGCCTGCTGCTTTGCATATGCGCGATTGATGAAGGCTAGCCAATTGCCGGAAACTGATTTGCTGGGCGACGACGAGGAATTTGACGACGAGAACGAACCTAGTTTTCAATCAACGAATCCGTTGGGCGGTGAAAAACCACGCCCATCAGGCGGCTTTGATCCACATGACTCGGCGGCGGTGCGTTGAATAGTCCTTTGAAATCCGTATTGATTGTTGCGTTCAACTTTCCGCCGACGGTGTCGGCTGGCATCCATCGAACGCTTCGATTCACGCGTTTTCTACCGGAGTGTGGTTGGGAACCAACGGTTCTTACATCGAAACCAAGTCTGGAATCCCAGGTCGATCCGAAGTTGTTAGACCTAGTCCCGTCCGGTGTGACCGTTCATCAGGTAGAGATGATTCGGCCCGAGGATGTCTTCAAGGCCAGAGTGAAATCGGTACTGCGACCGGGCAGAAAGCGTGAAAATTTCGATTCCACCGCAGGCCCATTGGACGGCTCAAAGGCAACCGAGATCGTGCCAAAGTCCGACGCAAGCGATCCGCGGTACTTCAAGTCAGTCGTGTCGGGCATGCGACAAAAATCGAGTGAGCTACTTTTCGCAATTCCCGACAATCGTATTGCGTGGAAAAAAGACGCGGTCGATCGCGGGCTTCAAATCGTGCGAGAAAACAACTGTCGCTTAGTCTATGCGACTGCTCCGCCTTTCTCATCGCTGCTGGTCGGTAGGGAGATCGCCATGAGAGCAGGCCTTCCTTTGGTGATTGATTTTCGAGATCCGTGGACGCGCGTGCCCTGGGGGCCTCGCAACAAGTCCTGGCTTGCCAACCGTTGGGTTGCCCGATTGGAGAAAAAGTGTGTCACGGACGCTTCAGCAGTCGTACTGAATACACCCGAACTGGAAAACGATTTTGTCACGCACTATTCCCAACAACCTCGGGAGAAGTTTTCATCTATCCCAAACGGCTTCGACCCCGAAATTAAATTAAGAATCGATTCCTATACCGAGTCGCGTTCGAGTGCAGAAGAATCCGGCGCAACTGGTTCAACGGTACAGGAGAGCGGCGGAGCAATGCGACTGCTCCACCCAGGCAGTGTTTATCGCAACCGAGATCCAAGGCCAATCATAGATGCGATCGCAAAATTGCATCGTAGCGGACTATCGGTGTTCCTGGAGCAGATTGGATTTTGTGACGACAATTTCGACTTAAAGAACTACGCAATTGAAAAAGGCGTCGGAGATTTGGTTGAGGTGAAACCGGCGGTGCCGCACGATGAAATGCTCCGCCGCATGGCGAAAGTCGACGGATTCGTACTGTTGCAGCCTGGAACGGCGCTTCAAGTTCCTGGGAAGCTTTTTGAGATGCTGTTGTTTCGGAAACCGATCTTGGCGATCTGTGTTCCCGGAGCGGTTTCAAGCATTGTCCAACGCTACCAGATCGGCACGATTGCCGAAGCTGGAAATGTTGACCAAATCGCGAACGCGATCAGGCAAATTTCGAAAGGCAATTCATTGCCATCCCTTTGGGACGAGGCGCAAAAAAGGTTTGACGGGCAACAGTTGACAAAAGAAATGGCAAGCGTCTTTGATTGTGTAAGCAATGCCGCCGAGGGCCTAAGCGACCTATGAGTATTTCTTACCAGCAATTGTCAAAGCACATCAGTATCGACACCCAAGTTGGTCCCGTAAAATACTTGCACATCTTTCCTGAATACAATCGGGGAGGCGCAGAGATCCGCGTTTCGCGGACGATCAACGCAATGGGACCGGGACATGGGCACGCCGTCCTTTCGATCAGTGGACGGACAGATGCGGCCGACGTGCTTGACCCATCATGCAATGTTCGCGTCTTTCAAGGTCCGCCGAAGAAAGGCCCAATCCGATTTCCCATCGACCTTTGGAAGTGTGTTCGGGACATTAACCCAAGCGTGGTCCTGACTTACAACTGGGGCGCCACCGACGCGGTCTTAGCTGCGAAAATCGCTCGGTTCCGACCTGTGATTCATAACGAGTGCGGGCTTTCGGCGGACCTGGACGGCAAGGGCTGGCGAAGACAACTTGCGCGGCGAGTCCTGTTGCCCGGATGCTACCGCGTTGTCGTGACCTCGTTCACGCTCTACGACCTTGCCATACGCAAGTTTGGCGTGCCGAAGAACAAAATCGCTTTCATTAAAACCGGGGTCAACACGGAACGTTTTTCACCCGGCATGAACGATGAACTGAGGGAGAAAATCACACACGGCGATTGCCGGAGCGTCGTATTTGGGTACGTCGGATCACTAAGGCCAAGCAAGAACGTGCCAATGCTTTTGCGTGCTTTCGCTGCGGCGAAGCCTTCGATGGAATGTCCCGCGGTTCTTGCCTTGTTCGGTGACGGTCCCGAACGTGAGCGTTTGACCGACCTAGCCCGCGACCTTGGGATATTGGAATCGCTGTATTTCCATGGCTACATCGACAATCCGGAATGTGCTTTCAACGCGATCGATGTAAATGTTACCGCGTCGATGTCGGAAGCGGCCTCCAATTCCCTGCTCGAGGCAATGGCCTCGGGGCTTCCGGTAGTGTCGACTGACATCGCTGACAATAAGCGAATGCTAAGCGATGAAAATCGTCCCTTTGTGTACGCACATGACGATCACGCGGGCTACACGTCCGCGCTTAAGACACTGGCCAATGATTTGCAAATGCGGAATCATTTGGGGGAAGCCAATCGTTCCCATGTTTGCCAAGAGTACCCCGTGGACCGCATGTACCGCGAATACGCGAACCTCTGGTCCCAGGCCGCCGAATTCGCCATGACTCGACCAGGCCGTTAGTCGCTGATCGTTCTCTCTTTTAACTTTTCCTACATTCACTAAACAATCATGTTCTTGCTAAAGCAGTCCACGCATCGGATGCTGATCCAACACGATCCGGACATCGGCCATCGATTCGTTCCCAATCAAAATGCACGGCTGACGAACGAGGCCGGTGGCTATTTTGTCAAGACAAACTCAACCGGTTTTCGTTCGGACGTTGAGTTTGCCAAGCCGAAGTCGGATCGGCCGCGAATCTTAATGTTTGGTGATTCTTATACCGCGGGTGACAACGTATCGAATTGCGATCGCTATTCCGATCAATTGGCAAAGCTTCACGGATGCGAGGTCTACAATTTTGGAATTTCCGGAAGCGGAACGGACCAGCACCTTTTGGCATTTCGCAAGTTTGCCAAAGATATTGAAGCCGACGCGATTGTCATTTGTGTGCAGATCGACAGCTTTCACCGAATTCAAACATCGCATCGTCCTTCGGTAGACCGAATCACGGGGCAACGCGTTCGAGTGCCCAAGCCCTACTTCGAACTCAATGAAGGCAAGTTGGAACTATGCCAAGTGCCCGTTCCGACCGATCGACCCAAAGACGACACTGGCTCACAAGCGGCTTCTAGCAAACGAGACGACGATCTTATCAACAAAGTCCACGACTTGTATTCGATGGTGCCGGGACTGAAGGAACTGCGGAACTCGTCATTGCTTTCGGACGCGGGATCGCGTTTGATCACCGAGTTCAAAAGGATACGAGGTCACCACCCTTATCCCGATATCCTTTCCGATCAAACGGCCGGGTGGAGATTGATGGAAGCTATCCTTCGTCAATTCATCGCAGAAGTCCAACCATTGCCGGTTGTCATTTTCCCGATTCCGACGCGCGACTTTTATCTTGTCGGAATGGAACCGGTGTACCAGACACTGTTCGAGAAACTCGATTCGCCTGAACACAACGTTCACGTCGGCGATGTTTCGACAGAGTTAGGGAAACTCCCTTACCAGGAACGCTTGAAACTGAGCTTCGAACAGGGTGGCCACTTCACACCCTATGCGAACAACTTAGTCGCGAAAAAAATGGATTCGTTTTTGACCAAGCGGAATATCGCCATCGTTGCGGATGCTGCGAAGGATCAGACGCAGGCGTCCGACTCTTCACCGGTTTTGCCGGATCGAACGACGTCCAATCAGGGTGAATATATCCTGGGCGTGTCGTGCTTCTATCACAATTCGGCGGCGACGCTGTTAAAAAACGGCGAGATCGTTGCGGCGGCTGAAGAAGAACGATTCAGTCGCGTCAAGAACGATCGACGGTTCCCCGTGAACGCAATCAACTTCTGTCTAGAACAGGCTGGCATCAACCAGGACCAAGTTTCGGCGGTATCATTTTATGACGATTCGGCGTTGACGTTTGAACGAATCATGCACAGCCTGATGGCGATCGACGTTGAGTCGGCGCGGAAAATGTGGGCGACGATTGTCCCTGACTGGGCGCGATCCAAACTTCATCTTCCGAAACTGGTCCGTGACGCGATGTGCTTTGAAGGGCCGGTGCTGCAGGGCAACCACCACCGTTCGCACGCGGCAAGCTGCTTCTTTCCGTCGCCGTTCGAATCTGCAGCCGTGATCACGATTGACGGTGTGGGCGAATGGGCAACCGCATCCATCGCACACGGTCAAGGCAACTCGATCAAGATGTTGCGCGAGATGACGTTTCCGAATTCACTTGGCTTGCTGTATTCGGCGTTCACGCACTTCACCGGGTTCAAGGTCAATTCGGGTGAGTACAAGATGATGGGCCTGGCTCCCTATGGCCGTCCGATCTACACGCAATTGATTTTAGACAACATCGTTGACTTGAAAGAGGACGGATCAATTGAGTTGAACATGGAATATTTCGCGTTTCTTAGCGATGTTAGCACGACATCGAAGAAATTTGACGAACTATTCGGAGGCCCTCGACGGGATCCCGAGAGTCGGATTACCCGTCGCGAGATGGATCTGGCGCGATCGATTCAAGAAGTGACCGAGATGGCGATGATTCGCATGGCTCGGCACGCACGCGAACTGACCGGCGAGTCTCGTCTCTGCTTGGCCGGCGGAGTGGCGCTAAACTGCGTCGCCAATGGAAAGCTGCTAAAGGAAGGCGTGTTCGACGAAATTTGGATCCAACCGGCTGCGGGGGATTCAGGATGCGCGCTGGGTGTTGCGCTGGATACTTGGCATACCTATTACGGGCAACCTCGAAAAGAACGCAGCGAATTGTCGGATCAAGGCGGTTCGTATTTGGGCCCAGGTTTTTCCGGCGACGAAGTCAAGGCTTACTTGGACACGCACGGCTTCCCCTATCGCGAACGGACCGGCGACGATCGGAACCAGTTTCTCGCCAAACAGTTGGCCGATGGCAAGGTCGTTGGGCATTTTTCGGGCCGACTAGAATTTGGTCCAAGGTCACTGGGGGCTCGCTCGATTCTTGGCGATGTTCGCAATACCGAGATGCAGACGACGCTGAACCTGCGGATCAAGTATCGCGAGTCTTTTCGTCCATTTGCGCCGGCAGTGTTGCACGAGCGCGTGTCGGACTACTTTGATCTTGACCGCGAAAGTCCATACATGCTGCTGGTCGCACCAGTGAAGGAAAGTCGCCGAATTGCGATCGAGCTAAAGGACGAAGACGTCGACCAGGATTTATTGCCGATTGTCCGTCAGTTGCGATCGGATATTCCCGCCGTTACGCACGTCGACTACTCGGCTCGCATCCAATCGGTGCGACGCGAACACCATCAAGCCTTTTACGATCTGATCAAACAGTTTGAAAAAGACACCGGCTTCGGCGTGCTGGTTAACACTTCATTCAACGTTCGAGGCGAACCGATCGTGTGTACGCCCCAGGACGCTTACCGATGCTTCATGCGAACCGAGATGGATATCCTGGCTCTGGACGACTGCATCTTGGTGAAGGGCGAACAGCCTGAGTGGCCCGAGGGCAAAGGCGAAGGACTTGAGAATGAAGACGTCTATGCTGTGCCTCAGGCCAAGCCGACGGATCCATATCACGAACAGATCGCCAAATTGTTCGAATCATCGTTCTGGCCCGAAGCAACGAAAGCGAAAAGCCAGGGCATGGCGATGGTGTCGGTGGACACGCCGCCCAAACGAGCGAGCACCTGGTCGGATACATCGACAACAGACACAGCTCGTGAAGAGTTTGAATTCGCGTCGGCACTGACGAATCCAGACGCCAACGCGTCGCTGGTCGCCGCCGCGGTTGTGTCACGATGGCGAGATCAAAAAGTGGGGCGATTGCTTGAACCGACCGTCGCAAAAATCTTGCAGGTCGCATCGAAGCATCCGGTCGACGAAGACCAAGCGGCGGAAATTTCAGAGTCCGTCTACGTGATGTTCTAACATCCGCATGCGAGACTCGCATCTCGAACGGAAAAAACTCCGTAGCGTCTCCCATTCAACATGCTATTCAATTCATACGAATTCATCTTCTTGCTTTTGCCGATTGCTTTTCTGGGCAATCGGTTGCTGGCAGGGCGGTACAATGCTCGAGTCATCTGGCTGCTGGCGTGTTCTCTGTTCTTTTACGCATGGTGGAATCCGATCTACCTGCCACTGCTGTTGGCGACCGTTGGTTTCAACTACACCGTTGGCAAAAAACTTTGCGTTAGCCGAAACAAACAGTTGCTGGTGCTTGGGGTCGCCGCAAATCTTTGTTTGATTGGCTATTTTAAGTACGCGAATTTTTTCGTTCAAAGCGTGACCAGCCTTGGTGGCGGCGAATTCACTTTGGGGCAAATCGCTTTGCCTCTGGCCATTTCATTTTTCACCTTTCAACAGATTGCGTATCTGGTCGATTGCTATTCGGGGGTTTCAACGGGTTATCGCCCGATGGAATATGCGTTGTTCGTCAGTTTCTTTCCGCAACTGATCGCCGGCCCCATTGTTCATCACGCGGAAATGATGCCACAGATTCGCGTTCCATCGCGTCGGATTCGCGAAGACCTGTCGGTGGGACTCACCATCTTCTCGATTGGGCTGTTCAAGAAGGCGGTGCTTGCCGACGGGATCGCTCCTTACGCCAACTCGCTCTTTGACAACGAATCTGCTTGGCACTCCGTTACGTTCTTTCATGCTTGGATTGGCTGCCTCGCGTATGGGCTGCAGATCTACTTTGACTTTTCGGGCTACTCGGACATGGCCATCGGTGCGGCAAGAATCTTTGGGATCAAGTTGCCGCTAAACTTCTTCGCACCTTATCGATCCGAGACGATCAGCGATTTCTGGCGACGATGGCATATGACGCTTTCACATTTTCTTCGCGACTATTTGTACTTTCCGCTGGGCGGGAATCGGAAAGGCACGCTCAATAGATACCGAAACCTGATGATCACGATGCTGTTGGGTGGGCTGTGGCATGGTGCCGGATGGACGTTTGTCTTGTGGGGGCTCTTGCACGGCGGCTTTCTTGTTGTGCAACACGGCTGGAGCCACATGACACGCGGCATCATTGGGTGGAAGGGACGCCCGCCGTATCGGATGGCCGCTTGCGCAGTCACGTTCGTCGCGGTCCATTTCGCTTGGGTCTACTTTCGCGCGGGCTCACTGGACTCTGCAAACGAAGTGGCCCGAGGAATGGTGGGCATGAACGGAGCTGCAATTCCGGACGCCATTTTCAACCGGCTAGGTCCCTTGGAGACGCCGCTGGGCATCTTGGGCATCGGTGAAGACACCGCAAGCGGTTCATTGTTTGTTGCTGCGATCACTTGGATCACCGCACTTTTGACAATCGTATGGACGATGCCAACGACCCAACAATTTATGATCCAGCACGAACCCGCGTGGGAGTACGCTAACGTCGAACACATGCAGACGCTTCCAAGCCCAGGTGTCGGCTGGCAAGTGCCCCTGACATGGAAGCCAACGTTAGGGTGGTCGATCGTGATCAGCTTGATTTCTGTGGCTGGAGTTCTGTCGCTCGCCGAATTGTCTGAGTTTCTCTACTTTCAGTTTTAGGAAACCATGCAATCGCAAGATGAAACAGCCGTGACCGCCCGAACGAATGCCGATCGTCACCCGTCCTATTCGAAATACCTCGGGCAATGGCTGTTGGTGGCTCCTCTGCTGCTTAGTATGGTCGTTGCGTTCAACGTGTCGGTCGATCCGTACATTCGATTCGCCACTTCGCGAGTTGAAGGGTGGAACGCAAAAAAGCCGAAAGCGATACGGCAAGTTCGCATGACGAAGGCGTACGGAGTCGCCCGCGGCAACTTCAAAATGCTGCTACTCGGAAATTCGCGCGTCGATATTGGATTCGATCCAAGCAGCAGCGCGATGCCGAGCCGCTTCCGACCTGCGTACAACCTTGGGCAACCCGGTGGCGGCACCGAACTTGCAACGCAATATCTTCAGCACGCCCTTGTGACTCAAACGCCAGACGCGGTCCTTCTAGGCGTCGACTTTCTCAACTTTCTTCGCAAGCCCGAACACTTGATCGACGCGTCAATCGATCCTACCGAAAATGAGCCTAGCTCTGCCCCGGATAGTCGACTGCTTTCTCGGCAAGGTGGCCCTACGCCGCTTGCAGCACTGAAGTCGCGTGCAAGTGACATGGTCGCGTCGACGGCCTCTTTGACAGCCCTTAAAGACTCGATGATTACGGTCGCCGAACAACGTTCACCATTCACGGCCGACATGTCCGACGAGGGCTTCAATTCGGGGATCGCTTTTCGTCAGCTGATTCGCGACGAAGGGCAAGCGGCGCTGTTTCGACAAAAGAACATCGAGTATGCCCAAAAATGCCTGACGCGTGTTGCGCCTGCAATGGATCGGTCAACTGAACTACTTGCCGTGGAAGCGGTCTTGGAAGCCTGCCAGAGTGATGACATACACATCGACGTATTCATCCATCCTTACCACGCCGATATTCTCGAAATCTTTGACGAGGCAGGACGATGGGATGATTTCGAGCGATGGAAGTCGTCGTTGACCGATCTGTGCAATCGATACGATGTGTCGCTCTGGGATTTCTCCAGCTACAACAGCTACACCACAGAGCAGACACCGACACCAAAGGACAAAAAAACCGTCATGAAATGGTATTGGGAGTCCGGCCATTACCGCTGCGAACTTGGTGACCAAATTCTTTCGACGATCTATTCGAACTCGAGTGTTGCGGCAAGACCAGTTGCGAAACGTCCGTTTGCTAAACGGCTGACACCACAAGTGTTCGAAGACTGGATAGAAGCCATACGGCAGGGCCAACAAGCCTACGCTCAACAATTTGCGTCTTCATCGCAGCGAGCGCGTGGCCTTGTTCAGAACCTCACAGCGAAAGCAGACACATCGCCGTGAACGTCCTTAGCGTATGCACGAATCTGCCAACCCAACGATCGCCCTTACATGGACTTTTTGTTCGCCGTCGGTTGGAAGAACTTGCCAAGCTGCTGCCCGTTCGCGCGTTGGCTCCACAACCGTGGTTTCCCCTCGTTCGCCCTCGCCGGATCGACCCAGCGATCAGCACCGCGAATTTAACGGTGGACGCAGCCAGCATGCTCTACTTTCCAGGCGTTGCCAAAGGACTTGACGGCTTTTGGCTTGATCGGTGCGTCGATCGATGGCTCGACGAGATGGATCCAGATGTCGTGGGCGACGCCATTCTGGACGCTCACTTCGGTTACCCCGAGGGCGTTGGCTGCTGGCGAGTCGCCAAGCGCCGCGGCATGCCGATCTTCATCACCATCCGTGGACTTGAAGTCGACCTCTTCGGACGGTCATCGCGTGGCGACCAATTGCTGCAAGCGCTTTGTGAAGCGACCGGGGTCATTGCCGTAAGCCATTCTCTCAAGAAGGTCGCCGTCTCGGCTGGAGTTCCCGCCGATCAAATCACAGTCATACCCAACGGAGTCGATACGGCGACGTACAGCATGGGCGATCAAACGACAGCACGGCGCCAAGTCGGGTACGAAAGCCCAAAAAAGTTAATTGTGTCGGTGGGCAACCTGAAGCCCGTCAAAGGACACGATGTCTTGATCCGCGCCGTTGCCAGAATCAAAAACGACGTCGACTTCCAATTGGTCTGCATTGGAGGAGGCGTCCAATCAACGTGGGGAAAAAGCTTGCAGAACTTAGTTTCCGAATTGGGCGTTCAAGACCACGTTCGCTTCATCGGCAGCAAACCACCCCATGAAGTAGCCGATTGGCTACGAGCCGCCGATCTTTTCGCCTTGGCAAGCCATCGCGAAGGATGCTGCAATGCAGTCCTCGAAGCGTTGTCCACCGGTCTACCGGTTGTCGCAACGGATGCGGGGGATAATGCTGAGTACATAAAGGACTCGAACATGGGCTGTGTCGTTCCAACGAAAAGCCCCGCCGATCTTGGCAAGGCGATTGTCGAGTCTTTGAGTAACCAATACGACAAAGCGTCAATCGCAAACGCAATGGTCGATACGACGTGGTCAAGCGTTGCCGGCAAAATAGTTGGGCTGCTGAACCAGTTACCGAATCGTCGCCCGATCGCCTCAGTTCCCGAGAATGCAGATTGCGTACCATGAAAATTTTGTACCACCACCGAACTCGCGGTGACGGCGCGGAAGGGGTACACATTTCCGAAATCGTATCGGCATTGAAAGGTCTAGGACATGACGTTGAGATCGTATGCCCCAGATCCGCTGCCCGGTCCCCTGGCCTCGCATCAACCGGTACCGGCAGCAACCGTAGTGCGCTGCAACCCTTGAAAACGCTTGCCAAACAAGCAGGTGAGATCGCGTACAATATCGTGTCATTCTTCCGTGTAAGGAATGGAGTACGCAAGCATAAACCCGACTTTATCTACGAACGATATTCTTCGCTGAACTTTGGTGGTATCGCTGCTGCAAAGCGTATGGGCGTGCCCGTCATTCTCGAAGTCAACGCAACCTTCGCAGGCAAATTTGGCAGTCGACATCCAGTTTGCTTTCCTGGCATTCTCGAAAAAACGGAACGCTACTGCCTCGAACAGGCCGATGGAATCGTTGCCGTTTCACACGCACTACGATCGTGTATCTGCGAACGAAACGTCGCCCCCGAGCGAATAATTGTTTCGCCCAATGCTGTTAATCCGAAACGCGTGCTCGAAGTCGACCGAAAAACTGCCCGTAAGTCGAAACGAAATCAGCTAAACATTCGTGATGACGAAATTGTGGTTGGTTTCGTCGGCTCATTGCGTCAGTGGCATGGGATTGATTTTTTCGCCGATACTATGGTCGATATTCTAAGTAAAAACGAGCGTGTGATGTTCTTGATCGTCGGAAGGGGCGAATATGAGGACGAGTTGCGGCAGCGGATAGCCAGCGGAGGCATCCAGAGCAGAGTAAAACTACTGGGCGCGGTTCCGCACAGCGAGGTCTATCCAATTGTGGCGGCGATGGACATTGGTGTGATGCCGGACTCCAACGAGTTCGGGTCCCCAATGAAGATCCTCGAATATATGGGAATGGGTTGCGTTCCCGTCGGACCTCGTCTCGGGCCGATCGAAGAGATAATAGAAGAGGGAGTGACCGGAAAACTATTTGACCGTCGAAACAAGATTTCGCTGATAAATGTGATCGTCGACCTGTCACAGAATAACGAACAGCGCCATCAAATCGCGTCGAATGCTGCGGAGTATGTGGTTCGCTTTCGAACGTGGGAAATAAATGCTCAGCAGATCATTAGCTTGCATGAGCAAATTTTGGAACGACCAATTTCGAAACGGATCTAATGGACATGACTGGCAGGGGCGGTCTCTGCGCTGCAACTACAAAAACGTAAGGATTCGAAACGAAGTCCGGTGCCATGGTGGTACCTTACGTCGAACGAATCATTCAGAGATGAAGTCCAAGTTATGGAAAAAGTAGACGTACCCAGTTTCGATCAACGGCGGATACTGGTCGCGCGAGACACCGGTGAGACATTCGTTCGTGACGGAAGGGCGATACCGAAGCCGACTGGGCCTGCACGTGAAACGATTGATCGCGATGCCCTAGCCACTTTGCTTCATTCTGGAACCGTCTTTCCACCTTCTACCATCTTTACCCAGTACTGCTCTATAGGCATGGGGGGATCGCTTCAACTTGAAGACGGGAAGCCTAGCTATGAAAGTTCCGAAAACCTATTCGTAGGCGAATCGTCATTACCTCCGCCAGGCTTCGATTGCATTTCCGAGCTAGCGGGATCCATGGGGACCAGCGACATTGAATTTGATCGAGCAACCTTGCTGTTAAGCGAAGGGAAAGATTCGACTGGAATCGCGTTGGCAATCGCTGAACTAGGAAAAAAAGTCGACTGCATGACGTTCGCCAACTCGGACACGAATATTGACTATGTCGAGTCCTTGGCCAATCGTCTTGGATTTCGTTTGACCGTCGTGCGGTACAGTGACATGCGGATTTCAGATGATTCGCTAGACCGCTTGGGGAATGTCTTTGAGCCGACGTTGGACCAAGCGTTTCTGTCGTACTTGCTATTGCCAATGGCATCACTTCACGGACGAACGATCCTGGATGGCATGGGCAACGATATTTACATGGGGCACCTACCGTCGAAGCAGCAGCGGCAGGCTACGGCGGTATGTCACGCACTTACAAAATGGATGCCGAGTTCGCTGCGAAACCGCTTGCGTGACATGCGGTGCACCGACCATCCTTCGACCGGCGTTCCGTTTCGAAGCTTTACGGAATGCCAGGGATTCTTTAACGGGTTCAGCCAATCGCTTATTGAATCAAGCACTTGCGGAAAAATAGAGAAGCTTTGCGACGTTGATAAAAACTGGAACTCGATGGGTTTCGAGCAGGCAAGAGCGTTGTCACGCGGTCGATTTTTGGACAACTATAGCTATAGCGGAAAGTCGGTCGCTTTAGCCGAAATGATTCAAGGACGCGTCGTATTTCCATGGTGCGACCAGTCGTTGGCAAATCGGTTTTCGACGATCAAAAATGAGGCTCGTTTCCAATGGCCTTCCGTCAACAAGCTGCTGCTTCGAGAAGCGATATCAAAGCGAATGGATTACGAACAGCCGAAGGTCGGGTTCCGCGCGCCCGTCGCCAGAATCTTGAGCGAAAATAGAAAACTTTTGGAATATGTCATCGATCATTCCGAGACGCTCGGACCGAGAATGAAGCCGTTCTTGCTGGGGCTTGCGCCGCACAGCCCCAGATTGGCTTGCGGATTTCTCTACGCCCTTTGGGAACACTCCCTAAAACCGCACAGCGAGGGACGAGGCAATGCTCTTCACTGACAAGCAGACACATCCTGTTGCCACAATGCGATGTGCGACATTCTTAACACGGGTAACGAAATGAGAATGCCGACTCGAGTACTGATCGTGCTTTTCACTTTGTCGATTTGTGGTGGATGGCTTTTTAAAAGCGGTTCAACTTTCACAGTTCTAGGGCAGATTCATGGACTTTTTGCGACCGGCGATGGACGGACGGAGGCCAACGCAAAACCTTTGGCGAACCTGCGACGCTTGAGCGATGCTGGGTGGTCCATTCCGAATCCAACGGAATGGTGGCTCAAGCGGCCTGATTCCATTCAGCTCAAACAGGCAATCATTGCCCCGGCGCTCAACAACGATTCGGGCATTTGCATCAAGCGATTTTGGATCCCACGAAACCTAGAATTTGGGAACTACGACCCCAAGCTACTGAAGTCAGTGATTTCAGATTCGAGCTTCAACAAGTCCACCATCGCTCGCCTAGCGCTCAGATCCCATTTTGAGCGCGAAGTGAACCGCGACTACGTCGCGAGCAGCAGGGCGATGTCGGATGCCAAACTAGTGTTCAACCGCCAGATCGATGAAAAGCTGGCGAGCGGGCGAGGCTTTTCTGGTTTTGTCGCCGCCTCCGTTGGCACGCGTGATGAGTTGACCGCAGTCCTGGGGCTAGATTGGATTCAGTGGAGCGATGAAGCCGAATTTGAAGATGCTTTTGCCAAAGTAAAGGCCCTGATCGAACTCAATATATTGACGTGCGAAAAGGGTGGAAGGAATTGGCGTTTTGACGGCACGAGTCCAGGCGAAGGTCATTGGAACGCGAGCAGTTTTTCAACAAACGCCTATTACCTTGAACAGTTCCTCGCCATTGGGGTGTTTGGCGTCAATCCAGATGGAGAATCACATCGCTGGGCCGACCAGGCGATTGATCGAATCGGCATCGACCCCACGAACGATCGCAGCGCCGTATACTCGACCTTCGATGCAGCAAATGCACTCAACTTACTCTCGCTTGGCAATGGTGGAGGACGCGAATGGGGCGCGCATGATTCGAGCACGTCCCTCGGTGGTTATGAAACGAGCCTTGCCTTCGCAGCAACCGTTCAACTTCGGATGTTTGATACGGCAACCGATTCGAAATGGAACTTGGTCGGGAAAAGCCTTTATTTGAACAGTCGTTTTATCGGCCTTTGTGCTCACGAAGATTTGTTTGTGGAACACACTGGCTTTCATCCCGATGCTGCGGGTATGGTTGAAACATGGGCACGCATGTTCCGTGGCCAAGTCGCTGGTGGACGATATTCTTGGTTGACGCAGCGTTCACCGAACCACACGTCGACCAAGTTGTCTTTGTTTCAGGCGCTCGCCGGGCCGCAGGCGATTCCGCAGGCACCGCCGAGCGAACCGTTTGCCGATCGAGTTGGTTCGCGATGGTATTACTTGGCAGACCAATCACGACCGGACAACACGTTTCGAACATGCGTCCACCTAAGATCGCTTGATTGCCATCGAGAAATTGGGGATGAGCGTGTTTTAAGATTCGCCGTTGGGAAAGTGGGGCTCGTCGAGGGGCACGCGAATCGAAGTGCACCTAACGGGGCCTTGTCCAACGGCATTTGGGTCGGCCGAAAGGCTCCGTCGGGTAATCCGCTCTTTGCTTCGAACGGCTGGTGGAGTCAGGGGATGTCTCAGGAGATTTACCACAGCCCCAATCGTGCGAGTATGCCGATGCCTGTGGCAAGCGAGGCAAGGTACTTGAAAGGGAAGCAACCCAAACCCGTGTTGGTAGACGGTAAGTACTCCTGGACTCAGGACTGGTCGGAGTGGAGCGGCACCTATGACGGCAAGCAGTTGACAGCGGACCGTCGTTGGACGAGAGCGGTATCTAGTTTCGAGCTTGATACCGTTGCGGAACAACTGCAAGTCACTGACACCCTCGACATCAACCTAACGGACGATCTTTACCTCGGCTGGCACTTCTCACCCTCGCACCCGCCTAAGCTATTGTCGAACGGGTTCGAATTTGGCGATGGCATTGATCTGATCCGCGTCACAGTCGAACCGCTTGGGGATTTCAAACTCAAGACACGCGTACGCACTAAGTTGGATGGCTTTGATCTAGGAAACTACAAGCTAGACCTGGACTGGCATAACACCGGCAACGGCGGAAAGCTCGATCGGATCGCTGCGAACGTCAGCTTTGTCCCGACGGCTCGAAGTACGGACGGGACCTACAACGTACGTGTAACCATACAAGCGAATCCTTAAACGTCGAATTATGTCGACCGCACGACCCAACGAAACCAGATTGTTGGGATTTTTTCCTTGATCATTCTCAAGTCCAACTTTGCGGCTTGACAATGATATAAATCGTTTTTTAGACCATGCTACTACGATGAGTAGATGCAACTCGCAATAAATGCGATTGTCGCGTCAATGGGTCCGCTCGCGACACTGCCGGAAAACGATAAGTGTCGAAGGCTGACGTTGTTGATTCATTTATATTCGAGTTCTTCTCACTACTATTAACTATTTAATGATTTGGATTTTCTGGATTTCGGCGTTTGCGTTTGCGACGCCGTTTTTGTTTTATCCCGTTGGGGTCTTCCTACTGTCTCGATTGCGGCGAAAGCCTGCGATTGGCTCGGCGACGCCTTCGGCGACGCTAGTGGTCAGCGCGTTCAATGAGGCGGGGTGCATCCGTGATAAGATCGCCAATGCGTTGGCGTTGGATTACCCGTCGCATCTTTTCGATGTGATGGTGATCTCCGATGCGTCCGATGACGGAACGGATGAAATCGTTGAAGGATGGAATGACCCGCGGGTGAAGCTATGTCGCATGGAACGTCGTTCGGGTAAGTCCGCTGGACTGACCCGGTTTTGTCCGCGAGCGTCGGGCGACATCCTTGTCTTTACAGACGCCAATTCTATCTTTCAACCCGATGCGTTGACCAAATTGGCGAGGCATTTCGATGATTTCGACTTGGGCTATTCGGTGGGTCGACAGAGCTACACAAACATCGATTCATCCTCATCGGACTCGGAGAACATTTATTGGTCCATCGAATTGATGATGAAGGCGTGGGAAAGCCGATTGAGCAGCGTCGTCGGCGCCGACGGCGCGATTTATGCGCTGCGAAGCGAGTTGTTCGAACCACTTTCGGCGGAAGACATCAATGATTTCCTGCTTCCGTTGAAGGTGGTCGTCAGAGGGTATCGAGGGGTTTTTGATCCAGAGGCCGTTTGCTTCGAAGACGCGGCGCCCGACTTCGCGGGCGAATTTCGGCGCAAGCGACGGATCGTCAATCGCAGCATGCGGGCCGTTTTGAAGGTGCCCGGGGCGATGAACCCGTTCCGCGTCGGCTGGTTTGCCGTCCAGCTGATTGCCCACAAAGTGCTGCGTTGGCTTTGCCCCCTCTTTTTGGTGACTATGCTGATCAGTTCGGCTGTTCTGTCGTTTCAGGAAGTGAACGACCGCAGTCTGGGCTGGACGTATTCGGTACTGCTGTTATTGCAGTTGCTCGGCTATGCGATCGCGTGCCTGCACATATTTCCCCCGTTTCGTCGGATTCGATTGGTGTACATCGCCTACTATTTTCTGATGGTCAATATCGCGTCGGCTCGAGGCCTTGCGATGCTGGCCGGGGGACGCGCAATTGGTGTCTGGAAGCCCGAACGATGATCCAGTGCATTTTCTGGCTAGCGGCGGGATTGTTGTTACACACGTATGTGCTGTATCCCCTTTTCGTTGGTTTCGTTCGACGCTCTCAACGGCCAGAGAATTCCGGCGAACTTCCAAGTATTAGTGTGATTGTGCCTGCACACAATGAAGCAGCCGTATTAGAAGCAAAGATTGAAAACGTCCGGCAATTAGATTACCCGGCTGATCGAATCGAACTATTGATCTTTGACGATGGCAGCAGTGACGAGACGGCGCAAATTGCCGAGGCGCACGCGGGCGAACGGGTTCGTTTCTTTCGTGGCGAAACGAGGTCAGGCAAGGCGAACGCCGTCAACCGATTGGTTGACGAAGCGGCACACAAGATGTTGCTATTGACGGACGCGAACGTTTCCATGAATCCCGACTCTGTTTCCCAGATGGTGCGGCATTTGTCCGACCCCGCCGTTGGTGCGGTAACGGGCGAGGTCCGATTGGTCGGCAGTGACAAGGAATTTCGATCCGGTGAAATGCTTTACTATCGACTTGAACGTCGCATTCAAAACGCCGAGTCGAGCGTGGGCAGTGTGATGGGCGTTGACGGCGCGATGTATGTGATGCGGCGCGAACTATTCGGAACCTTGCCATCCGATACCATCTTGGATGATTTCCTGATCTCGATGAACATTCTGCGTGCCGGTAAACGGATCGTCTACGAACCGATGGCGACGGCCGTGGAAACGGGGACGCCCTCGGCCCGGCAAGAATTCAATCGTCGCATTCGCATTGCCGCGGGCGCAGTTCAGTTGCTCAAGCGTGGCAACGTCCCCCGCTGGAACGACCCCTCCATCTGGTTTCAGTTTCTTTCGCACAAAGTACTGCGGTGGACTTCACCCGCCATGATTGCATTGATGCTTGCTAGCAGTGCCGCTTTGGCGACGACGCACTGGTTCTATAGCGTCATTCTGATGACTGAAGTGATCTTGTTGGCGATCGCTGTCATTCTGGTTGTTAAGCCCTCACTTCGTTCGACGAATTTAGGTGGAGTGATCTTTTTCTTTGCGCTCAGCCAAGTGGCAATTGCGATTGGGCTTTTTAAGGGAGTCTTTAATCGCCAACCGCCACAGTGGGAAAAAGGCCAACGCGTGAAACACACGAAAATTCTTGACGGCCAATGAAAACGGCCGTACGGTGAGGTTTGACAGACGTCCTTTTCTACAGGTCGGCTATATGAGGGCCGATCACTTGTCTCACCATCTACTCCTTTTCGCTCGCACTTTGTCGGGTTAGTGGGCGCCAAACCGATGTCGCGAATCGATATTCGTGCATTAGTCGCTTGACGCGTTGCTGCTCGCGTTGGTAGATCGATCCGAAGAGACAGGATGTCAAATCTTTTCGGAGACGGATCAGAGTGTTTACCATTGCCCCACGCGTTCTTGATCTGTTTCGACAACCGACGGGGTCGACCCGTCGCCGCTCAAAACAATGGGTTCGACGAGCGTTGCGTTCGGAAATTCTTGAGAACCGAATGGTTCTGAGTGGCATTTCGCTGGTGTCGCTCCCCCACGATGAATCTTCGATTGAAGCTGTAGCTTCGATCGAAGCGATTGTTCCGGCGGTCGATGATGCTGCCGACGTGGTCACTTTGGAGAGCTTCGCCCAGCAGGATTCGAGCGAAGCAGCTTTACCGGAAAGCAACGCAATCACTCCGTTTTGGCGAAAGGTCGGCGACGCACCGACGTTTGCACCGGAGTGGTACGCCAACCAGGGCGAGGTCACTCAGCACGTCTACTACGACGATGCGCTAACACCCGCTGAGAACGGTGCGTTGTTGAGGGATGTGATCAGCAACCTTTCCGCCGGCGACCACATTCAAATCCATGCTGGCACCTACTCCATCGACTCGTATTACACGATTCAGGCTTCGGGCACCGAGTCACAACCGGTAACGATTGCAGGAGCACCGGGCGAGGAGGTCACCATCACCCGCTTCAATGCGACGCAGAATGTGATGAACATTTTTCCGTCGCAGTATTTGATCATCGAGGGCTTGCATTTGCGCGGCGGATCGACCGGGCTAAAAATCCAGGAGGTCAGCCACTTCATGTTGCACAATGTTGAGATTTCGGAAACGAAGGGCAATGGAGTTGCGGCGAATTCCAAGGACACGTCGTATCTTTACTTCATTGACAACGAGATCCATGACACAGGCGGGAACGGCGAAGGGCTCTATCTGGGTGCCCATGATGGATCGAAGATTACACACAATTCGTATGTGATCGGCAATTACATTTACAACTTGAACGCGTCCGACGTTGGCCAAGGTGACGGGATAGAGATCAAAGATGGATCTTACGCCGTGACGATCAAGCACAACTTTGTCCAGAATACGAACTACCCCGGAATCATTGTCTATCGAACGGGTCGAGGTGCCGAAGATCGCAACATCATCGAAGAAAATGTGATCATCAACTCGAATGACACCGCCATTCAAGCGACCGCGGACGCCGTCATTCGCAACAATCTTGTCGTGACCAATCGAACGGGATTTTTGTCCAAGCCATTCACCACCGTCCCTCAAAATTTAACGGTTGTGAATAACACGATTGTTGCTGGGACCGACGGCGTGCGAACGATCGGCTGGGATAGCGAGGACGCGGTCGACAACGTGTTCGCCAACAACGTCATTCATTCTGCGGTTGATCGCCCCATCCCCAACGGCCTTGGCAATGCGACGGTTGTGGGCAACGTCGTGGTGACCGATCTTGCAGCGACGTTCGCCGATATCCAATTCAACGGAACCAGCTGGGACCCAACTCCGCTTCCGAACACCCAATTGATCGGGACTGCTGATTTGAGTTACTTACCGGAGGTTGACTTGACGGGCCGGCCTCGGATCACTGGTGGTGACGTTGGTGCGGTCGACTATCGCGAAGTGGGTGGCGAACTGCCTGACCCCGACGTTCCGGCCGACGGCGTTTACGGACGGTTCGACTTTGGAAGTGATACGTCGCCATTGGGATCCGAATATACGCGAGTCACGCAAGCGGATCGTTACGACTACATTGCCCCGTATGGTTGGATCAGCGGCAGCGTTGGTTCGCGAGATCGAGCCAGAGGTGACGACTTGAACCGAGACTTTAATTTTGTTTCCTCGGGATCGATGACGTTTGTGGTCGACGTTCCCGACGGGAATTATCAGGCGACGGTCGGCTTCAGCGATCAGTCCTACGCGATCGACGGTATGCAGGTGTCTATCGAGGGCACGTCCGTTGACACCATTTCAACGGTGGCTGGCGAAACGGTCTTGCGAACGTACGAGTTTGAGATTCGAGATCGGCAACTGTCGCTGACACTGACTCGAGGTGCGAGTGGTTTTGCGCTGATCAACTCGCTTGAACTGAAGCGAGTTTTGGATGTCGGTGCGGGTGTGTTGGTGACGCCGGGGCTGAACCAGACGACGACGGAATCGCTTGGCACGTCAACTTTTGCTGTCCAATTGAAGACACGTCCGACGGCGCAGGTAACGATCAATCTGTTGTCAACCGATAGCAGCGAAGGAATGTTGTCGCAAACGCAACTGGTATTTACCCCAGACGATTGGGACCAGCCTAAAACGGTAACGGCCATCGGCGTTGACGACTCGGTGCTCGACGGCGATATCGAGTACACCATCATGACTTCGGCGACGGAAAGTGAAGATCCGGCGTACGACGGGCTGCCGGTCGACGACATCAATCTTGTCAACCTCGACAACGAAGTCGTCACGGACCGGCTGATTTCGCAGTTCGACTTTGGTACCGCCGGTTCACCGGTTGCGACGGGCTATACGCAAGTCACGCCATCAGATCGATACGACCCCGCGGTTGGACATGGCTGGCTAGGTAGAAGCATTGGCGGGCGGGACCGCGCGAGGATGGATGACACGACCCGCGACTTTAACTTTGTTGCATCTGGGTCAATGACGTTTGGCGTCGACATCCCCGCTGGCAACTATCAGGTCGAGATTGTCGTCGCAGATGCGATTTACGAGAATCAGGGCATGCAGGTTCTGGTCGAAGGGGAGCAAGTCGATACGCTGTCGATCTCGGGGGGTGAATCGATCACGCGAACGTACGATGTCATGGTTCAAGATGGGCAATTGACGTTGACGATGGTTCGCGGGACTCGTGGATTCGCATTGATCAATGCATTGAAGTTGACATCTTCGTCGACACCAAACGCCGATCCCGGTGTGATCGTACGGGCGGCGGCCAACCAGGTCACTTCTGAAAATCTGGACAGCACCTCATTCACCGTCGAGCTAGGATCGGCGCCGACGTCACCCGTTGAGATCAACCTTGGATCGAACAACGAGAACGAAGGCACGTTGTCGACAGGCCAACTTGTTTTTACGCAGGAAAACTGGAACCAACCCCAGACGGTTACTGTCACGGGAGTGGACGACGACTTGGTCGATGGCGATATTCCCTATCAAGTGATCACGTCGAACACGACGAGCCTTGATCCCAGTTATCAAGGGCTGGATGTGGATGATGTCTCAATTACCAATTTGGACAACGATATATCGGCGACCGAGTTGGTCAACCGGTTCGATTTCGGCAGCAGCACTTCGCCCACCGAAGCCGGGTATACCAAGGTGGTCCCGACCGACCGCTATGATGCATCCAAGGGATTCGGTTGGCTAAGCGGGCAACTCGGATCGCGCGATCGCACGGACGCGGACGATTTGACGCGTGACTTCAACCATGTTGCGTCAGGGGCGATGGAATTTGCCGTGGATCTTGCCAATGGCGTTTACCGAATTTCTGTCATCATTGGCGATCGATACTACGCTCATTCCGGCATGAAGGTATCGGTCGAGGGCGAATTGGTGGACACACTTTCAATTGGCCCCAACGAGTTCTTTCGCGATAGCTACATGGCGACGGTCAGCGACGGGCAATTGACGCTAGAAATCGCTCGCGGTGAAAGTGGTTTCGCGCTCATCAACTCGATGACGATTGAGCGGATCACTTAGGCGACGAGTGTGGTAGGGGATTGCGAAAGGGTGGGGGCGCAGCCAGTATCTTGGCCCAACCCTCCCCCCGTGTTTGGCAATCATGAGAATCCTGTACCACCATCGGACGTTAGGCGATGGCGCCGAAGGGGTGCACGTTGCCGCCATGATCGCGGCGTTTCGCCAACTTGGGCATCAAGTGCTAGTGGTCGCACTGGCTGGCGAACCGACGTCGAACGGCACCGACTCGCTGGCACCAGACTTACCAGCACCTCAGATAAACGATCGCCCGTTGTCGAAGAAAATCCTGTCACGCCTGGCCGGGATATTGCCAGGTGTCACTTACGAATTGGCAGAACTTGCCTACAACGTTCCGGCGAAGCGGCGATTGAGACGTGCGATTCGTTCCTTTCAACCCGACTTTGTCTACGATCGATACAACAGCTTCTCAACAGCCGCCATTGATGCAGCCGCTTCCGAGAACGTGCCGGTTTGCTTGGAAGTCAACGCTCCGGTTGCTCTGGAGCGACGAATGGCGGGCGAGAACCGGCCCTTAAGACTCGAAAAGTTGGCGATTCGTTGCGAACGACGGATTTGCCGTGCTGCTGATCGGGTCGTCGTGGTTTCAACGCCGCTGAAGACCTTTTTGGTAGAACAGCGTGGTGTTTCTGCTGATCGCGTCTCGGTGATCCCCAACGGTGCCGACCCCATTCAGTTTGATCCGCAGAGGTCGGGAGACGACGTTCGGCGGCGACTGGGGATTGAAGGTCGGATTGTTGTTGGATTCATCGGTATCTTGCGACGATGGCATGGCGTTGATTTGCTAGTCGACGGGTTCGAGCGAATCGAGCTGCGCGACCCTTTGCCGCACTTGCTGATCGTGGGGGATGGCCCCATTGAGGCTGAGCTTCGGGAGTTGGTGAATCAGAAGGGGTTGCAAGATCGAGTCACATTCACGGGACGCATCGTCCATAGCCAGGTGCAAGATTACCTAGCCGCCTTTGACATCGCCGTCAGCCCGCGAGCAACGTTCTATGCTTCCCCCATGAAAATCCTAGAATCGATGGCGATGGGGACCCCGATCGTCGCCGCGGATACTGAAAATATCCGAGATCTGATCTCGGACGGTCACGATGGGTTGCTGTTCCAACCCGAGGATAGTGACTCGCTAGCAAAGGCGATCCAGAGGCTGGCCGAGGACCGAGAGCTAGCAAGTACCTTGGGGCGAAACTCTCGAACGAAGGTCGAAGAAGAACGAAACTGGTTAAGCATTGCGAAAGAAGTTGCTTCGCACTTTGAACGGTGACCTGGCGTGCAGCCGGCACTCAAGAACCCCATTCAAGCAAAGTCTCGACTTTTCTTTCGGGGCTCTTGATTCTAAGCCGATCTGTATAGGTATTCGCAGTAAACGCGGATTGCGCGATTGGGAAAAATGGTCCGACGACGGAACAACAGGTGCACATTTAGCAACTAGTTTCTCTTCTGCCGCCATCTTTTCGTAGAATCCCCTTGCCACCCCCCCGTCCAATCGCTACAATCATCGGTATGTTCCGCATCCTCCTCCTTACCGCAATTCTCACTTCGATTGGGCTCACCTCCGCCGAAGCTGGAATTCTCACTCAAGTTACGGACCAAGTCCGTGGCGATGCGGGCGCTTTGGAGGACTTTTCGCCGTCCGAACCAAGTGAACAACGTCCAGTCATCAGTTCAGGCAGTTTTGATTTCGCGGTTTCATCGCAATTAGTACATGATTCGGGCTCCCAGCCCGCATCCCTAAGTCGATGGTCGTTCTGGCTCAGCTTTCCCTCCGGGGATGTCTTTGAGTTTTCGGAACGCTCACCGCGCCAACCGCTAGTGAGGGGTTTGCTAAGGCCTGCGTAGCGTTGTTGAGAAATCGATTTTTGCTTTTGATTTACAACAATTCTATTTTGACCTTAGGAAACTTACTATGAAACGTGTTCTATCTGTTTTGGCCCTGATGATGGTCGCCACCGCTGTTCAAGCTGGTGTGTTGGTTGAATCGTCGCTCATCGTCGATAACTTCCGCTTGGTTGATTCGAGCGGCATGATTTTGCAAGCTGGCGTTGACTATCAAATCAGCGCAACATCGCCTGCCTTGAGCCTGACCTCGAACGAAGTCAACGGCAGTGGTGTCGCTGTGTCGTCCCTGGCCGGGAACGCTTTGGTTGCACCTGGTGCGATGGGCACGACCACGGCGACTTTGGCGCTGGCTGACGGGTTCATCGGAAGCGCCAACGAAGTTTTGGCCAGCTTGACTGCTCAAAGCTCATTCACCGCAAACCGCGATCTGAGCGGCGTGAAGGCGTTGTTCGATGTTTCTGCATTCGTTGACGTTTCGCGAGATTCGGGCATGCCTTTGGGTACCGGCCGGGGAACAACCGAGTTGACTTTCGGCGTTAGCGGTTTCGGTTCGAACGTTGAAGTCGTTCTGACCCCCGTTGGAAACTTCAACCTGACCCAAGTTGGCGTTGGTCGTGCGGAAAACACCCCAACTCCTCCTCGTGCCTTCGAAACACAAGCGTTCAGCTTGTTGACCAACCGCACCTATGGCTTCACCGTTTCGCAGACCGTAACTGCGAACTTCAGTGCCGTTCCTGAGCCATCTTCGATCTGCGCCTTCGGTGCATTGGGAGTTGTTGGCTTGGTTGCTAGCCGTCGTCGCAAAGCTGCGAAGAACGCTTAGTTTCTTAGCGGTAGTTTACCGCTTCAGATAATTTGAACCTTAGAAGCTCGCGATTTCGGTCGCGAGCTTTTTTTATTGGGCGACCGTGTGTTGGCTCGATCAACCCAAATGGGCCCCGCAGACGCCGTTCGCCGGGATAGAACTGCGAAGCAGTGCGATCCATGTTACCGCGTGCCACGCCTAACAGCCTGTTGAAAAAGGGGGATCCCACGGGTATCACAGAAGACGCTACCAGTGCGGACGTAACCGAAATCCGGGTTGCGGCTTACGCCGCGATTTTTATCGAAGACGTTCGGTATAGCGGATATCCCATTTCGTCGAGCCGTTGCCGCATGGCGCCATAGCAATGCTCGGCACGACTCGCTTCGTCAGCGTCCGACTTGTCGAATGACAAATTCATGACCGCGACGGCCGCTCGCGGGATTACAGGAGAGATGGTTACCGGCAAGTCGAAGCCAAATTGGCTGGCAATCGGCTCAAGTTCCGTAGTAAGTCGCAAGACGTCACCGCTTCGAAATGGGATCACCGGGGCGATCCACATCAAGCCAACGTCGATAACGTTTCCCGAATCGGGGCGGTTTCGATAGAAAGCACCTTCGAGGTGTTTCGCTGATGGTTTACCGTTAAGCAAGTCGTAAACGTCAGTTACAGCGGCGGTCAAATTGCGAATCCGTTCGGGGATCACGTAGCTTGGCATTCGATCGACCGCAAAATTCAGGGCGTTTACGTGCCGTTGGCGAAAGAATCGCACGGGGCATATGCCGGAGAGGGCTTTTTTGATGTCCTTCCGCTTTGCAGCGACGATACGGTTCGTCCCGTAGAGGCCGCCAAGTCCATTCCACTTAGCCACCCCTGCCTTTTTCGCACGGTAGGCGCGTTGACGGTCAGTAAACGGTTTTCGGCGATCGAGAGCGTTACCATCCCCAGCCACTTGCGTTTGCGATGATAGCACTCGTAGATCGTTTGCAAGGTGAACAACGCTTCCAATCACGTTCTCTTGGCGGAGCTTCCCGATCCGGTCCGCCATTCGGGCGAATACGCTTAGGTCATCTGTTTTGAATGCAAATCCATCGATTCGCTGTGGCCGGGGCATTAACCAAATTGTCATTCGAGTGACCACAGCGGCATTGCTTTGCGCAAGAACGCCCTGGAAATTTGGCCCTTGCCCATAGGGATAGACATGCCCAACCGTCGTCTTTTCGATGTCTCCGAAACCGGTTCGCGTCATATTTCCATCGGGCCAGACTGCTTCATAGTTACAAGCGTGGGCGGTGCGATCCCCGTAGGGCGTGTGACCAAAGCCTCGTTGAAGGACATTTCCAACAATGCTGGCATCTGGGCCAGCACCTGTCACATCAAGCATTAGCCGCGATCCAGACGAATTCAGTGCGTCGGCTAGTTGTCCTTGGGTGACGCCTGGTTCGATGACTGCGTAGGCCAAATCTTCATTGATTTCGACAATACGATTCATTTCGCCCATATCAATGATCAGATGACCATCGCCCGACGCACATGAATCGCCGTACCCCCAATTCCGGCCACGAGAGATCGTGTGCCAGGGGATTTGATGACTCGAAAGGATCCGCATCAGCGAACTGACTTCGTCACGGTTGACCGGCCATACGACACCAAGCGGCGTCGTCGACCGAGGCAATGTCGTTTTTGCGTAGCGGTTGCGGACGGCATTTGCATCGGAAAATCGGCCGTCGGGGAACAAGTTCGCCAACTGATCTCTAACCGCGTCGAGTGACCGCGCGAAAGGGGTTTCGCAGCCTCCATCAGGCGAGTTGCCCAATACGGGACTCGCTCCCCCGAAGGGTGCCGTCGCAGCGGGTAACGACGGTGACCATGACATGCGTTTGCGTCCTTGTGATAGCGAAGGGAGACATGACTATGTCACCCTTCTCCGCGTGAAAAGATGGAAGGTTTCTATGCCCGCAAGCCTCCTGCGGCGGCTAGGCCGCAGCCTTCGCCTTGGTAGCGGAAGCTAACTCGACGGCTGATTGGGCGAAGTGTGCCGCGTCGTCGGGGTGCATGGGGCGGCTTTGCAGGTCGTTGTCCGCGAAGTTTCCATCCAGGCAATAATCGCGCCACCTCGGGCTGTACCGCGAACGGTCGTTAACGCTTCCGACGACGGCGATTCCCGGCTTTCCACCGACGGCGACGTACGGAGTTTCACGTCCGATGATTTCACACCCCATGGCGCGGGTGTAGAAACGCGCGTGCCGGGGATGCACCACGGCAACCAGATGTTCCAAACCCTGGGCTCGGGCGAAGGAGATTGAAAGGCGAGTGAGCTGGCCAAAAACCTCGCCTCGCGGGGCTTTATCCGAATCGATGGCCAGGGACGTGATTTCGCCGACTCGAAAGCCACTTTCTTGCTGAAGTCTGGCGACCGCCTTGGGGTATGTCGAAGCAGCCGGCAGGCGACTGTGCCCAAGAACCAGCGTGACGGTGCCTACGACTTCGCCGCGATACGTGGCGATAAATACCTGGGAATCGCCGCTAAGGTGAAAATCCATGATCCGCATGCGTTGGCGATTGTGCCTGGACAGGCCCGCATCTTCGTATCGTTGCTGGAGCAGACGAAACGCGCTTGCGAAATCATCTCGCGTTGCGGCTGTTTGAGACCGAACGAAATCCACGTTGGTCGATCCCGCAACTCGAACACGTCCGTAAAAGACTTCGGGCGGTTTTTCGACAGTTTCCAAGATCGCACCAAAGCGCTGATTTGTGTCGGTTTGTTCCATGGGATTACCCTCGCGAATAGGACTAGAAGATCAGAACGGTGATACGAACTTTTTTTTGCCGCCGACAAGGCCTTTCACCCCAAAAAATTTCGAATTGGTGCTTGCGAATTCACGATAAGGCGGGGGGGGAGGGAGTCGAGGAAACGGGTGTCTCCGTTGCCCCAAAACTTGGTTTCCCAGCCCCTGCAAGTCGCCGAAACGACCTCTTTCGGCGGGTTAGCGGCCCTTTTAAAAACACGTCGCTACCGACCGAATCGCCGAGAACACTCGAAAATGCGAATGAATCGACAAAGTTTTGCCACCAGGCTGGAAAGATGAATCTGCCCCTAGTTTGATTTGGCGAATGCCGAGCTACACTGGGTCCCACCCCCTCTCCTTCTGACCTTGTTCTTTATTCGATCCGGTTCTCAGCCGCTCCAACCCTATGAAATCAACGCACTGCTCTTCGCTTCTGAAACTGATCACGGATCGCAAATGCAATGTGGGTGTTATTGGCCTTGGGTATGTAGGGCTTCCGCTGATTGACGCTTTCGTCAATGCGGGCTTTACATGCACCGGCATCGATGTGGATCAGTCGAAGGTGGACTCGCTCAAGGGTGGCAAGAGCTACATCAAGCACATTGACAGCAAAAAGATCGTCAATTGGCTTGCTAAGAAGCAGTTCGACGCTACCGCCGATATGGCGCGCATGAGTGAACCGGACGTTTTGTTGATTTGCGTCCCAACACCTCTGGACGATGCACGCGATCCGGATTTGGGATATGTGATTCAGACTTGCGAGAAGATTTCGGAGGCGTTGCGAGCAGGGCAACTGGTTGTGCTCGAGAGCACGACTTATCCAACGACGACGCGTGATGTGATGGTTCCGATTTTGGAACGAAGTGGTTTGAAAGCAGGAATCGATTTCTTCGTTGCCTATAGTCCTGAGCGTGAAGATCCTGGGAATCCGAACTTCTCTGCTGCTGGAATTCCGAAAGTCGTCGGCGCGATCAATGACGAAAGTTTGGAAGTCGCTCGAGCACTGTACGAATCGGCGGTTGCAGGAACGGTGCCAGTCAGCAGTTGTGAAGTCGCCGAAGCTGCCAAAGTACTTGAAAACATCTACCGCGCCGTCAACATCGCTTTGGTCAACGAGTTGAAGATCTTGTTCGATTCCATGGACATCGATATTTGGGAAGTCATCAACGCGGCGAAAACCAAACCGTTCGGTTTCCACGCTTTCTATCCCGGGCCGGGTTTGGGTGGACACTGCATCCCGATCGACCCCTTTTACTTGTCGTGGCTAGCCCGCAAACAGGGATTGAACGCACGGTTCATCGAGTTGGCCGGTGAAGTGAATCGTTCGATGCCCCAGTACGTGATTGCGCGTACGATGGAATTTTTGAACGAGGTTAAAAAGCCAATTCATGGCAGCAAGATCTGCATGTTGGGTGTGGCGTACAAAAAAGACGTCGACGATCCTCGCGAGAGCCCATCATTTGACTTGATGAAAATCTTGCTCAAACACGGCGCCGAACTGACCTACAGCGATCCTCACGTGCCAACATTGCCGAAGATGCGGCATTACGACTTACCGCCGATGGAAAGCCAGAAATTGACGCCCGCATTCCTGGCGTCTCAGGATGCGGTCATCATTGCGACGGACCACTCGGACTTCGACTACGACCATATTGTCGCCAATGCTTCTTTGGTGGTCGATACTCGAAATGCGACCGTCGACGTCGTCAACCATCGCGAAAAAATTCGCAAAACCTAAGCGATCGATGACAAGCCAATCTAAACATTATCTCGTCACCGGTTGCGCCGGTTTCATTGCTTCCAGAGTCACAGCAATGTTGTTGGATCAGGGCCACCATGTGGTCGGGGTCGACAACATGAATGATTATTACGATGTCAGTCTGAAGCAGCATCGCGTTGACCAACTCGCTAACGACCGATTCACGTTTCGGGCGATGGACATCGAAGACGAGCCGGATGTTGAATCGCTGATGGATTCGGCGCCGTTTGACGCGGTGCTTAATCTGGCCGCTCGGGCCGGCGTGCGATACAGCATGGAGAATCCGCGTGTCTACATGACGACGAATCTAATGGGGACGCTGAACTTGCTAGAGTCGATGCGTCGACGGTCGATCGGCAAGCTCGTGCTAGCATCCACCTCTTCGCTGTATGCCGGCCAACCGATGCCGTTTGACGAGACATTGTCGGTCAATACACCGATCTCTTCCTATGCGGCTTCGAAGAAGGCCGCCGAAATGTTGGCGCACTCGCATCATCATCTTTACGACGTTGATGTCTCTGTATGTCGTTATTTCACGGTATACGGCCCAGCCGGCCGCCCCGACATGTGCGTCTTTCGATTCATCCATTGGATTGACCAGGGTGAACCGATCGAATTGTTTGGCGATGGAACGCAGTCGCGCGACTTCACTTACGTGGATGACATTGCTCGCGGCACGATTGCGGCAATCAAGCCAGTCGGCTTTGAAGTGTTCAATTTGGGTGGCGGAAACGAACCGGTCAGCCTGCTTGCGATCATCGAAAAGTTGGAAACGCTACTTGGGAAGAAAGCCAAGTTGACCCATCGAACATTTCACAAGGCCGACATCACGACGACCCAGGCCAATATTGCGAAAGCACAGAAGCAACTTGGTTGGCAGCCGACTGTTGGATTGGATGAGGGGCTGGCTGCATGCGTGGACTGGTACCAATCGAATAAGCCGTGGTCGGCCGCGATACGGTTGCCGTAGTAGTCGGGCAAAGGGCAGTCGGGCAGTGACGTCCTCTGATTCGCCACTCTCTATCCCCCATAGCCATCAGCTTGCAGACCAATTTTATCGATCCCGAGGACAATCCTTTGCCAAAACGCTTTGCCATCGTTGCGGGCGCACGCCCAAACTTTATGAAGATCGCGCCGATCCTTCGGCAGCTTGATGCGCGCGAAAGTTTGGTGACGACGCTGATTCACACCGGGCAACATTACGATCGAAATTTGTCGGATGTCTTCTTTGATGATCTTGGGATTCGACGACCAGATTTGTCGCTGAATGTCGGTTCCGGTTCGCACGCACGTCAAACCGCCGACGTGATGGTCGCGATCGAAGATGTGTTGGTCGAAGCGGCGAAAAGAAACGAGCCCTACGACCGCCTTGTTGTGGTCGGCGACGTCAATTCCACCATGGCAGCGGCAATCGCAGCGACTAAGGTTCACGTTCCGGTGGCACACGTCGAAGCGGGTTTGCGGAGCTTCGATCGTTCGATGCCTGAAGAAATCAATCGAATGGTCACCGATTCGATTTCGGATCTGTTGCTGTGTAGTGAACCCGCGGGCGTCGAGAATCTGATTCGCGAAGGTCATCCACAATCGCGTGTTCACCTAGTCGGCAATGTGATGATTGACACGTTGTTGGTTCACTTGGAAAAAGCAAAGTCCCAAAACACGCTTTCCCGTCTCGGTCTGTCGCCACAAAATTACGGCGTGGTTACTTTGCATCGGCCGTCGAATGTCGATGATCCGAAAATGTTGCATGAGTTGCTGGAGGTATTGGCGGGCATCTCGAATCAATTGCCGTTGGTGTTCCCCGTACACCCACGAACACGCGCTCGGATCACCGAGTTCGGATTCGAATCGATGTTGGCCAGCAATGCCCAGCTGCGTCTGCTTGATCCAATGGGCTATCTCGAGTTTCTTTGTTTGACGTCGCAAGCCAAGGTCATCGTCACGGACTCGGGCGGATTACAAGAAGAGTCCACGGCGTTGGACGTACCTTGCTTGACCATGCGAGAAAACACCGAACGTCCGGTCACCTGCGACGAGGGTTCGGGCACATTGATTGGTCAGTCTGCGTCCAAACTGCGACAACAACTGGAGTCGGTGTTGGCGGGGACTTACAAGGTCGGCAAGTGCCCGACATTGTGGGATGGCAACGCGGCGGTTCGGATAGCGGATGCCTTGGTCGGATCGGTGTGCAAGAGTTGACCGATATGAACATTGAAGTCTTGGCCTCAGACTTCGATTGGGCCAGTGATAGTGAATCGATGCCGCCAGTGTGCGCCATGCCGCGATTGGCAGGACATCGTTCGCAGTGGCTTGCTGCGCTTGGCGACGGGTTTGGGCACCGCGGCTATTTGATCCGAGCATCGGATGCGACGGGAACCAAGGGACTGCTTCCCGTGGTTTACGTGAAGGGGCCCATTTTTGGCAAGTTCTTGGTCAGTCTTCCGTACTTAAACACGGGCGGCGTTTGGGCCGCGACCACCAACGTTGCAACCGCGCTGGTTGATGCGGCATGCGATCTTTCCGACCAACTTGATGTCAAGTATTTGGAACTTCGTCACGAGGTGCCACTTGATCATCCGAAACTCAATTTTGATCGAACGGACAAAGTCCACATGCGATTGAAGTTACCTGAAACGGACGCCATTTTCGAAGACAAGTCGCTGAAGTCGAAAGTCCGCAGCCAGATCAAGAAAGCCGACGTTCACGAGTTGTCGGTGCATTTTGGTGGAAACGAATTCGTCGGCGATTTCTATGACGTGTTCGCCCGCAATATGCGAGACCTAGGAACACCGGTATTCGCAAAGAGACTTTTCGCTTCGATCGTGCGTCGGTTCGACGGAGACGCCGAGTTCTGTGTCGTCCGTAAGGCGGGCCAAACGATTGCCGCCGGATTGATCACGCACGAATCGGGGGTCAGCGAAGTTCCCAGCGCCAGTTGCTTGCGAGACTTCAATCATACCAACGCCAATATGATGATGTATCGTCACTTGATTCGACGATCGATTGAAAAGGGAAGTCAGACCTTCGATTTTGGTCGCAGCAGCCAAGGCAGCGGCACCTATCGGTTCAAGGCCCAGTGGGGCGCGCTACCGCACGAAGCGACGTGGCAGTACTATGTTCGAAAGGGCGATCCCAATGACATGCGTCCCGATGCTGGCGGGAATCAAAGGCTTATCCGAGTCTGGCAAAAACTTCCTGTCTGGTTAACTCGGCTGGCCGGCCCGATGATCGTTCGCGGCATTCCTTAACGGTGGCGGGTGACGACTATCGCGAGTAACCCAGCCATGACTGATGATGATCGAAGCCTCGTCGAATCTCGACGCGCACGACGTTGGCGTTTGAGATTTTGGTTGTCTTGGGTCGCGTTCGCAATCATTGGCTTGGCAACCTCCATACCCACTGTGCGAGGTTGGTTGATTTCCCCCCTGCACGTTCACGACGTCACGGCGCGAGGTGAATTGGCATACGTTATGGCGGGCGGCCCCGCCGTTTGGGAGCGATTGCGAGCGGCATCGGATTTGTTTCACGAGGATCGCGTTTCACAAATCTATTTGCTACGCGAAGACGAATTGGCCGGCTTCAACTACGTCCAACATCAAAAAGAATCTCGTTTACAACGAGAAATTGCCTACCTGGGACTGTTCGGTGTGCCACCCGATCGGATCCGATCGGTGTCTGCGGATCCCGATGATTGGCTAAGCTCTCGAAGCGAGGCGGTTGGACTAGCCAACGCGCTCAATACGCCGGCCAACATCGTGGTCGTTACTTCGTCACCGCATACTCGCCGAAGTCTTTTGTGCTTTCGCCGCACGCTTGGACCCGATTGCAAAGTCTCGATTTACGCGGCGAGCGAGCCAAACGAGGGCAGCGAAATGTTCTCGCCGATTTGGATCGAGTACGCCAAATTGCTAGTCTATTGGATATGCGTTTAACTGGACCTAGAACTCGACGCTGAGAGATTGCACGTTATGAATCGTTATCGAATAAGTCTGTGTGCCGCGGGACTGGCGTTCTTTGCTTCGAGCGCGATCGTGGTCAGCCACCGATGGGCCAACGCACAGGATGCAACGGAGATACAGGGCGGAAGCACCGCAGCGATCACCGACAAAATTCGGTACGGCGATGTTCCGCCGGCGGCTCTGTTGACCGAACGAGGTCGGCAGTTGGCCGAGGAACTGGGCCATTTGGAACGTAGCAAAGCGTCGATGGGCGCTCGGCACCCGTCTAGGGCGGCGATCGATGCCCAAATGGAATCGATTCGCCGTGAATTGAAAGCATGGGCTTCGGCGCCGGAAATGACCGCCGAGACGGACGAAAATCCTTTCGCCGAGCGAGACGCGGCGCCGCAGATGAACGGAGTCGACTTGAGGCAATTGGTGCTGATTTTGACCGAACGGGTCGAACGGCTCGAACGAAAGGTGACGGCGTTAGAGCGACGTCAGTAGTGGAAGTCCGCCTCGACTCGAACGGAGCGAATTTGGTAACGGGGGTAAAGATGGCGTTCGGTATCACCGATAAACTGCTGATGCCCGCTACAAATTACCACTCATACCTCTCCTTTTTGATCGAGCGCGATGCTTTGGAACATTGCCACGCGCACCCTGTTTCACGACCGCGGGAAACTTGTGGCCGGATTGGTTGGCGTTATTTTTTCCGTCGTTTTGGTGAATATCCAAGGCGGTTTGTTCTTCGGATTGATCCGCAAGGCCAGCTTGCTGATCGATAACGGGAATGCCGACATTTGGGTCGGACACCGCGGCATGCACAACGTCGACTTTCCGCACGATATCCCCGAGCGGTGGATTCATCGTGTGCGCAGTATCCCTGGGGTCCGCGAAGCCGAACCGATGCGAATCGGCTTTTCCGAAATCACGCTTCCCGGTGGTGGCTTTGAAGGCACGATGGTGGTGGGGCTGAGTCCCCACACCGACCTTGGTCGCGCCTACGAACTCCATGAAGGGCCTGACGACGCGCTCAGCCATATTCACGGCGTGATCGTTGACGCCTGCGACGATGACAAACTCGATTCACCTGCGATCGGTTCGTTTCGGGAACTTGGTGGACGGCGCGTGAAAATCATTGGCAAGTCGTATGGCATCCTCAGTTTCTTGGTCACGCCCTACGTCTTCACGACGTACGACCATCACAACGAATTGACGGGCAGCGATCCCACGATGGCATCGTACTTCTTGGTTCGCTTAACGCCAGGCGTCGATGCCGATGCGGTTTGCAGCGAGATCAACCAGCGGCTTGACGATGTGACGGCGCTGACGGCGGAAGACTTTGCCGATCGCAGCGTGCACTACTGGCTGACCCGAACCGGGTTGGGGATCAGTTTCGGTGCGGCGACGGCTCTGGGATTGTTGGTCGGATTGGTGATGGTCGCACAGACACTGTACGCGATGGTCTTGGACCGGATTACCGAGTTCGCGACTCTGAAAGCAATCGGATCGACCGAGCGAGAGATCTTGTTGCTTTTGGGAGCTCAGAGCTCGCTTGTTGCCAGCATCGGCATCGCGATCGGCATCGTAACAAGCATCGTGATCCAACAGCTTTTCAGCACCCCGCGTGCCGAGATTATGTTTTCGCCAAAGCTCTATGCGGGCAGCGCAATTTTAGTGTTTGTGATTTGCCTCGCTGCATCGGGGTTGCCGTATTTGCGAGTTCGCCAGGTCGACCCTCATTCGATTTTGCAAGGCTGATCGCATGTCAATTCAATCTCAATCTGACGCTTCGATGCCGGCCGGCGATCCGGTCGTGCCTCGCGTTTTGCCAGCTCACTTGGCGATGGACGTCGACGGGTATGCGCCCGCTGCCGTCCCTGGACCAACACCTGCACACACACCGGCACCTGTCGCGGTGCCAACGGCGGCGCCCGCGCGGCGATCTGTCGAACAGGACGTCGTCTTGAACGCGATCGGCGTTCGCAAGGGATATGTCATCGGCGGCAAAAAACATTGGGTACTCAACGGCGTCGACTTTCACGCCCGCGCCGGCGAATGTGTTTTCTTGTCAGGCCCTTCCGGCAGCGGTAAAAGCACGTTGCTATCGATCATCGGTTGCCTACTTGAAAGTGACAAAGGCGAGATCCACTTGGCCGGTCAGCGGGCCGATCTGTTGTCGGTCAGCCAGCGGACAGCGATGCGCCGCGACAACATCGGCTTTGTGTTTCAAAGATTTCAACTCATCCGCGGATTGTCGGCCAAAGACAATGTTGCCGTCCCGCTGACGATGCAAGGGATGCCGCTGGCGAAAGCTCGCGAGCGTGCCAGTGAGATGCTTCGGCGAGTAGGGCTAGAAACGCATCGCGATCAATTGCCGACTTCAATGAGTCCCGGGCAGTGCCAACGCGTCGCGCTGGCTCGGGCGGTGGTCACGTCGCCACGGTTGCTGCTGGCCGACGAGCCGACGGCCGCTCTGGATAGCAAGTCGGGACGCGAAGTGATGGAACTACTGCGTGAGCTGGTTGATTCGACGGGGGCTGCGACGATCGTAGTGACTCACGACCCTCGAATTTCCGCCTATGCGGATCGAATTTGTGAGATCGAAAACGGATTGTTGACATGAGCCAAACCAACACCATCTTGATCACGCTTGTCGTGTGCTGTTGTGGGATCGCAATCGCCGAAACTCAACGGCGCAACAACGTCGCGACACAGAGTGATGTCATCAAACCAACGCCGACTCGGTTTGTGGGGCAAACGATCCGCGCGCCCGGTCGCATCAAAGGTTTGACCGAGGAAATCGGCCTGCGCGCACAAATCCTGGAACCCATCGAACAGGTTCACGTTCGGTTGGGCGACCGAGTGAAGGCCGGCGACTTGCTGGTTTCATTGGACAGCCGGTCCCTGGAATTCAAGCGTGACCTCGCCGTGGCTGTCTTAGAAGAGAGCCAGGCTCGATTGTCGCGTCTGAGGAACGGAGCTCGCGAGAGTGATCTCGATGTGGCGCGTCGTGAATTTGATGCGGCCGTCGCTCGATTGGAATCAGCAACCGCTCGACTTGCGCGATACAAACGCCTTTTCGAATCTGATGCCATCAGCGAACAAGAATTCGAGGACGCAAAGTTTGAATTTCAAAGCCTGAGCGCGGTAGCCGACGTCGCGAAAAACCAACTCAAATCGCTGCAAGATCCCGCCAGAGCAGAAGATATCGAGGCCGCCGAATCGGCGGTGCGGGCAGCACGTGCGAAACTGTCGATTGCCGAAGACCAATTGCGGCGAACGAAGATCATTGCGCCCATCGACGGTACGATCCTGAAAATTGACGCCAGGGTTGGCGAGCTTCCCGTGGAAACAATCGTCGAACCGTTGATCATCATGTGCAACACACAGCGTCAGCGTGTACTTGCTGAGGTCGATGAATTTGACGCGTTGAGGGTGATGGTCGGACAGCCTTGCGAATTGCTCGCCGAGTGTTTCGAAGGTGTGATCGCTCGCGGCACAGTGACCGAGGTCGAACCGCGTATGGACCGCAAGAAACGGTTCGGGCAATGGGCCGGTGAGCGGCTGGATTCATTCAGTCGACGTATCTGGGTCGATCTGGACAGCGACAGTCCAATGATGCCTGTGGGGTTGCCCGTGCGAACGATCATCCAGATCGATCAACCGGATCACGAGACCAGCGTCGAAGCAGTGATCAATCATGCCGAGCCGAAACCGGTCATTGGAACGCTGTAACGCAAGATTACAATTGCAGCGAAGCCGTTTCCGTTTCACCCAACTGCGTACGATCCTGCTCACGAGTTGACGATGAAAGAATTTCGTGGTGCCGTTGTACTTCTGCACCAATTTGCCGGTTCAACATGCGTCCGTTGACGTGGCCCGCGATGACGGATCCGTAATAGATCGGCATTGAATACGCGGGGGCGAAGTTGCCAAGTGCGCTGCCGACGTAAGTGCCGTAGGCCGGATATAGAATTCGGTTTGCTTCGGCGATCCCTTCGGCATCCGAACGATCGTACAAATATGACATTGCGTCGCGAGAAGCGATCGTTTCATGCCACATCGGAAAGAACGTGTAAGCGAGAGCGTAGGTTCCTTGGTACTCTCGCCGCGTAAAATCTTTTGCGTGGGCGAGTTCATGTAACGCAATCGCCGGCACGTCGCTGTAGATGTGAACGGTTTGCGTGAAGGGATTGAAGTGATCGCCACCGACAACTCGTCCGGGAAGAATCGCTTCGCCACCGACCGCCAAAATCCCGAGCGTGTACCGATAGGGCCAAGCCACGGTCTTGTTTTTTCGCAAACGTCGAAAGTCCTCGAGGGGCGCGTACTGGTTGATTCGAACCTTCACGTGGGGCAGATTGCTTGCCGCCAAGTAGTCAATCGACGTCTCCATCGTGTCCGACGTGATGCGGTGATTGTCGATACGGCGGTCCCACAACATCACCTTGCCGGGAATGCCAACGACCCATCCAACGGTGTCGAGCCAGGGGATCGGACGACCGATTTCGATCTGGTCGTCGGTATCGCTGACCAATTCGGGAGGAACGTATTGGTGCTTAGCCGCAATCCGTTTCGGTGACAGCACATTGCAGCCTCCCGAAGCCAATGCAGACAGCGAGAGTGCGACAACGAGTGAACGAAATGGGCGTGAACGCATGGAGGGATCCAGGACTTACAAGTGCAACTTCGCCGGGGCTCGTTTCGTCTGCACTCGTCCCTCAAGGCCGATGCGGATTGGATGGAGAGCTTGGCGTTGATCTTCGATCGTCATCCGTTGGCACCGGCGAATCCACTGGAACTTGCGCCGGGATTGAATGCGTTCGTGATAACGGTTCAAAAGATTTTTAAACAACGCCGTCCCGCCACGTCCATGTCAAAGCGATTTGACATCAAATCGCGTCACCTCCAAATCGCCGTGTTGGATGCTTAGCTTTGTGATTGCCTTTCTTCGTGCCAGCAGCGGATCGGATACCGAAAAGGACTCGCCATTGACGGTGAAGTCGGCTTGTTGTCCGACCAAGCTAACCGTCAACGTGTTGACCTCGCCCTGTTTCAGCTTGGGAAGCATCTTGTTGAGCACCATGGGCTTTGGTTTTTCGCCACCATCGTTGACCGAGTAAGTCATCGCGTTGGAAGGGCGTTCGTCACCCATCAATCGAATTCGAAACGCATGTCCGCCACCCTCGGCATCGAATGTGAAGACCACCACGTCGGCATTTTTCGGTGTGAATTCGATCGTGACCTCGGCATCGTTCATCGGCGTCCGGTAAGAGACCATGGCGCCGTGGTCCTGGAACTTTTGGAACAGCGGGTCGCTGAAAACGACGCTGGCCTTGCCATCAGCGACGGTCCAGTTGCCGCGCGTCAACATTCGGCCGGGAAACTCGGCTCGCGAGAAGTCGTCGACGATTTGGACGGCCGAAGCCGAATGGGCCGCGGTCGACTGTTGGGCGAAACACGGGCTGGACAAACCGCAAATCAGGAACAACACGACCAGAGGAGATCGAAGCGGCATTGGAAGTCTCTTTAATTGGAACGGGAAATCAAGAATGGCGGTTTTGGTGACTGGGTAATCCAGGCGAGTACTTTATAGTGGGCGGAAACGTTCATTGTGTGCCATGGTGGCTATTTCGGTTCGAATCTGAGTGGTGTTTGTCGATGCGTGGATTGATCTTGGTTGGCGTCAGCGTCGTCGTGGCTTTGGCGAGTGCCGGCATTGCGGTCGCCGCCGATGGCGTCGGTTTAGGACAACGCAAAGCGATCTTGTCCGCCAACGCAGCGGTTCAGAAGGCAGGGACACATTTTTCGGCGCGCGACTATGCGGCCGCGGGCGACGCCATCGGCGAAGCGATGCGTCAGATCGAAACAGCGGGGCCGGCATCATCGATCGAAGTTTACGACTTGCTGCTTCCGGCGATGAAGCGAGTTGGCAAGGCTCACGCGATGTTGCAGTTCGAGGGCATTTCGTTGCCTCCGTTTCGCATCCCCGCCCGCCCTGTAGCAGCGGCGGCGGAACCGGCAGTGGCCGAAACAGCAGTCGTCGAAACCGAGCCGATGATGCCCGTTGTACCAGCCGGCGAAAGCACGCGGCCAATGACTGCACCGGAGACCGCGTTTTCGCCAGCACCGAACTCAACGGAGATCAGCTTCACCAAGACGATCGCTCCCTTGCTGAGTAGTCGATGTGGCGGATGCCATATCAACGGCAGCAAGGGCGGGTTCAGCTTGGCAACATTCGCTGCGCTAATGAAAGGTCCGCCCGAGGGTGTCGTGATTTTTGCCGGTGACACCGTCGGTAGCCGATTGATCGAAACGATCGAGACCGGCGACATGCCACGCGGCGGCGGAAAGGTCTTGCCGGCCGAACTGGCAACACTGAAACAGTGGATCATGACGGGCGCAAAGTTTGATGGCGCCGACCCGACGGCGCCGATTTCCGCTACGGGCGCAGGACCGACGCCAGCGATGAACGCGGACGCAGCTCGTCCGGAAGTGCGTCGATCAACGGGAAAGGAAACGGTCAGTTTCGCCAAAGACATCGCACCGATTTTGGTGGAAAATTGCAAAGGCTGTCACATCGACGCCATGCAGACTCGGGGCGGATTGAACATGGACAACTTTGCAAGGTTGCTGCGTGGCGGCGACAGCGGCGCGGTCATTCAACCGGGCAAGGGAAGCGAAAGCCTGGTCGTTAAAAAACTTCGCGGCATGGAAGGCGATCGAATGCCAGCCGGTGGGCGCCCCGCGCTGCCGGAAGCCAGCATTCAATTGATTTCGACTTGGATCGACGAAGGCGCCACGCTGGACGGTGCAAGCGAGAATCAACCTCTCGGCGTGATGAGCCAGTTGGCTTGGGCGGCGTCAGCGACGGATTCCGAAATGAGCGACCGACGTGAAAAGTTGGCGGGCGATCACCTGAAACTTGCCAACGCGTCGGGGGCGCCAGTTACCGAGAAGGTGACGGAGCACTTCAAAGTCATCGGAACCGCTTCGGAGCCGACGTTGGAATTGGTCGGCAAGTTGGCGGAAGCTCAAATGAAAACGGTGGGAACGGTCGTTTCCGGCAAACCGGGCGAAGGTTTCTATCACGGCCGAGCGACGATTTTTGTGATGCCTCGGCGATACGATTACAGTGAATTCGCCAAAATGGTCGAGGCTCGCGGTGTTCCCAGGGATTGGTCGAGCCATTGGCAATTCGACGGCATCGACGCCTACGTCGCGATGGTGGCCACCGATCGTGACGAAGAAGAACAGATCGCCAGCCGGTTGCTATTGCCGCTGACCGGTTTGGCTGTTGCCACGCGAGGTGGTGATGTGCCGCGATGGTTGGCCGAAGGGGTCGCGACCGCGACGGCGGCTCGCAAACGTGGTGCCGACCGTGAAGAGCGGATGAAAATGGATGCCGAAATCTCGCAAGCGATCGCAGCAATGGGCAATGCCAAGAAGTTTTTGGATGGCAAAATGACGCCCGAGCAGTCCGACCGCGTCGGCGCGGCAATTGCATCCAGCCTGCTGGATCGCACGCATCGCCGGAACTTTGACCGATGCATGCGGTTGCTTGACGAAGGCAAGTCGTTCGACCAAGCGTTTCAGCAATCGTTCGGCGTGACGACAACCGCGTTTGTCGAAGCGTGGATCAAGTGGGTGCGAGGATAGGGCGACGCGGTGTGAGACAAAGGCTCAGGCCAGCGGCTGGGTCTTGAGAGAAGTCGTCTTTTCGGCCACCATTCGAGGGCGATTTACCTCTTTCCCTAACGCCGCGAAATCGAAACCCGATCCATGTCGACTGCTCAAGAACGCACGCTGGCTCAATATCACAGTCTGATGCAGGTCAACGCGTCGGCACATTTGCTTCGCACGGCTCGCGAGCTCGGTTTGATCGACGAGCTTCGCCATGGTCAGCGGACGGCCGAACAGTTGACAGAGTCGCTGTCGTGGTCCCCTCATTCCGCTTCATTGCTTTTGGATGCCCTGTTGGCGATCGGCGTGGTCGAAAAGTACGACGACGACTTTGCTCTGTCGCGTGCCGGGCACCTGCTGTGCCAGTACGACGACGATTTGGGCGATGCGACGTGGGGCCGGTTGGTCGACGTGGTCCGCGGTAACGACCGACGGGCGGATCACGACGACGGCAAACAATTCGATTACCTCGCCGCGACCCAGTGGGCACATACCGGCGCGGCGATGCAGGCGGCTGAGATCTTGGACATCGGCGAAGGTGGCGAATTCAATGCTTTGCAGATCCTTGATTTGGGATGTGGGTCGGGCGTGTGGAGTTGCGCCATGGCTCACCGCGATCCTACATCCACGGTGACTGCGGTTGATAACCGAGCCGCGCTGGAGGCCGCTTCCGCGACCGCCGAGTCGATCGGGATCAGCGAGCGGTTTGAAACCATCGAAGGGAACCCGATCAATGCCGAGGTCCCGACCGGGAAGTTTGACCTGGTTTTGGTGGCACAGCGGATTTCGTGCTTGGACGGAATTGCGGGCAAAAAATTGTTGGCCCATGCCGTGGAAGCGACTCGTCCGGGCGGTCGCGTGGTGGTGATTGACCTGTTTCGTGGACCGGCGAAGGCAAATCTGGCCGAATGCGTCGAAGCGTTACGGCTTGACCTGGGGACGAAGGGCGGCCGGATGCGGTCGCTTCAAGAAGCCCAGATCGACATGCGCGAAGCCGGATTGGAGAGGATTCAGTTCACTTATCTTGCGGCCAGCCAAGTGAATCTTGGATTGGCAGTAGGTGCCAAGCCGACCGCTTCGACTTGAATTTTGGAGCTGACGTGCCAATTTCTTCGGAAAAGCTCACTTTTGCTCGAAAAAGTTGGCTTGGCTACGTTGACGATTCGGGCTCTGACTTCCTAAGCTACGCGGCTCGACACGAACCCTTCCTGACCCTGGAAATCGGACTCTGCAGCCATGGCTGTCCCAAAACGCAAACACTCCAACGCACGTACCGGCAGCCGCCGCGCCCACGACCACGTTAAGAAGCGTCAAATCGGCTACTGCCCCCAGTGCAGCAACGCCGTCCCGACTCACTCGATTTGCCCCAAATGTGGTTATTACCAAGGGCGAACCGTGATTGAGCACGAAGAAGCCTAGTCTAACGTTGCCTCTTCCCGTTTCCGGGCTGCGGACGTTGTTTTTCGTGTTGAAATAAGCCGAAGGACGCCACGGTTGTCGCTAGGTCTTGGCCCGAAATTTCATTGCGGCTGGACGCGAGCCCGCCGGTTTCCCCTTGGTTGGCAACATGAATTCAGTTGGCATTCTCTTCCCTGGCCAGGGTGCTCAAGCACCGGGCATGGGCGTTTGGCTTTGCAATACCCACCCGACAGCTCGTCGATTGTTTGACGAAGCTGCCGAAGTGCTCGGGTATGACCTGTTGGCACTCTGCACCGACGGTCCGCCTGAGAAACTGAATGCGACCGAGTTCAGCCAGCCCGCGTTATTCACCGTCGGGATCGCGGCGGCAAACGTGCTTCGCGAGACTCAGCCCGATCGCATCGCTGCGGTCAAAGCAACGGCCGGATTGAGTCTGGGCGAATATACGGCTGTCTGCTTTGCGGGTGGCTTGTCCTTTGCGGATGCCTTGCGTCTTGTTCAACGACGTGGCGAAGCGATGCAGGCCGCCGCCGACGCGGTCCCCAGCGGGATGGCCAGCGTGATCGGCATGGAACTGGAGGCCCTCGAAACGGTCTGTGCCAGTTGCCGTACGGGTGACGAAGTGCTGCAGCCGGCCAATCTGTTGTGCCCCGGCAATATCGCGGTATCGGGCCATTTGACGGCGATCGAGCGGCTGATTCCTGCGGCGACCGAAGCCGGCGCCATGAAGGTGATTCCGCTTTCCGTGGCGGGTGCATTCCACACGTCGCTGATGGCCCCGGCGGTCGAGAAGTTGCGGGCGGCTCTCGATGAGATGCCGATCACCGATACGACCATGCCCGTCTACAGCAACGTCGATGCCGCACCGCACACCAAAGCCGACGAGATCCGCGAGCTGCTCAGCCGCCAAGTCGTAAACCCCGTGATGTGGGAATCATCGATTCGGCGAATGCTTGACGATGGCATCGCAGGCTTTGAAGAAGTCGGCACCGGCCGGGTGCTCCGCGGGACCCTGAAGCGGATCAACCGCAAGATCGAAACTGACGGTTTCGGCGACGAGTGACCCGAGAAACAAAGTATCAATCGCCGGGCACCGTTCATGGTCCGGCCCAATGAAGCAACTCACCCAAACAACTCAATCCAGCAACCCAGTACTGAAAGAATCATGCAACTGTCACTCACCACCGACCTGAAGGGTCAAGTCGCCATCGTGACCGGTGCCTCGCAGGGTCTCGGAAAAGCGGTCGCGATCGCACTGGGGATGAACGGTGCGACGGTCGTCTGTTTGGCCCGTAACGCCGAGAAATTATCAGGCACCGTCGCCGAAATCGAAGCGGCCGGCGGCAAGGCCGAAGCCGTTTCGTGCGACGTGACCGACCGCAAAGCGGCTGCGGCGGCGATCGAGGGGGCGAACGAAAAGCATGGACGTTTGGACATTTTGGTCAATAACGCCGGAATCACCCGCGACAAATTGATGCGAGGCATGTCGGATGAAGAATGGGACGATGTGATTGCGACCAATCTGACCAGCTGTTTCGTGTGCTGCCGAACGGCGGCCGGAATCATGCGCCGCAAAAAATATGGCCGAATCATCAATATGGCCAGCATTTCGGGGCTGATCGGTAACCCCGGCCAAGCCAACTACTCGGCCAGCAAGGCGGGAATGATCGGGATGACGCGGACGATGAGCAAAGAATTGGTCAGCCGCGGCGTGACCTGCAACGCCGTCGCACCCGGTTTTATCGCCAGCGAAATGACCCAAGAATTGGGCGACGTGGTGCTGGAAGAGGTGAAAAAGCGGATTCCGGCTAAGCGAGTCGGAACGCCCGAAGACGTCGCCGCAGCCGTACTTTTCCTGGCTTCCAAGGACGCTGGGTATATCTCTGGACAAACCCTAGTCGTCGACGGCGGCATGATCGGCTAGAAACTAGGCCATAGAAGTTCATTCGTGCTGCGTATTGACGCGTTTTGCTTGTTTGACCTATCTTTTCGGCGAATGAGACTGCCCGCGACGGGCACTTAGATATTTGACGCTTCTCCCATTACCAAACCACCCTCAGCTTGCTGACCATTTTTAAAGATTGCTCATGGCTACCATCGAAGAACGTGTGATCGACATCGTTTCCGAACAACTCGGCGTCGACAAAGACAAAATCACTCGCGAAACCTCGTTTGTGAATGACCTCGGTGCCGACTCGCTCGACACCGTCGAACTGGTAATGGAACTCGAAGAAGAGTTCGATATCAGCATTCCTGACGAATCGGCAGAAAAGATTCAAAAGGTTGGCGAAGCCGTTGATTTCATCGAAGCCGCAAAAGGCGACGACGCCTAAACGTTCGATGGGTGGCCCGCCTCGAACATCGACGGCGTGCCTCTAAAGACGATACCCTTTGCCGTCCCAGAATTTCGAACCAACGCTGATGGCGTTGGCTCGCGAGGATGAGGGCGGCATTTGTTTTTTGATTGGCAAGCTCTCTCGATCTCGAAAGTAATGGCAAAGGCATACTCGATGCAAAACCAACCCCAGCGACGCATTGTGGTGACGGGTATCGGCGTCGTGACGCCACTTGGCAATGATGTCGACAATTTCTGGAGTCGATTGATTGCCGGTGAAAGTGGCGTTCATGAACTGAGTATCATGGACACCAGCCAATACAAGATCCACTTCGGTGGCGACATTCCCGACTTCAATGTCGAAGACGTCGTTGATCCGCGAGAAGCCAAACGACTCGATCGATTCACCCAGTTCGCCGTTTATGCGTCGACTCATGCGATCAAGGATTCCGGCGTCGATTTTTCGTCCATCGACTGCACCAAGTGTGGCGTGATTCTTGGGTCCGGTATCGGCGGCCTTGGCGAGATAGAAATCCAGATTGAACGCATGCTGACGAAGGGTCCCGACCGTGTCAGCCCGTTCACGATCCCAAAGATGATGGTCAACGCGGCCGGCGGGAACATTTCGATCACACACGGATTGAAAGGCCCTAACTATGCCGTCGCGACCGCGTGTGCAAGCGCCACCAATGCGATGGGCGATGCGCTGCGAAGTATCCGGTTGGGCGAAACCGACTTGGTGATCACCGGCGGAACCGAAGCCGCCATCACACGGATGGGTCTTGCCGCGTTCCAAAACATGAAAGCGTTGTCGTCTCGAAACGAGGATCCGGCAACGGCAAGTCGCCCGTTCGACGCTGATCGCGACGGATTTGTGATGGGTGAGGGCGCGGGCGTTTTGGTGTTTGAAGAACTGGAACATGCCAAGGCCCGCGGTGCAAAGATCTACGCGGAAGTTCTCGGCTATGGAACGACCAGCGACGCCGGTCACATCACGGCGCCCGATGCCGAAGGACGCGGCGCCGGTGCAGCAATGCAAGCAGCCATCGATGATGCGGGTGTTGCCTTGACGGACGTCGATTACATCAACGCGCACGGCACCAGCACGCCGCTGGGCGATAAAGCTGAAACAGCAGCGATCAAGAGAGTCTTCGGCGACCACGCCTACAAGACTTCGATCAGCAGCACGAAAAGCTCGCTCGGCCACTCGTTGGGCGCCAGCGGCGGCATCGAAGCGGTCGTCCTTTGCAAGACGATCGAGTCGTCAACGATTGCACCCACCATCAATTTGCAAACGCCCGATCCGGCTTGCGATTTGGATTACACGCCCAACGTCGCGAAGCCGAAAGACGTCAACATTGCGATGAGCAATAGCTTCGGCTTCGGCGGCCACAACGCCTGCATCGTGTTCGGAAAATACAAGTAACGTCGAATAACCCGACGTGGCGCTGTGACTCCGCTCGCGGGTCGTGAACTGCAAAGCAGTTCACCAAACATGAAGCACACCCTGCGAGCAAAGTCGCAGGGCCAAGAAGGGTCACCCGTTGGGCGCGTAGCGGCTACAATGCGGCCATGGCAAACGTCGCTCTTGATCGCACCGAATACGTTGAACAAGCGTTTCTTTACAAGCTGCTTCGCGAGCGGTTAGCCGACCAAATGCCGATGCAGGAGTTGCTAGAGCAAGCACGGTACGAACTGCTGGCAACAACGAAACTGCCGATGGCGATTGACTATCTGCTGACCGAACTGAAGCATTCGGGATTGATGGCGCCAGCGATGTACAAGCTGGGCCATTACTTCACGGCATTTCAATCGTACTTGGTGGCTCAAGCCGAAGCCGATGTCGGACGATTCACGATGGGCGCGGCTCTGCAAATTCTCGAATCGGAAGCGAACTTTCGCATCGCCGGTGGAACGCCTCAGGGCATGTTTATGTTCCAGTTTGAAGTGCTTTGCCGCAATCGCTTGAACTATGACAAGGGCCTCACCGCGATCAGTGGCGATCCGATTTTTGACACCGCGTGGACGAAGTGGATTTTGATGCTGCGGGCCCAGATCGGCTTGGTCGACTTTGCCAATCTGTTGCTGTTGGCAAGCGAAGAGTATCGCGATCGCTTGCTGGCCGCCGAAGAGTCGATCGAAAACAAGGGCCCGTTTCTGTTTGGGGCTCGCGAAGGCGTGATCGCAATCGGTAACCGTGGCAAAGACCCGCTGTTCTTGTTCGCCGCAATGCAGCGACACCTCGGTTACCCGCCTGTACCACGTCCCAAGCCACGCAACGACAACCCCGACGTCATTCCGGCGTTGATGCGACGGGTCGAGCGGCTGGAATCGCGAATCAAGCTGATGGAAGAAGAACGCCGAGGTGGAATCGACATCACGAAGTTCTACGCCAAAGGACAGGGAAGAATCCCTGAACTGGATCCCTGATGAGGCTGGTTGCGAGCGAGTCGCTAGATTTCTACTGCGAACGATGCAGTGACGCATTTTGGGCCGAGCCGCTTAATGCGATCAGCAACGTTTCATTCTTGATTGCCGCCGGCATGGCCTATCGCTTGGCGCGGCGTGAATCGCGACTGAGTGGGCCGGTGGTTGCGATGGTCGTGATGGCTGGGCTGGTGGGGCTGGGAAGCTTTGCGTTTCATACGTTTGCGACACGCGCGACTCAGGTCTTGGACATCCTGCCGATCTTCTCGTTTCAGCTCTATTTTCTTTGGCTGTATTTGCGACGACTCTTGAATTGGAACCGCGGTGCGACCGCGGCCACAAGTGTCGTTTTTCTATGTGCCAATTTCGCCATGCTGACGTTGCCGCCGTGGTTGAACGGTTCGCTGCTGTATGCACCGACGTACGTATTACTGGCTGCGATGACGGTGCATCATTTGGTTACACGGTTGGCGGCAACCCGATGGATGGTATCGCTGTTGATCGGATTGAGCTTATCACTTTGTTGTCGTACGATCGACATGGCGGTTTGTGAGTCCCTGCCGATCGGCACGCACTTTCTGTGGCACTTGATCAACGGATTTGTGATCTACGCATCGATCATGGTCGTCGTTGTCAGCATCAACGAAAAAACGCCGGCATCACTTTCGTGACACCGACGTTTTCGTTCTCGTGGATCTTCCAATCTTCCGACTAAGCACTTTTGGTCGTGGGCATTTGAAACAACTTGTTTTTGCCCGACACGACATTCTCGTCGATCGTGTAGAGCGTTCCCTCGGGCTGCTCGGGCAAGTCGTACATAATGTCCAACATGACCTCTTCCAAAATCCCTCGCAAACCACGGGCACCGACGCCCTTGTTCAGTGCTTTGCGAGCGACATAGTGAAGTGCTTCCTCGGTGAACTTCAGCTCGCAATTTTCCATTTGGAAAAGTGCTTCGTACTGTTTGATCAGCGAGTTCTTCGGCTGGGTCATCACGTTGACCAAACCTTCTTCGTCCAACGGTTGCAGGTAGCTGACCACTGGCAAACGCCCGACCAATTCGGGAATCAACCCGAACTGCAGGATGTCTTCGGTTTGCACTTGGGCCAACAATTCCGACTCGGTTTGCTCGTTCCGTTTGCTGTCGCCGCCGCCGAATCCGAGCGTCTTATGGCCCAGCCGTTTGCGGATGATGTCTTCGATCCCGACGAACGTACCGCCGACGATGAACAGGATATTACTGGTATCCATCTGGATGTACTGTTGCTCGGGATGTTTCCGTCCGCCTTGCGGTGGAACGTTGGCAACGGTGCCTTCGAGCATCTTCAGCAAGCTCTGCTGAACGCCTTCGCCCGACACGTCGCGAGTGATCGAAACATTGGCACTCGTTTTGCCAATCTTGTCGACTTCGTCGATGTAAAGGATTCCGCGCTGAGCCGCTTCGACGTCGAAGTCGGCTGCGTGCAACAGCTTCAGCAACAAGTTCTCGACGTCTTCGCCGACGTAACCCGCTTCGGTCAGCGTTGTCGCGTCACCGATGGCGAAGGGCACGTTCAGCATTCGAGCGAGCGAGCGGGCGAGCAACGTTTTACCACTGCCGGTCGGTCCGGCCAGCAGGATGTTGCTCTTTTCGATCTCCACTTCCGAGCCGCCTTCCCATTCGCTGGTCAGCCGCTTGTAGTGGTTGTGAACGGCAACGGCCAGCACGCGTTTGGCGCTGCCCTGTCCGATCACGTATTGATCCAGATGTTCAACGATACTTCGTGGCGTGGGAATATCGTTGAAGAGCGACTTGCTAGGGCCGCGCCGACGTTGTTCCTGGTCCAGAATCGATTGACATAGCTCGATGCATTCGGAACAGATGTAAACGTCACCTGGGCCTTCAACGAGCGGGCCGACGTCCCGGTAACTCTTTCGACAAAAAGAACAGAATGCGTTCTTCTTGTTGGTCGAGGTTCCGCGACGGGATGTTGTTGTTGTGGGTGGATTATCTTTCGAGGGCATACACGACTCCTGATGGTGTGTCAGCCGAATCGACCGACGGATACTGATCCGCCGACCAACACGTCCTGATCACGCGTCAAACGGTTTCGGGCCACGGCTCGAATGCTTTCCCGCAATTCCGACGACTTTCCCCCAATTGATGAACACGTGGTTCATCAAGTGAAGAGTCCGTCCCGAAATGCGGGATGGGTCATCCGTATCCTCGAAAGCTCGAGCCTACTGTGGTTCAAATTCAAAAACGATCTATGGTTTCCGAATGCATGCCCGCATGGAATTGGGAGGGCGTACAGGCGGAGGGTTGTCCTTCATCCATTCCGATCGAAGGCGATTCACCAGGGTAACGAACGTTGGGAGTCCAAGACCGGATGCGGATTAGGGAAGCATCAGACTTGGGTGTTCGGTGACGGATCGTCCGGGGAGGTTGATTCGTCGTCGGTGATCGGTTCGACGGAATGTCGCTGGGTTCTAGCTTTTATAGTTCGGATTTCTTCGTCGCTAATGTCACCTTTGCGGTGCATTTCCAGCAAGTTTGCGAGGCCTTCTGAGGGCAGCTCCTGGTCTTGGACGACATAGTCGCGATAGCTTGCCACGATATAAAATGCTGCCGATATCAGGATGCACAGAACCACTACGGCAGTTGCAGCTTGTGCCACAGTCGAAGTGAAAAAATCTGGCATAACCGTCATCTCAACAACACGTATCCGCGTCAGTCCGCTGCATCCCTGCGACAACCGAATGATAGGAGTGTCCACCAAGTTCAGTCCAGCATTTTCAGCCTGTTCCTCAGACTTTTCCCAGTTTCACGGACGTTTTCACGTTTCACGACTGAAAAACCACAAACGGGCGTTGCGATCGGGCACGTCCACGTAGATCGGGTTCCCAGCCCGACGCGCTCGACGGTGTACGGAATACCGCTCAGTCGAATACCTCAAGCGCTTCCTGAGCCGGAACGAGTCCTTCGGCACTATGGCCCTCGACTCGCACGATCGCAGTGCCCTTGTACCCACCGGTTCGCAGGGAATGGACGATCCGCGACAGAACCACTTCGCCTTGGCCGATCCTCTGGTCATCCGGAGCGCCGCTTTGCCGATCGCACAGGTAGACACATCGAAGCGCCGAAAGGTTCCGGGCCAATCGGTCACTGATCGGCATTTCGCCGGCCGCCAGCATCTCGCCAACGTCCGCCGCCAACCCCAGGCGTTCGTTCTGTTCCCCCATCCAGTGCTGGAGTCGTTCGAACTGGGCAACCGACCCGATCACGTCGCCGTGAGTGGGGCGGATTCCCATCGAAACCCTGGAACCGTCCGTTTGAGCGATCACCTGCTTGAGATGTTCGCTCAACCGTTCCAGGTCTTCTTCGTCGCTAACGAAAGCCGACGCTTCGCCCTGACCGACCGAGAACGTAAGCATCCCCGCGTTGATCTCGTCAGCGATACCGACCCACCGCTCAATCCAGATCCTGGCCGAGCCGCAGACCGATGCGTCAGCCGCAATCAGCGACGGGCCGCGAGGTGAGTACACATCGTGCAGATACAGTCCGTCCAAGTCGATCACCAATCGCATCGAATGACGGTCGATTGCATCGGAGATTCTAAGCAAGTGCTGAGAAAACCCCGCAACATCGGGATGGAAGTACGCGGCGTGTGGACGGATGGCGACTGCCGCATAGCCCAAATGCGCGAGCTCACCAATCGCTGTGGCCGGGTCGTGCAGCGACAGTCCGGATAGATGGTACCCCGATATCATCAGGTCACCCGAAATTTGGTGGCTAAAACGATCGATGGAATCACCAGTGCAAAAATCACCAACGCCCAAACAGGTCCAGCGCCCAGGTACGCATACGCAGCCGCCAACGGGATGATCGATAGGATGCCGATGCGAATCGCAATCTGGATCTTCGCAGGCGCGGGATCACGAACGGCGCGGAATGCGCGAATGATGACCGGAAAGGCGACCATTCCGATCAATAGCGGAAACGTGTCCCGTGGCGAAACGTTCCAATCGACGATGGCACCGCGAGCCAACTGGGGCGCAAAGGCTAACAGCACACACCCCAACACCGTCACGATCCAACCCATCGGTAAATTGTGCGACGGTCCGCCGACGGCTTCACGACGGGCCATCGTGGTCAGCCCCATGATGTAGACGCCGAACCCCATCGCGATTCCGAGCAAGTATTTGGGAATCAATGGTTGGCCGTCAACAACTGCCAAGCAGGGCGACGCGCCCAGCAAAAAACTGAGGACTCGACAGGCTCCCATTGCCATCGGTGCCGCGGGCGTTTTCTTCAGCGGTCCGTCGTATGCCACGATCATGATCGCCAGCGCCACCGAAATTGCTGCTGGCAACCACGTCATTGGATACTCCGATCCGCCGGGCAAGTAACCACTGATGGACCCGATCACGACACCGGCCGCAAGCAACAACCACCCGGCGACGCGGGCTCGAGTCATGCAAATCTTGCCGGCCGCCAACGGACGCGTTGACCGCTGGGCCTTATCTTGTTCGACGTCGAAAACGTCGTTCAAGATCATGCCGGCCCAATAAAAAGCGACACCTGCCACAAGCACAGCCACGAATCGAGCGATCGGTTGGGGGCCATGGGCGACCAACAGAAAAGCCGCACCGACATCGGCCAGCACTGTAAAAACGTTCGGCAATCGGACCAATTGGGCCCAATCGACAAGAGAACCACGATGCGACGTTGTGGGAAAATCAGGTGATGACAAGGGAGAGCAAACGACTGTGAGGACACGGGAAAACGGTGTCACCAGTCTAGCAGGCAATCAGCCAATCGTTTGCAGCGAGGTGAATGGATACAAATAGCATTCTTCGAACGCGCATACTGCGAATGAATCGGGCAACCCGATGTGGACCCCACGACTCCGCTCGCGGGATGTGAACTGCAAAGCAGTTCAGAAATTTAACGTATACCCTGCGAACGGAGTCGCAGGGCCACGAAGGGTGACCCGATGTGGCCGGCGACAACCTGTCACCGCTTGCCAGGAATAGCAAGCAGTGCATGAGGATGATCCGGCAATCCGCCGGTCAGTTGGCTACGAAGTTGCCATGTCCTTTTTGCGCCGCCGTGCACCAACGACACCGACACCGACAAGTCCAAGCGTAGCAAAGATCGCCAAACTTGTTGGCTCGGGCACAGCTCCATTGTTCGGATCGATAACTTGGCCGATGTCGCCGATGGTCATGTCATCAAATCCCCAGACGTCACCGGTACCCCCATTATTGCCAAACGCAATACTGCTGTACGAATCGGTGTCGCTAATGAACCCGAAGAAGATCAAATTGTCACTTTGGAATGTTGTGGTGTTGTTACCAACAGGAACGGTCAAGGTTTCGGTCGTTCCATTGGTCAGCGTCAAAACGACATCGCCACCACCTGAGTCGCCCAAGTCGGTGCCGTAAAAACCAAATGCCGCGATCGGGCTGTCAAAGTTGATTGCAAATTCGTTGGGGTCGGTGGAGGTACTCGTCCGCAGGTACCTGGTTCCGGACGTCGGGTACGCACCAGCTGAGTTGGTGCTTCTCACCTCAAAGCTTGAAGTGCTTGTCAGCGTTGCGGTAATGTTGCCAGTCGTTCCGGGGAACGTTAAGGGAGTCGAATTCGATGTCCCCAGGGCAATCCCTTCAAAGTCTTCGGTGCCTACACCGGTCAAACCGGCTAGGAAGTTGCCGCGTGCCGTTGCGGCATTGCCGCCCGCTGGCACAGTCCCGAATGGGCTTGAGTCAACACCAAAGAACGACATGATCCCAGCATTGGCAGGCTGCTGCATCAAACAGAGAGCGACAGCCCCCATTAGCAATACTACTTTTCTTCTCATCACAAATCCCCTTTCGAAGGAATACAGATCCCCTTTCGAAGGAATACAGATTCGTTGAGCATCCGTTCCGTATTGGAGGCACACTCCCCCCCGTCCTGGGACCTGCCGGGATTTGAATCCGTTTGACTCTCGTGGTCAAGCCTTCCAACGACAAAATCGATACCTTTCACCCAATCCGCCCCAGTCACCTGAACTGCCACTGTGGGAGACGTCGACTCACCGTTCGCGAAATCGCTGAACATCTGGATACATGGAGAAAAATGGAAACTTCTCAGCCGTGTGGTGCTGCGTTGCAACAAAAAAAGAGGCCATCCGCATCTGAATATCCACGACCTGGGCCGCCCCATCTCTGCCAGAAACCCGCGGCGCCACTAACCCCCCCTGGTTAAAAAACGCAGTGGAGCCTGCGCCCCGAATGATGCTGGATTCAGCCTTCGAAATCGAACACACTTAATTTCCCGCCAATCTGCCAAAGGCAATGTCGACGGGCCGATTTGCCTCCCACATGAATCCGAAAGCCAAATCATGCGATTATTCAACCTTTGTCACGCCGTCTGTCTGCGATCGCTCGTCGTGCCGCTACTTGCCGGACTCGTTTTCGCATTGCCGGCGCAGGCCGAAATCTGGATTGACACGACCGGCAGTTTCAAGATTGATGCTGAGTACGAACGCGTCGATGGCGCCAGTGTCGTGCTGCGCAAAGCCGACGGACAAACGATTGCGGTTCCGATCAATCGACTCAGCGAAGCGAGCCGCGCTCGAGCGAAAGAGTTGTTCGAGAACGCCAAGTCCGGCGGTTCTAAGGCGCCGATCAATTTGGCGACAAACTCTGCGTCGGGAGGATCCAGCTATCAACCCACCAATCAGTTCGCGAATATTGTCGCGCCCTCAGCGCCCGACATTGGACAAATGGAACCGTTTCCTAGTAGCCCAAAACTGCAACAGCAATTCGACTACATGAAAACGCAGGTGATGAACGGGCATCTGGAAGTGTTCTGGTATAGCCTTCCTGACGACGTGCGAACGGAGATCGACAGCCAAGAGTTCCGCGATCTGTATCGGCCGATGTTAAAAAACTATGCCGATCAAAATGCTCCGATGGAAACGATGACTGCGAAGTTGCTGGAAGTTCTAACCACGAAGAAAGACTTCGTGCTTGGTTCGTCATTACTCGCTAGCCTGCCACCGGACGCGCTGCCGATGCTTCAACAAGGATACGATCCAGGCGTTGGATTGATGTACGAGTGGATGTCGCTTTCTAAGGGTTTTGAATCGATTCCCGATACCACCTTCACCCAACTCGCCAACTATCACCTGCCGCGACTAGGCGCACACGCGAAAGAATTGCTGCCGCTCGCGCCGGCCGGTTCCGTTGATGGATTACTGAGCCAAGTGATCATCGAACAAACCAGCGCGACCGCGGGGACGATCACCGCGCCGAAACAAAACGGCGAGACCGAGACTGTCGACGTGGTACTTCACGAAGGACGTTGGTTGCCAAGTGAGTTCGTCGATGTGCTGATCACCAACAAAGGCAACCTGGTTCAAAAAGCAAAAGAGTCGGCAACTGAGTTCGAGAAAGTCATGAGCCCAGCAAGTCAGGCACAGACGGCCGCGTTGTTGGAAACCATTTCAGCCCCCGTCAACGCAGCTCTCGACAGTCTGCTGGCAGCCAACAACCAACAGGAGTTCGATCAGGCCGCCATGGGAATGGTCCAACAAGCCATGATGATTGCCGCTGGCATGGGCGGCGCAAACGCAGCGCCCCCCGGACCACCCGCAGGATTCTAAAGGACCGTGGCGTCAATCGTCGGCTCGGGTTCCGAGCCGGGGTAGTCGACAACGAAGAACGGGAAGAACTGTCGGCGCTGTATCCCGAAAAATTGCTGGATTTGAAGACGCATTTGTTGAGTGAAATTGATTCACTGCGTCCTGATTTGGATGCGGTTGCGGCGGATCAACTAACGACGAAAAGCACCGCGAAGCCTTAGTCGATCACGACTTGGCGCGGCGGGTACGACGGCGAGTGCACTTCGTGAACCGTCCCGTCGATGCTTTCGACCACATAGACGCCGCCAATCCGAGCGTTGAACGTCGCGGCTTTACCCGGCTCGATGCGGGTGACGCGGCCTCGGCGGCCCGTCGGTGTGATCGGAAACGCCATCAATGTGGTTTCGGTTTGATTGTTCAATTGCAATTCGGCGGGCCATCGCCCGGGACTGGGGTCGGAGTGAATCGCGGGTGTCATGACCAGTCCCTTGCGGGGATGCGATTGAAGCAATTGCTTCGTCAGTTGATCGACCAACTCTTTCGGCGCGGTGGTAGCGATGTTCTCGCTTTCAACATCGCCGGATCGATGATCGTAAAGTTCACGATCAGTGACGAGGCCCGTTTCAAAATCCCGCCATTCGATGAACCGATACTCGTCGGTCCGCATGGAGTAGCCCATGTATTGGCCGCCGTTGAAACTTCGGTAGTACTGGCTGGTCGCCGATTCACGCACCGACGCCACCGCATCGTTCAAAATGGGAACAAGGCTGTTGCCATCCGTAAAACTTGGCGTTTCTAGTCCAGCCATTTCACAGAGCGTCGGGTAAAGATCCAACAGCTCGGCCAGTTGGTCGGTCGATTGCCCGGCCGCCGGCAAGTTTGGTCCGGCAATGATCAATGGCACGCGCGCGTCGATTTCGTAGTTGGTCATTTTCCCCCAACCTCGGCTCTCGCCGAGCTTCCATCCGTGGTCGCTCCACAGGACCACAATGGTTTTGTCGGCAAGGCCTTCGTCTTCCAGCGCGTCGAGCAGTCGTCCGATTTGCGCATCGACGTAGCTGACGCAGGCGTAGTAGCCATGAATTAATTGCCGACGTTGTTCGATCGAAAGCTCGGATTCATCCCAGGGTTTGGGCATGTCGATCAAGTCAACGTAGTGGGACAATTCGCTGTTGTTGGTTGGCGCGTACGGCGGCGTGTTCGGGATCACGTGTTGGTTTTCGAGCACGGGCAACTTGGATGGATCGTGCATGTCCCAGTATTTTTTCGGTGCGACCCAGGCCAAGTGAGGACGGATGTAACCCATCGCCAAAAAGAACGGTTCGTCCTGCTTGCCGAGTCGCCGCAGGTCTTCGATGGCCATGTCGGTGCGAGCCCCATCGAGCAATTGATTGTCCGGCAGATCGGGCGAAGCGGTGCTGGGGCTTCGCAAATTGTTCTTCCGCCAATCGTTCGCGGGCAGTTCTTTCATCGCTGCCTGCACGGTCTCGCGAGTGCCATCGGGATAGGCCGAAGGAAGCGACGGAAGATCTCGAATCGGCTCACTCCATGATTGCGGATCCGGCGTGGGGTTGTGATAGATCTTGCCATGGCTGACCGCTGTGTAGCCGAACTTGCGAAACCATTGCGGCAATGTGACGGCGTCCGGTTTGGCTTCGCGAAAATGGATCGGCAGTGTCCAAACACCCAAATTGTCGGGACACAGACCCGTCATCAAACTCGCGCGAGAAGGATTGCAAACCGCCACTTGGCAGTAAGCCCGATTAAACTTCACACCACGTGCCGCCAACGCATCCATGTGCGGCGTGATCGCGTCGAGATCGCCGTAACAACCCATCGACGGCCGCAAGTCGTCGACAGCGATGAACAAGACATTGGGTCGATCGGTTGAAGAGGCTTCAGATGTCGTTTCCGAATTGGGTTCAATGGCAACCAGCGTTTCGGTGGTCCGAACGTACAGGACTCCGCCGGAAATTGCGGGTGTCGCAAAGCACGGATGGTTCATTTCGTTCTTTGCCAGGATCTTGAATTCCGGTCCGGCTTGGACGACGTAAACCTTGCCATCTTCCGAAGGACAATAGACTTTGTCATCGGCAGCGACCAACGACGCCGTGATCGAGGCTCCGCTACCCAAACGTTCTTCGTAAATCTTCTCGCCGGTTTCGGCATCAAAGCACCGAACCAAGCCATTCGTATTTCCCAGATACAGATAGTCGCCCCAAACAACAGGAGTGGCCATGTAACTGCCGCCCCGGTCGACTTTCCACACAACACGATGGTCGGGATCTGAGTCGCTCAAGTTGCCGCGGGCACTCGTTGAAATGGCATAGATTGGTGATGGTCCGCCATGCGAGTTGGTGATATAGATTCGACCTTCGTTGACAAATGGCGTCGGCGTTGGATTGTCGCCACCGCCTTCGATCCGCCAAACTTCCTCGCCGTTTTCAAGGTCATACGAAACGATCCACGGCCAACCGTTGACGACGACTTGAGTCCCATCGTCGCCTTGGTGAATCAGGGCCGTACCCCAACTGCGTTCGCAATCGCCTTGACGCGATTTCCGCCAAAGTTCTTCTCCATCGGATAGTCGCAACGACACCACGTAGGGATCGTCGGGCGCGTCGCAGACCAGCACGATTTGGTTGCCATGAATGGCAGGGGAACTGGCGTAACCCCATCCGATGTCGTACTTGCTGACGTCGATCACGCCAAAGTCACGTTGCCATAACAGGTTGCCGTCGTGATCGTAACAGTACAGTCCCTCGGAACCGAAGAACGCCACCACGTGATCTGCGTCGGCTGCGATGGTGCTATTGGCATGAGTGGCTTTGGCATGACGCGTTGCTTTGGGTGATCCCGTGTGAGCGGCCTTGCGCCACAATTCTTTGCCGGTTGTTTTTTCATAACACAACACCCACCAAGTCTGCTCGCCGTTGTCATCAGCCGCTTGGATGTCGCCGTTTCGTCCGACGTTCAGCGGTGCGTCGCCGCTTGCGGGCACGGCAGTCGCCAAAAAGATCTTATTGCCAATGATCGTCGGGCTGCTGTGACCTAATCCAGGCACGGCGACATTCCAAACAACGGCGGCGTCGGACGGGTCGGTGACGTCCCATGATTCGGCGGTTTTTTTTTCCGTAGCGATCCCACGCCCGCCTGGCCCGCGAAATCCGGGCCAGTCGTTTGTCTCTTTCGCGAATCCTTGGCTCACCAGGAACGCCGTCAGAACCAGAGTGGTCATTCGGGCAAGTATTCTTGTCATGACTATTTCTTCGCTTGATTCAGAAACACTTGGTTCAAATCGCTCGAGTTCGCCACGGCGATATCTGGAAAACCGTCGCCGTTGAAGTCGCCCGTGCACAGGCCATAGGTGGCCGCATTCGCGCCGCCAAACGAGATCGCGTCAAATGCCGCTGCCTTGTCTCGATTGAAATGTACCGTGTTGGGTTGGCCGACGTTACCGAACACGATATCCGACAGTCCGTCCCGGTCAAAATCAGCGATATCAACACAGTACGTTTGCTGAATTCCGCCGTCGAGAAAGCGACGCAGCAAGACGCCGCCCTTGCCATCGCCAAAGAACAATTCATTGGCCGAGTCCAGGTTGCCGATCACCCAATCCACGTGGCCGTCCGCATTGAAATCGGCCGTCGCGACGCACCTGCTGGAAACACGTTTCGAGCCGAAGGTCGCCGGTGGTAAGAAACCGCCTTCGCGATCGGCAATCAAAATCGTGTTGGGTTGTCCATCGCGATTGGCCAGCACCAAGTCGGCCGCGCCGTCACCGTTGAGGTCCGCGACGGCAACGTCGATCGTCGAATCATTGGCGGTACCGAACGCCAGGCTTTTCGGAAATCTTGCCGACCCATCGTTGAATTCAATGCGATTGGGCTGTCCACGACACGTGACCAAAACATCGATGTCCCCATCCGAATCCATATCCGCCACGGCGAGGCTGCGGACACTCGAGACCTCGCCAAATTCGGCACCCACCGAAAACAAGCCACTCCCATCGTTCAACATGATTTGGCACGGCGCCTTGTCATTGCCGACCGCGATGTCGATGTCTCCGTCTCCGTCGAAGTCCGCCGGTTCGCACGCGTAAGTCGTCGAGCGGTCCACGCCCAAGGCACGCATGACATTGAATCGACTTCGGCCTTGATTGATGAATAGAAAACTGGGCTCGGGCCAATGGCGGCCGTTGGCAACGATCAAGTCCAAGTCTCCATCTCCATCCAAGTCCGCGCTTCGTACCGAAGCCGACCGGTTCGATTCCGTCCCCAACGAAAGTCGGTCGCTGGTAACGAAGACGCGATCATCGGCAACGCAACTCCCACCCCAAGCCAACGCGGCAGAAAGAATCACGCGAAAGAATCGGTTCGGCATTGGTTGCCCTTCAATGGGAAAGAGAATCAGCGATTCACCAGACGGCTAGCTCGCGGAGCACTCATAACGATAGTCCGCTCCATCACGACTTTGTTGGCAGCTCGCATCAAGTTCCATCAATTGTTGGTGCAATCTTCGGTCGCCGAAAAACAAGGGCTTGGATCTCGATGAAATTTCGCCCTTGTTTGCACGCAAGCGTCCGACTTGCTCGTCCATCGCCCTGATGCGGCCGCCATAATTCTTCCGCTTGCTGCCCGCCTTTGGATAATCTTTTGTTATTTCTCGCTTGCAACCTCCGGGTCATAGGGCGTGTGAAATCAAACCGTTGCCCATTACGGCTTGGATGCATTGGCTTCCACAAACGGAATCACGCGATCCATGATCACGCGACTGTCATCGCCATCAAAATCCTCTTTGGCTTCGACACCATTGTGAATAGAAGGGAATCCGCCTTTCCATGGCTCCCCCGGGCCAGCACCCCAACTGTCCCTGCCATCCGGCGTGACGGTCGGGTTCCAAGTCGGTACGGCACTGGTCCTCGCGAAGTACTCATCAAACCCGTGGTGCGACGGCGGCGAGTAGAAGCCTCGTGTGCCAACTTTATCGGGCTTGACCCATCCCGGGCAGCAATTCGGCAATCGCATCGAGCCCGCTGACCCTGGGAAGGTTCAAGTCCAACAGGATGACGCCCAGATATTCCGAGGCCGGAAGTGTCTTAGCAGTGCGCAATGCGATCTCGGCGCCGACGGTAAATCCCGTGCACCGTATCAACGGGAATCGCGACGGCACGTCCGCCGGCGACGAATTTCCACGGATTCGAACTTTTTGAAATCTGTTCCCTCCGCGTCGTCGTCTTATCTTGTAGACCCATGGAAACGACGCCCGAAACCTTCGATGTCGAGCAGCAGCGACTCCGCGAAAAACTGGAGACGATGTTCGCTGACGTACATTCCGAACTGATCGGGACGTTGTTTTATTGCATCGGAAATCTCGACGATGCTCACGATGCGCTGCAGGAAACGTTCCTGAAGTGCTGGAAACATCGCGAGCAAATCGACGACGTCCAGAACTTGCGGGCGTGGGTCTTTCGCATCGCACTTAACACCGGACGCGATTTTCGCAAAGCCGCCTGGAACCGACGGCGGCAACCGATCGCGGAGGAGGCTCTGATGGTATCGACGGCTCAATCGCCCGCCGCGCGGCTGGTCCGCGACGAGCAACTGCAAACCCTTCGCTGCGAGCTATCGAAGCTCCGCGACGAAGAGCGCGAAGTCTTTCTGCTTCGCCAAAACGGCGACTTGACTTACGACCAGATCGCCGAGGCGATGTCGCTGCCCATCGGCACCGTGAAAACTCGAATGCGTGCCGCTATTGCCCAGCTTCGCCTAGCAGTCGGAGACCAATCATGAACCCAACCGACCACAACACCAACGAACTGCGACAATCGCTGCTCGAATTGCATTACGATCTGCTCGACGAACCCGAGGCGGCGAAACTGCGCTCGGCTATCCAGACGGATGCCGAAGTGGCTGCGATGTGGGCCGAAACGCTCGCGCTGGCCGAGACGATGGCAACGGCAGCGAAGTTGCCGGCGGATGATCGAACCACTGCTACGCCAATCTCGCTTCCGCCAATCATGGCTGTTGAGGTCAAGCCGCGTGTCGAACCAGCACGTGAGCAACAGGCTCGCCGACCCGTTTGGATCGTACCCACCGTTGTCGCCGCCACTGCGGCTTGCCTCGGGTTCTTGGTAATTGGTTGGCGTCAGTTTGATAGGTTTCCGAAAGCACCGGCCAGCGTCGTGCGCATCGAAGCGGAAGTGATGCCTCGAAAAACCACCGACAAAGGAAACGAGTTTCGCTTCGTGACGTCGCGAATGGACGCGGCGTCACTTCGCAGCGGCCGCTTTTCGGTGACTCCGGCGATCCTGTCATTCTCCGTGCTCGCAAAAAGCCAAGTGCTGTTTCGCGGGTCCACCGAAACGGACAGCTCGGGGACTGGAAAAATTGTGTTGCCATCCGAACTCGTGATTCCCCATGATGCGAATCTGGAAGTCACGGCCAAGGCAACGTCGGGCTCACTCAGGTCCTCATCGCTGAGAGTACCGCTGGAGCCGACGAGGTGTCTGACCTACCTGACGGTCGACCGCCCGGTATATCGGCCTGGCGAAACCATTTACTTTCGATCGCTGACGCTTGAACGCACATCACTGCGTCCACTCGTGGAGGTGCCGATCCGTTACGAACTGATCGACCCCAGCGGCAGTGTGGTGCCGGGACTATTCAGCGAAGGCGTGAGCGATCGCGGGGTGGGCAACGGTGCCTTCGCGATCCCTTCGACGGCACCAGGTGGTCCTTACACGTTAGTCGCCAAAAGCCTTGACGGATTCTTCCCCGAAGAACGTCGCGACTTCGACATCCGCGCCTACCGTGTGCCGCGATTCAAGACAAAAATTGAGTTTCGTCATCGCAGCTACGGCCCCGGTGATACGGTCGAAGCCGACTTCGCCGCCGAGCGAGCCGAAGGTGGTCCGCTAACCAACGCCAAACTCCGAATCTCCGCGAAGGTCGACGACACGATCGCGCATGTCCAATCAGCAACGATGACGGATTCGTGTACGTTTGCGATCGCGTTCCATTTGCCGACTCATATCAAAAAAGGTGCCGGACAACTTTCCGTAGTGCTCGACGATGGTGGAACCCAGGAAACGACGACCGAGACGATTCCGATTCAACTCGGTCGTGTCGCGGTCGAATTCTATCCCGAGGGCGGTTACCTGGTTTCGGGTGTCCCCAATCGCGTGTACTTCACCGCTCGCGATACGCTTGGCAAGCCGATTCAATTGGTCGGTGAAGTGCAATCTCGTTCGGGCGAGTTCGTTTCCAGTTTGGCGACAACGCGAGATGGCATGGGGCGGTTTGAGTTCACGCCTCAATTCGGTGAGCGTTACGCTTTGAAGGTGACGTCACCGGTCGATGTCACGGACGCGCCGATGTTACCGACCGTTGTGAAAGACTTGCCCGTGATCGATACAGGGTTCGGAGTCTACGAAGCAGATTCGCCGATCGAGATGACGATTCGTAGTTCCCTGGATCGAAACGTAATCGTGCGATCAGTGTGTCGCGGAAAACGAGTGGGCGAACAATCGGTATCACTTCGATCAGGTGACAATCCGTTGACGATGGAAGTGACCAACGACGCCGGTGGTGTGATTCGCGTCACAGTGCTTGATGCGGCGACATTGCCTGCGAAGCCACTCGTCGAAAGGCTCGTGTATCGCCGTCAAAAGACTCACCTTACCGTTGAGTTCGAAGATCCCGAAGCGGCGCTCGATCGATCGCCCGGCGAACCGATGCGAATGAACTTGCAAGTCCGCAATGAGGCCGGCGAACCGACGCCGGCAGTACTGGGCATTGCGGTCGTCGATGAAGCGGCACTGAGTCTCGATAAAGTCGAGCGGCCAATGATCACAACGCATTTCTTGCTGACCAGCGAAGTAAAACAACCGGAAGATCTCGAGCACGCGAACTTTTATCTCAGCGATGGCCCCGAAGCCGCCGAGTCGCTGGACCTGTTGCTAGGAACCCAAGGCTGGAGACGTTTTGTGAGCGGTTCGACAAATCAACCGAACGTGGATTTCCGAGAACAGCTTGTTCGTTTGCTGGAACTCGATGGAAGTGCTGGCGGTGGTGATCAACAAACCATCGGAAACGAATCGACCGCGGCTTACGAATGGGGCGAGTACCACGAAGCAATGACTTCCGCGTGGCAGACGATTGTCTTGCAGACTCGCTTGTTGCTCGCTGGCGTGGTGGTCCTGTGGGGTGTCTCTCTGGTCATTCGGATGCGAAGGCAGCGAGTGTCTGGTTTCGTCGCGAGCATGCTTGTCGTGGCAACGTCACTGGTTGTTGGTGGCTGTGGCGGTAGTGAATCCAATCGTGTAATACCAGCTTCGGAAATCGCAGGTTTTGAACAGGCGATGGACCAAGCAAGCGCTCGAAAGGCCAAGGCTTTCCGCGCTGATCCGTCGGGGCAACCCGCGCCCGCCGAGAACGGGATCGCGGAGAGGATTGACTTGGTGCTTCGTGGCTTCGGTCCGCAGTCGGAAGCGTTCGCGGAGTTGCGAAAGGCCAGATTCGGTCAACCGGGCTCGGACGATTCACAGCCGACCCATGCGTTGTCACCCGAGCAATTGAACCAACTTCTCGTGTCGCGTGGTCTCGATGCTCAATCGCTTGCCGATCAATTGCTTGACGAGTTGCGGTTCCCGGTTCGCCAATACGCCCACGTGCATTCGACGAGTCCTTCGGATGTTCGCGAGGACTTTGCCGAAACTTTGTATTGGCAACCGCTGTTGATCACGGATTCAAGCGGTCGTGCTTCGATACGATTTGACCTGTCGGATTCGGTGACCACGTTCCGTGTCGCCGTGGACGCCCATTCCGACAGCGGTAGCATCGGATCTTTCGCAGGAAAGATTGCCACACGACTGCCGTTCCAAATCGAACCCCAGTTGCCTCTCGAAGTCACAACAGGCGACCGTATCGACATGCCAATTGCGTTTGCAAACTCGTCGAATGGTCAGCTCAACATCGACTACTCAATCGCGACCGACGGTTCGCTCGTGGTGCAGGGTGATGCCAATCGCAAATTGGAACTTGATGCCGGTCAGCGAACGCGTGAGACCGTATCGCTTGAGGTACGTCCCAGCGCTGGAAACATTGCCGAGAACACAGCGGCAAGCATCACGATCCGGGGCATCAGCGAATCGTTGTCAGATTCGATTCGCCGGACCTTGCGAGTTGTCCCGTCCGGTTACCCCGGCAGCCAATCGGTTGCTGGCCGTTTGTCGGGCAAGGCAACCGCGAAGCTCAACATGCCTGTTGATATCGTCGACGGATCGCTTGCCGTAACGGTGCGAGCGTACCCGTCGCCCGTCGCCGACGTGATGTCGGGTATCGAGAGTATTTTGCGGGAACCCCATGGTTGTTTCGAACAAGCTTCGGCCACGAATTATCCCAATGCTATGGCGCTTCGGTATTTGCAAGAAAGCCAATCCGCGAACCCGGAAGTTGCCGAGCGGGCGTTGGCGATGCTCAACCGAGGCTACACCAAACTGACGAGTTATGAATGTGAAAAACGCGGCTATGAATGGTTCGGCAGCGACCCCGGTCACGAAGCTCTGTCGGCATTCGGCTTGATGCAGTTCACCGACATGTCCAAGGTGATGACGGTCGACGAAGCGATGATCGATCGGACTCGAGGTTGGCTGCTGAGTCGTCGCGATGGCAACGGCAGCTTTGCCCGAAACCCACGTCACTTGCATGTGTGGTCGGTCCAGCAGGAAATCGTCAACGCGTATGTCTTGTGGGCGCTCACCGAGGCCGACGTCGCGGCGGGCCAGCCGTCGCGCGCGGCAAGTGAACTGCAAAAGGAACTCGATCAATTGCACAAGGTCGCCGATGCCTCACGAGACCCGTATCTGGTCGCTCTGTCGGCCGCGACTCTGATGAACGTTCGACGTACCGATCTCGGCGAGCCATTGCTCAGTCGCCTTGTTGAGTTGCAAAACGCCGACGGCAGTTTGCAGGGCCATTCGACCGTCGTTTCCAGCGGAGGTCTATCGCGCACGATGGAAACAACGGCGCTTGCGATCATCGCGTGGGCAAAGAGCGCCAACTACACACCCCAAGCCCAGGCCGCCGCCAACTGGATCACCACCCACCGCGTCGGTGCTGGCGGCTTCGGTTCTACACAAGCAACCGTCTTGGCGCTCAAGGCACTGTTATCGATCGCCGGTAAAACACCGAGCCAAGCAACCGAAGGTAAGTTGCAAGTCAGACTCGCGGGCACGTTGTTAGCCGAAGCAAAGCTTCCGGTTGGTGACGGAGTTGCAGTCGAAATGACGGGTCTGGGTGAGAAGATTGCCTCGCAAATGAGCGACTTGAAGAACGTTGAACTGGAATTGATTGCGATCGATGCCAACAACGTGTCGTACTGCGTCGAGGCCATGTACCATTCGCAAACCCCGGTCAGTAGCGACGATTGCCCGCTTGATCTGACGACCAAGTTTAGTGCTGATCTCGCAGCGGACGGGACTGTCCCGGTTGGATCGACCATGCAAGTCATCGCGGAAATCAAAAACACGATAAAGGTCGGACAGGGGATGGCCGTCGCGATCATCGGGCTGCCCGGCGGAGTCGAGCCGCGAACTGAGAAACTGGATGAATTGAAAACGAAAGGTGAGTTCGACTATTACGAACTACGAGGTCGCGACGTAGTTCTGTACTGGCGAACGATTCCACCGAGTTTCAACAAGTCCATCTCGCTCGACGTCACAGCCACAATCCCTGGCAAGTACACCGGCCCCGCATCACGGGCGTATCTGTACTACACCGCCGAGGAAAAACGATGGACGGAACCACTGACGATCGCAATCAGACGTGCCAGCAACGACTGACGAACAAAAGCTATCGCGGAAACGAGCCAAGTAGCCAAGTAGGGTGCGTGCTTGTCACGCACCACCCACACTTGTTCGCGGGCGGTGTTTGGATGGTGCGTGACAAGCACGCACCCTACCTGAACTTGCCGTGATAGACGATCAGCAATCGATGATGGAGCAAGTGTCAGGATCGCTTCTCAGTTTGCTGAACACAGAACCGTTTCATCGCCTGTCGATCGGGTTCGACGCCGAGTCCAGGGCTGGTCGGCACGGTAGCGAATCCGCCAGAAATCGACACGGATGTAACGAACATCTCATCGCGCATTGGGTTGCAGGCTCTGTCGGACTCCAACAGCGGTTGGGAGATTTCTGCGCGACCAGGTTCGACGTATGTCGTTGCAACGAAATGCGCAGCAGCGGCTAAGTTCAGTTGCGTCCCCCAGCAATGCGGTACGACATTGATCCCGTGCGAAGAAGCAATCGCGCGGATCTTCAGTGCTTCCGTCGGTCCGCCGCAGTAGGCCAAGTCAGGCTGAGCGATCGCAACACCGCCTTTTTCCAACAGATCCTGAAAACCCCAGCGAGTTTGTTCACATTCGCCAGTTGCGATCGCGATGTCCAACTTGTCGGCTAGCTGGCGATGCAGCCCGGCATGCTCCGGTGATAGCGGTTCCTCAAACCATTCGAAGTTGTGTTCATCGAGCACGCGACCGATTTCGATCGCCTGGTGTAGATCGTAGGCGTGGTTCGAGTCGGCCATCAGACGGACCTCGGGATACGCTTTACGCATTGCCCGAATTTGTTGTTTGTCGAAAGCCGGATTCTTGCCGACTTTGATTTTCAACGCGGAAAATCCTTGATCGATGTAGCTTCCAGCTTCGGCAATGATTCGGTCAAGCAATTGCGGTTCGGGTTCCTGGCGGAAATACATTCCCGTGGCATAGCACTGAACGGTGTCGCGAACGCGGCCGCCCATTAGTTCAGACGCGGACACATTCAATCGTTTTCCTTTCAAGTCAAGCAGCGCCATGTCCAGACCCGACATCGCTCCCATCATGACCCCCTTGCGGGCGAAGTCGAGCGTCGCGCGCCAACAATGCTGCCAGGCTGCTTCGTTCTTCAGTGGATCCCAGCCAATTAACAGTGGCGCGTAGACGGAGTCGATTGCAGTCTGGGTGACTTCGGAGGGGCCGTAACACTCTCCCCATCCGCTGACGCCGTCGCCATCAACGACTTCAACCAACAGTTGATTGCGGACATCGTAGTGCCACTGGGAAAAGCCAAAGGACTCCTCCAGCTTGTGCCGTAGGCGATAGGTTCTGATGCATTCGATCATTCTTCAAGCTAGCTATTCGAGTCCGCAAAATCGCAACAAAAGCACTGCCACCAATCCGCCCAGGCTCATGCAAACTGATTGCACCGAATAGGTCCGATACAAAGTACTCGGTGGGACATCGTGCAGCCGACTGAGCAACCAGAAAAAACTGGAGTTTGCGTGAATGATGCAGAGGCTGCCGGCACCGATCAACGCAACCGCAAGTTCTGGTGAAATCCCCAAGGACGGAAGCATCGATACGACGATCGACGAACTGGTTACCATCGATACCGTCAGCGAACCCGTCGCGGTCGTCAATGTTGCCGCCAACAAAAAGGGAAACAGAATCGCCGGCAATTGAACCAGTTGGAACACAGCGGCAATGTCGTCGCCAACTCCGGTCGCCTTGATCACCGCCCCTAAACCACCGCCTGCCGCCGTGATCATCAACACAACGGCCGAATGTTCGATTGAAGTCTCAACCAGCCCACTGAGCTTGGCGAGCCGGGTGCCACGTTTGAGCAAAAAGGTTCCAGCAAAGGCTCCGCACAAAAGTGCGATGGCAGGGATGCTCAGAAATTGAAACACGCCCAGCAAGCCAGTCACGTCCTGCGAGATCACCGTTCCCTCAACGACTTGTTTCGGGATCAGGAACGCTCCCAACGCGATCAGAACCAACGGCAGCAGTATCGGGGCGATGCTCAACAAGAACGAAGCGTTTTCTTTGTCGGAACTGTCGGCCGCTTGTTCGCCATCATGTTCCGACGCAAACTTCTCGCGCAACACGTCGTCATAGGGAAGTCGAACGCGGCCGCAAAAAAGCGTTGCCCACAGAAGTCCGCCCAGGACGGCGAACGCGGCGACAAACACGTTGATCGAAATCACGCGGCCGAGGTCGGCGCCAAGCAGTCCCGCTGTCGCCAGCGGGCCAGGGGTTGGCGGCAACAAAGCATGGCTGGCAGTCAAACCAGCGGTCAACGAGAGGCCGACGACAAGGACGTTACGCTTGCTCTTCACAGCCAGCACTTCGACAATCGGTCGAAGCATGATGTAAGCGATATCGACAAACGCCGGAATCGACACGACATAACCGGTGATCCCCATCGCCAACGGCAGTCGTCTCGGTCCCACCACTTTCATCAGCGTGCGGGCAATCGTCATCGTGCCACCCGACTGGCTCAGCAAACCACCGATCAACGCACCCAGCACAATCACCACGCCGATCGACTTCATCAGTCCGGCAAACCCGTCCAAAAAAGCTTCCACCGTCGCCACGGGGTCAAGTCCGGATACCGGACCGAGCAACAAGCCGCTGATCAGCAGCGCAAGAAAGGGGTGGACGTTGAAACGGGCGATCGCGACAAGCAGCGACGCCAGAACGCCGACAAGTGCGAGTACACGGATGCTTGTGCGACCTGCATCTGTCGCAACGACGGCGGGCTGTTCGGATGTCGTAACCGGTTGGCGAACTCCTTCGGCTACGACCGCCAAATCAGCCTGATCGGGTCTCTGGCCATATGCCGGATGACAAACGGTCGAGCTCAAAAGCACCAGCATGAAGCAAAGCCGGATCACCCCAACGATACTATTCTGTTTCTCACTCCGAATGACGCATGCTCTCACGAAAGCAATTCCTGCAGCGGACCTCGGTGCATCGCTTCATCGATGTTCGGATCAATGCTTCCGAAGTCGTCGCGCGGCGTTCCAGCGGAATGCAGCAGTGTGTTGAAAAGACAATTCATGGTGCGGTGACCGTCAAGGCCGTAGTCGGGATACTGAAGATAACGCCCGCCGCCTTTCAATCCGCCGCGGGAACCGCTAATCACGACCATTGGCCATTCATAGCAACGGCTGTGATGCGTTTCGGCTCCGTCGCTTAGGTAGACGATCGTGGTACGGTCGAGCATGGTTCCATCGCCTTCGGGCACGCCATCGAGTGCTGCCATCGTACGAGCGATCAACTCGAAATGGAATGCTCGGATTTTCTCGGACTCCTCCCATGCGGATTTGTCACCCAGATTGTAAAGCGCGTGGCCGATGATGTGTTTATGGCGATTGATTCCCAGCCCGCTGAAGGTCACGTTCATATTTGGGAAGCCAACCCCCGACGCAATCGTCACGCAGTTGGTAAGACCTCCGATCAGTGAAGCCGTTGCGATCTCGATATGAGCGTCCAGTTTGTCGGTGGCTTCCCTCGACGAAAACTTGTCGCTGGCAACGGGAACCTTCAATTTGTCTCGCACTTCGACCAGTCGCCCTGATCGGGTCCGCAGTGTTTCGAACGATTCCAAATAAGTGTCGATCTTGTCTTTCTCGACACCGTTTAATTCGGCGCGAGCCCGTTTGATATCGCCGCCCATGTGGTCGAGTAGGTGTTGTCGAGCAACGAATTCGCGGCGAGCTGCGCCCTCCGCCGCGCTGCCGAAGAGTCTGCTGAACGCGATCCTGGGATCACAGATCGTTGCCAAGCTTTTGCCGGGAGCCGACGCGGAAATATTGAAATCCACCGAGAGGTCTTGGCGACTGGAAATCCCCAAGACGACGTTGGGAAAGATGCCCGGATATATCTGCCCGAGCAATCCGTCGATGGTTGCGCCGCGCACGTTCCGTCCAAGGTTGGCGTGGTAAGCACCCAGCGTGCCGTGGTTGGACGAATGGCCCCCGGTACACATGCGGCCCGAAAGTCCCTGGATGATCGAGAGCCGATCCCGGTACGCGTCGATCGGGGCCAAACTCGTTGGCAGCTTCAAGTCGCCCAGCGCCGTATCGGAGAATGTCTTGCGGTCTTCCCTTTCAACGAACGGAATCCCTTCGGGGTGTACCTGTTTCGGTGGCAAACTGTTGCCTTCGACAACGAACAGAAATCTCTGCGGCGGCAACTCTCCTTCGGCGGCAGACGCGATTCTCGCAAGCATCGGCCCCAACAGCGGCGCGGACGCACCTAACGAGAGCTTGTTGAGAAAACGGCGGCGATGGATTGGGGGTTTCATAAGAGTAGCCTTAGAGCGTACAGATCAATTTATGTTTTCTGGACTGTTAACGTCTTCGCAGCAAAAATGAATCGGATGTCAACAGTGAAGCGACTAACGCCTTGAAGCTTCCGCCGGATTCGCGGTAGGCCTTGTGAGCATCGATCAATGTTGGAGCGTCGTCGACAGTTTCGTTGCGCCCCATGAAATAGCGAAAGACGTGGCGAGTGAAGACTTGTTCGACGCGCAGCGAATGGGCCATGCGTTGGAGCATTTCGTACGGGTCTTTGACGGGCCCGTCCAGTTGTGGGTCACCGATGTTGATTTCGCCAGTTGTCACGACCGGTCGATCGATTTCCTTGTCGCGCCACGCGCCGAAGTCATCGAACTGTTCCAGCGGCAACCCCAATGGATCCATACGACTGTGACATCGCCAGCAATACTCGTCGCGAGTCACTTTCATCTTCTCGCGGAGCGTCAGATGCGGATCGGTTGGCAGCACAGCATCGACGCCGATCGGAGTGTCGGGAATATGGCCGCCCAGCAGTTTGCTGTAAATCCAATGGCCTCTTTGAATCGCTTGGTTCTTTTCGTTGTCGGAGAACGTCAATAGCCAGACCGGATGAGTCAGAATTCCTGACCGACGGCCAATCGTCGGTTGAACCAGTTTGCCATCGTTGCCCTTCCAGTCGTAGTCGCTCGGGAAACCGAAATCAGGCATGTAATACTCTGTCATCATCTGCGCGAAGAATGGCGACCGTTCGCCACCACCGTAAACAACGAATACCTTGTCTTCGGTGAGCAGACGCTTTAGAACGTCGTGGTCTTCATTGACGATGTGCGAAATCAGTTGGTCGGCGTCCATGATTCGTTGATCAGGCCGTGTGTAATTCGGGTGACTATCGTCCTTAAAGACTTCGACGACGCGCGGATATTCGAAGTACTCCTGAAAGAAGCGAACGAGTCGTTCCTTCGATGACTCCGCATCCAAAAGACGCTTCACCTGCTTCAACACAGCGTCGTTGCTGGAAAGTTCACCCGACTGGATCGCGGCGCGCATCGCTTCGTCGGGACCGGCATCCGTCAGCGCGAACGAGATCGCGTCGGCAACTTCATAGTCGGAAAGTCGAATGCGACCGTGTTGGTCCGGTTCACCTCGTCCCACTTCGTATCGATACACCGCGTCTGGGCGAAGCATGACAGCGGCCAGAACCGTTTTCAGAGCCGTGGTCATCGTACGAGGCGGCAGTATTTGCCCCTTTGCATTTCGTTCTGGTTCAACGGGTTCCGTTTCGGCAGCCCTCAAAGACTGAAGCGTCATTTGTCCAAGTGTCACCAGTTTCGACAACTCTTCCTTGTCAGGTTCACGTCGAACGGCAATCTTGAACTGGAGTTTGATGACGTCCACCCATTGTTGCGGAGTCGGTTCTTCGGCTCCCAGAAAGGCTCGGATCTCCTGGGGCTTCATTCCTTTTCCGTCGTCGCCAACCTGTAACTCAGCGACCTGCAAACAGACGTCAAACAGTAATTCCGTCGTCGCTTCCTCAAAGACATGCTGCGCTGCGTCGTCGCGAAAAGCGGCGGCCGGTGTCATGTACGCGAACGCGGGATGGAGCCCGTTGCCGCCTTCGCGTCCGCCATCCGTGTTCATGAACCTGCTGCGAGTCAAATCGTTTGCATACTGTTTGAAAATATGAGGACTCAGACGCCACAACCGAGATGGCGTTGCAGCACGACGAACTTTCGGTTCCGTGAACAGTGCCTTGTGATCGATCAGGTTTCCGCGTCCGGGATGAGCCGCGCTGGTCTGCAGCATGGCTTGCAGCGTCTGAATCGCAGCGGTCCGTTCTGCCGGCTTTGGCTGCGGTTCGTCCTCAGGTGGCATACTGCCACCTTTAAGAACATCGAGTATCATGATCAGTGATTCGGCATCCGTATTGCCACGATTGGAAATTACCGGGTCGAGGTCGAAATCGCCGCTGGGTTCATCCGTATGATGACACGAGACACAGAACGTCTTTAAAAACGACGGCCGCGTATCGGATCCAGAGCTGGTTACGGGCAGTAGAAACGTGGCAAAGAGAATCGCGGCGGGTCGTTTAAAGGATCGCATGCTGAGTTGTCTCAAGTAACGGAAACGGCCAAGGTGCTTGGTTTTGACATCGCCTTCAAGGATCCCAGTCAAACGTGGATTGTCCTGAAGCGCTCTGCAACGACCTGTAACGCGACAGAAACCATTGTAATACAATACGACTGATGACATCTCCACGGACCTAAGCGAATGGAAACCCCTAAAGTACCGACCAAACGCAATCTCTACGGCCAAGTGCTTGACGACCTCGGCTGTCGGATCATGGCTGGTGAAGTGCAACCGGGCGACCCACTTCCCCAAGAATCGACGCTGTGCGACCAGTTGGGAGTCAGCCGTACCGTTGTCCGGGAAGCCATCAAGTCATTGGCCGCAAAAGGACTGGTGGAATCGCGGGCAAAACGCGGCACGATCGTGTGTCCTCGGGGCTCCTGGAATTATCTCGATAGCGACGTGTTGGGTTGGCAAGCGACCGCGCACGTCGACGGCCGCCACCTCTTTCATCTGATGGAGCTGCGTCGGACCGTCGAACCCGCGGCGGCTCGTATTGCGGCTGAGCGTGCTACCGACGAAAAACGACGACTGATCACCGAGGCCTACGAGGCCATGGTTGAGACAGCGGAAGACGTCGACCATTTCCTAGCCTCTGACATTCGCTTTCACGTCGAGATTCTGCACGCGACCGAAAACCCGTTCTTCTCACCGATCGCGAACGTCATCAGCACTTCGCTGGAATCGAGTCTGAGATTGACGAACCGACAACCGGACCAGAACCGCACTTCGCTGCCGGCTCACCAGAAGGTCATGAACGCCATCTGCGCGGGCAAGCCAGCGCGGGCGGAAGCAGCGATGCGATCCTTGCTGCACGAGGCAGCGGACCGGATCGACGTTGCACTAAGCTAAAAGCAACAGACACTCGCGATGCAACGAGTGGCGATTAACGCCACAGAAACTTGAGGAAGATCGGAAGGCTACTTTTTTCCTGTCATGTCTTCCGCGGCCGCTTCTGCCATCGCCGCTTCTTCCGCTGCAACCATTGCTTTGTATTCAGCGATTTCATCCTGCGATGCGGAATCCTTCACATCTGTTGGACCTGCCGAGTCGCAGCCGGCCACAGCAAAAACCGAGCACATCAAGATCGCCATCAAACTGAACTTCATTGCATTTTTCCATAACCGCCGCGTTGAATCTGCACACACCGAACGGCGGATCGATATGTGATTGAAAGTTCATGCAAATAGGGCTCCGCCCGATACCCGGACGAAGCCCTTAAAATCGATCCCCTAAGCTTACTACAGCTCTTCTTCGATTACTTCTTTAACCGCACGCGTGCCGAGCGATCCCCAAAGTCCGTATGGGCTTTGGGCGCCAGGATTATTTCCGTTGCTGATCGCCCGAGCGGTTTGGTCGCCAGCCTCGATCGAATCGGTGATGAACTTGACCGCACCGTCACCCATCAGGACGTGAGTCCCGCCCTGGTGACGACTGGAAGTCGAGTAGTAACCGTTCCCACCCGCGTTTTGCTGTGTGCAAATCTCATCGTTGGGCGGATAGACCGTGTTGAATCCCGAGTTGCACGGCAAATAAGATGCCCAGCGATATCCACGACCCTGTGTCGCACCCACAAAACCAGGTGCAGTCGTTGGATCCCAAAACTGAGGCCGCAACGGATCGATCCACTGCTCACAAGCGTGAGTTGGCGGCGATGGTGCAGTCGCGATATTGAACCAGGGGTGGTTGACGACCTGGGTGCGAGTGTCGTTGTCACCCAAGTCCGTCGTGATCTCACCGGCAGCAATCGTATTGGAAAGTCCATCCAAGACATCGCGAAAGCGTGTTGATTTGTGTGCGACAAAAACGCCTCGGCAAGCACCGCGAGCACTCAAGACATAATTGGTCAGGGTACCTGCCGCGATGCCATGAACAGGATCATGAGGATTTGCTTGCGACCCCCAGCCCCAGTCTCCGATTACAAGCGCAACCGGCGAGTCGCCCTGGCAGGCGGCGTAATTGGTTCGTCCCAATGACGGCAAGCCAGTTCCGGGGTCGCTTGGGCATCGAAGCGTTGGCAAAGTGGTTGCCCAAGGCTTGTAGTCGATGTTTTCGTGCGTCGGCCCCATTGGCGGAAAGTCAGCACCGCCGGTCGGCACGATGGTGATCATGTTGTCGCCGTCGCCTTCATAGGGATTGCTAATCTGCTCCCACGTCGCTTGGGCTTCGAAGAACGGCGTAAGCCCGACCAACCAACTTTGCATCATCAAGTTGCTATCGGTTCGACTGACCCACCAATTGATGCCCGACAAATTACCCGGCAACGTCCCGCCACCCTGCATGGGCAGTTGCTTGTAGGCACTTTCGTAGTTGTGCATCGCCAAGCCAATTTGCTTGAAGTTGTTGCTGCAACTCATACGCCGTGCAGCTTCACGAGCGGCCTGAACGGCCGGCAACAACAGACCGACGAGCACACCGATAATGGCGATAACAACGAGCAATTCCACCAGCGTGAATCCATCACGACGACGTTGGGTGGACGGATCCACCGACCTTTTCAGATTCATAAGAACACTCCAAAAGAGACAAAACAGTAATCCGCCATGTAAGCGGATTGATTTGTCATACAATATCGCAAGCCGATCGACGCGAAAACGGGAAAACTTGCGAAAATCCAAAACTTTTGCAAGCGAGTCGAGGTCGCTGGAGACAGAAGGGACCGGATCGGGGTGGAAACGCACTCGACCTTGGGATTCCCAGTCTTTACCAATAGACTTGCTCGGATGCCATCGCCATGGCTGTGACCATCGAAAATAACTGAGCCAATCGGCTTTCGCATAGGATGTGGCTTGGCCGCCGAGTGTTTGGTCGATTGTCCGCGAATTGTCGATCGCCTTGAACGCTGCTGCGGCAATCCAGGCGGGGCGATGACAACGACTGCGAGTTCGGAGCCAGCGGGGATTCGCAGCCAAGTACGCGTTCCAACGAGCATGGAAAAGACCGATGGTTGAAGTGAACGCCGGTAAATGGTTTGACTCGGTCGCGACAGACCAGCAACCGATCGCTGATCGTCTGCGTCAGCTCGTCTTTGCAACGGTGCCCTGCGCTGTTGAAGAGATCAAATGGAGCCGACCGTGCTACAAAGTTGGCGGCAAGCTTTTCTGCTATCTGCAAACCGCTAAGTCTCACGTCACACTTGGGTTCCAAAACGGAACGTCGCTGGACGATCCATACGGCTTGTTGGAAGGGACGGGCAAAGACATGCGACACACCAAGATTCGATCCAGTGCCGAGATCAATGAAGTGGCGTTGTTGGAACAGGCTGCGAGGTGACGAAGGCTGGAATGGGATCGATCGCCCGCTGCTTCAACCTTGGATTAACGATGCGACCACGACAACGTAAGCATCACGTGATCAACAACTGACGTAGTGCAACTCGCCAAGAGTTTCGTTCAACGGAATTGTTTTGCTGCCACGAATCGCACGAATGGACACGAATCAGTGCAAGTCCATTCGTGAAGTTTCGTATTATTCGTGGCAAAAGTCTGGCTAAGTCGACCAACCGTTAGCGACTTCCGCGACACGTAAACTCGTCAGTTGTTGTTCACGAGATGCTAAGCCTGTCCGATTCCTAGTAGAACAGATCAAAGCCAAGTAGGGTGCGTGCTTGTCACGCACCACCCACACTTGTTCGCGGGTGGTGTTTGGATGGTGCGTGACAAGCACGCACCCTACCTGAATTTTCAGCTAAGTCACACGTCACAATCGGATTCCAAAATGGCGCGTCACTGGACGATCCACACGGCTTGCTGGAAGGAACGGGCAAAGACATGCGACACACCAAGATTCGATCCGATGCCGAGATCGACGAACCGGTTTTGGTGGCGTTGCTGGAACAGGCCGTGACATGACGAAGGCTGGGTGCAATCGTTCGCCCATCCGTCGCCGCAACCACGAATCAACCACGAGGCCTGGCCCGCTTGACCACAGGTACGTGTCCGACGGACATAACGCATCATCGCGTCAACAGTCGCCGTTCTCGCTGGGTCAATTGGACGCCGAACATTTCTAGATAGCGATCGGTTTCGTTGACGAAGATGACTTCGGCGTCTTGGTTGTCGTAACGGAAACGTTCTAGCGGTGGCGGTTGGATGGGACGCAGCGAATAGAGTTCGATCAGGGTGATCAATCGCCCGTTGTTCGTTGTCGTCTTGGACGGTTGACTTGCGTTGACGACGGTGACGGGATCGCTTCGAAATTCGATGTGGATCGGCAACCACTGACCAAAGCCCGTTTCGGGATCGTTCGTGGCCGCGACGGCGATGCGAACGCCGGTCGGGTAGAGTTCGGGCCATTTGTCGACGTTGGCCTGCATCATGACTTCGTCGCGTCGCGATTGACGTAGCGTTCCCGAGATCACCCAAACGGACGTGCCTTCGAGCTTGTAGCTGGCGGCCGACAGGACGTGGTCGCGCCGTATCGAGGTCAGCATCTCGGTCCAACCGCCCACTTTCAATCGCGGTGATATCGAGTCTCGATCGGGTGTTTCGTGTACCCATTCATTCAGGCGGCCGACATCGACGCGGCGCAGCGAGACTTCGTCGGCTATTTCAGTGCGCGTCCACGCTAGGCGTCCGTCGCTGATTTGTTGAAAGCGATGTTTTCCGTCGCCGTCGTGCATGGTGACTTGCAGATTGAACCGTCCGGTTCCACCGCCGGCTTGTTCGTAAGTTCCAACGCCGACGACTTCGCGGCCAGCCGACCAGACGGTTTCGCGAACCTTGGCGTCAAAGGCCGGACCGTCGACAAGGTAACGAACGACTTGGTCGATCAACGCGACCGCCTCGGGCTGTGACGTTTGCGACGTTGTCGGATCGACTTGCGGGGGCGGATCGGCGAAAGATTTCGATGCAATGATTGGCGCGCAACACATCACCGTGATGACCGTCGCGACGGTGCAAAACCGTTTCACGGGCGTGAAACGCGAAATAAGTATGTAAGGATCAATCTTCATGGGCCGGTTGTGACGGTTTTCTCAAAGATGCGGCCTGTAACAAGCCGATGACCAATTACGAAGCCGGAATGACCGCACTTCACGCAAATGGATGGCTCAAGGCGGATCGTAGGTTTTCGCAACCGGGTAAGTCCAGCCAGAAACCGTAACCGACTGTCCGGTCTGAGACTGTCACTTAAGCAACCACGTGAAAGATAACCCAAGGAACGGGGGAAACGATGAAACGAATCGTCACTCAAATGTCGCTATTGGCGGCCACGGCGATGATCGCCACCGGGTGTGTGCCGGTTCGCCACAACCTGCCACCCGAACAACGCATGCTTGAACCGGGCCCCGGTGTCGGTGGCCCTGGCCCCGGCGTCATGGGTGCTCCACCGTTCGGCGGACAAATGATGGGTGGCATGGGCGGACCAATGGGAACGCCGATGATGGGCGGACCTGGAATGCAGGGACCGATGCTCGGCCCCGGAATGATGGGTGCCGGAAACGGCTACATGCCTCCGGGTGCCATCGGCGCCGCAGGCCCCGACGTGATGCGAAGTGCGCCACTGATGGGAACTTCGGCCTCGACCGGTTCCGGTAACGTTGGCCTGGTCAACTACTCCTGCGGTAACGCCGGTTGTGGATGTGGCGGCGGCGCAGGCGGTTGCTTGGGTGGTGGAGCCGGCGAAGGATCGATGATCCCTGCGGGCGGCGGCTATTCGATGGGCGACGGCAGCATGATGGCCGCGATCCCGTCGACAGTCCAAATCACGCTCGGTCAACCCGACGGTATGTACGTTCGCTACGACGCAACGGGCGCCGGAATGTTCGACAGCGAACCGTTGGTTGTGCCGGCACGACAAAACTTTCCGCAAGGCGGACTGTATCGGTTGAAGCTGACCAACATTCCTTCACGGGAAGGCGTCGAGCTTTATCCGACCGTCGAATTGGCGTACTCGAATCCTCGCACCGGAGCCTACTTGGCTCACAATTCGGTGCCGATTCAGTTCACCGAAGAGGACTTCGATCAAGTCTTGACGGGTAACTTTGTCACCAAGGTGATCTACCTACCGGATCCAGATTTCCAAGGCCCGGCACTTGCTGGCATCGACACGCTGGTCAGCACTCGACTTGATCCGGGAATCGACCCGATCGTCGAAGCCGACCGTCGCGGTTCGATCCTGGCGATCATTCGCTTGGGCGACAAGGACATCGAGATGTCGGGAGCCGGTGGAATTGGCGGAGGGCTGGGGGCAGCCGGTATGTATGCACCGCCGATCGCGGGACTACCAGCACCTTTCGCTCCGGCGATGACCGAAGGTTGTGGCAGCGGCACTTGTGGAATGGGCGGCATGGGCGGCGGCGGAAGTGCCGGTTGTTCAGCGATGCCTGTCTCGTTGCCCGGAATGGTAGCGGGAGCCACGGCACCTCAGTACGGCATGCCAATCACTGGTACGCCGATCGGGTTGCCCGGACCGCCGCACATCCCATTGGGACATCCGGCGGGCTTGAAGAAGCACGTCATTCGCAACCACACGCCGATGAACATTCCGCGTCCGGTTGAGAAGGTCAAGATCAACGTTCGGCAACAGCCTGGTATGAGCTACCCCAACCCGGTTAGCCGCATCCACATCACCGAGCAGAACTTGAACCCTGGTGTTCCGAACGGTCGCGGACTGTATCAGCACCCAAGCCAAGCGGTCGATCCGAACTGTAACCAGTAACGTGACCCGCTAAGTGACAACAATCGAAACGCGGCGAGTTTGCAAAACAGCTCGCCGCGTTTCTTCGGTAACTCTTGACTCATGGCGAAACAGGCCGATTCGATGTCTCCATCTTTCTGCTACCGCTTGCTGGTCGGTTTCGCAGCCGCGATTTCTTTGCAAACCGCGTTTGCGGAAACTCCGTCCGACTATTTGTCGTCGGGCGGCGGACACCGACTGCTATCGTCCGATCTGCCACCGGGCTATGTCGGTGCGGCTCGCCAAAACGTGTCCAGAATGTGTCCCGGTTATCTGCAACCGGTCGCCTTCATCGGCCCCGAGGGCACTCAGTTTTCGCTCGCCCAGTCCGGTGCGTTTTTAGAACCGTCGGAAAACCTGCAAGCCGGACTTTTGATCGGCGGCGTGTATCGGTTCCAGGTTTCTCGGATCCCCGGTCGCGAAGGCGCCGAACTGTTTCCGACGGTCGAATTGATCGATCGCACGTTTCCACCACCTGGGTTGGCGACGCGACATCCGATTCAAATCCAGCTTGACGAAGACGATCTGATCGCGGCCTTGAACGGCCAAATGGTCACTCGCGTGATCTACCTCGAAGACCCACAAACCGCGACGCCGCTTGAACAAACACGGCTGAACAGTCGGCCAATCGACATCTCCGAATTCCAAGACGCGCTCGAGGTTGCCGACCGATTCGGCAAGCCCTTGGCGATCGTTCGAATCGGATCGCTCGCGCCGCCGCGACAGCCCGAACTGTTAACCCAGTTCTTTTTCGGCTACCCGATCTGGGCACCCATCTACGCTCCTGAAACGGTGACGCAGCGATGAAAACGACTCAACAACTGACACTCGCGATCGCGACGACTGCGATGTTCGCCATCACCGGATGCGGCGTCACTTCGAATCAAAAGCCGTCGATGGCCGCCATGTCGCAGCGTACACCACCATCGTCGTCGCAACCGTTACGCCCGACGCCAAACGTCGTCGCCCAACAAGCGACGAAAACGCCGGTTGATGCCGACGTGATCGCGCAGGTCGGATTCATTGGCGACCTTGCCGACGGATGCAACGTTTCAAGCAGCGACGGAAGTGTGGAAACCGGCTGCGTCGACAATAGTTGCGTTTCGTGTATGCCACAAAATGCTTGCGCGTCCGGCGGTTGCGGATGCAACGCGTGCCAGGTCACGCCACACGGGTATGCGATGCCCGTCATGCCGTGTCCGACCGGCTTTGACCCACAAGAATTTTTGTGTGACGGTGGCGACGCCAAACCAAATGCGTTTGTCCGTCGCAACGATACGATTGGCGGACTTGATCCCGAAGACACAATCGCCCACTACACAACCGAAGCGGGCGATATCGAAACCACCGCCAGCAACCGAGTCTGTGTCTACGCACCTCGTTTCGCTTCGGTCCGCAAGATCACCGGCGCTGTATCGGGTGGCCATTCGATCGGTCTGGCAACCGTGGATCGACCCATCGGAGCCGGTCGCGTCGAAATCAACGAAGGCGGCGTCGTGATCGGTGAAACGATCGAACTGGGCCACGCCGATGTTTCGCGTCGGATCGACGCGATGCGTGAACGCAATCGTGGTGTCCCGATCGAGTCTGTTTTGCAACCGATCCAGAATGTTGACGTGTTGGCGGTTCTGTCGGGCATCAAGTTGGACCAACTGGGCCAACTCGACGACGACCAACGAGCGGTGGTCGAACGATTGGCATTGGCGGCTGTCGCCTGGACGATCGACGAGTCGGTCGAAGTCGAGATTCAAGACCTGAAGCCACCGACGTTGATCCGCGATCAAACCGTCGAAGGTTTGACGGTTTACGAATTTCCTGACGCAGGTCGTTTGAAGATCGTGAAGTTGGCCGATCGCGGCGATGCGAAACCGGGCGAGATCATCACGTTTGCAATTCAAGTTCAAAACGTCGGCGATTCGCCGGTCGAGAAGGTCACGTTGACCGACAATCTGACGACTCGATTGGAATACGTCGAAGACAGCCAAACCTGCAGCGGCGGTGCCGACTTTGTGACCGAATCGAATCAAGCCCATTCGACTCAATTGATCTGGAACTTGACCGACAAACTTCGCGTCGGCGAAAGCGTCACCGTTCGATTCAAATGCAAGGTGCGATAGGGTCGCGGATCAAGTAGGATTGGGAACACTAGTCGAACCGGCGGCATGGGTCGCCGGGTGATGACGAGCGTCGATCCCACTTGAAGAGCCGTTGATCATGCGATGTTTTCGCGGAATCGTACTGGTTGCGATATGCCTATCGCTTGGATGCCGCACCGAATACCGCGAGGACCTCGATTACTCGTACAACGTCCAACAGACGTGGACGCTGCCCGAACTGAGTTTCGGCGAGATCGTGCAATTTGAATCGGTGTTTTGGGAACCCGACGACACCGTGTCGCTGCGATCCAAGATTGTCGACGACACGATCGCGGCCGGTCGCAGTGTCTTGGAGATTGGCACGGGCACCGGGATGATTTCGATTCTGTGTTTACAGAACGACGCCAAGACGGTCGTTGCCACGGACATCAATCCGGCCGCCGTGGCGTGTGCACAGTACAATGCTGCGATGCTGGCGGCCGATTATAAATTGGACGTGCGATTGGTCCCCAAGGAAGACCCGGGGGCCTTTGCGGTGATCACGACGGACGAAGTCTTCGATCTGATCATCAGCAACCCGCCTTGGGAAAACGGCGAAATCAATAAGCCGCTTGACCACGCATTCTACGATCCCAGTTTCAAATTGATGGATTCGTTGTTGGACGGTTTGCCGGTTCACTTGAATCCCGGTGGCAAATGCTTGCTAGCGTACGGACACGTTCCGGCGATCAAGCGATTGCGAAGCGAAGCCGAACGTCGCGGGTTCACCTTCAAGATTTTAGACGACCGTGAACTCGATTCGCTGGACGAAAACTTCTTACCGGGGATGCTAATCGAGATCAAACCTCCATTGGCGACGCCTAACGCGGTCAGTACCCCGGTGTCAAGTCCGCCGGCAAACGACTAGGAAACTAGGCGTTATTTGACTTGCCATCGGCTGGCGCACGTCACTACCATGAAAGGGGTTCATGTCGTGTTTCCATCTCTTTTCATTCTGACCGGGTATGTGCCGGTCGCGACGTGAATCATCCTCGCCGTTCGGATACCACGCCTGATGATCCACTACACCTGTGATCGTTGTAAGCGCCAAATCAATGCTGACGAGGAAAATCGCTACGTCGTTCAGATCGAGATTCAGACGGCTAGCGAGATCCCGATCGCGGATTTCGACGATGACGTGGACCAACTGAACGAGTTGAACGAATTGCTCGAAGGCCTTCATGATGAATCGCTCGAGCAAGAACTGCTTAGCCGGGAATCGATGGAAGTCGACGACATCGAAGACCAACGCATGCGGTATGACCTTTGCCAAGATTGTCATCTTCAGTTCGCAAAGAACCCGCTCGGCCGTGACATGTTGATGGCGATCGGTTTCAGCGACAACTGATTGACGCGCTAGGGATGGAGCGCCGGTTTAGCGACGGTGACGTAGTCCGCGTCCAGGCCGTTTCCTAGATCCCGATTCAGCGCCGCGAAGTCTTCGCGTGATTCCACATAGTCCAGCGCCGCCACGCGAACCGGCATCGGCAACTTCGTGATCTGTTTATCCAAATACGGATCCGCCGCTCCGGTCAACAATCGATGGAGCCATCTTGTATCGGGCTTGCTTGGTTCCAAGTCCAACTTCATCGCAACGTGGCGAAGCATCGATGGCAGTGACCGCGGCGCCGGCGGCGTTGTCAGTTCTTTGGCGGTCCGGCGCAACATGAATTCGGCATCCGCGATTCGGGCCGCGCGTGACGCCGCAACATCGTCACCGGCGCGGTAGGTCGCAACGACGAAGTTCGCCGAGCCGAGGGTTATGATTTCGTGATCGAACCCGCCGAACTTTTTGCGATCGGTTTGGGCGATGACGGAAACGTCCATCAATCCGCCTCGCCACTGAGCAGGAACGGCCATGGTGATGGAGAATACCTTTTCGCCTTCCAGCACTTGTTGCGACGTCCATCGCAGCTTGAAGTAAACGCCGCGGCCGCGATTGATCGTGCCTGCCGCGGTGACGGCTTGAACGGCCGCTTGGCGATGGAACTCGACCGAGTTGACGTTCTTATTGCCTTGATCGGCGCCAATGTTTCCGCGGGTAAAGTGGCCGTACGCTCCATCGACGGACATTCCCAGCGAAGAAGATTTTTCCTCAACGCGTTTGACCTGGATCGGCGAAGAGACGTCGCTGGCCGTTTCGGTTCGCGGCGAAAAATCCGCGATCGCGATCTCGCCGCCACGTGGTTGGCAACGCACCAACCACTGGTCGATGTCGGGCACCGTCGGCGTCACGATCATCGATGACAATCGCAACTCGATCGTGACCAACGATGGATCCTGTGGCGCGTCGGCCGCGGGAACCGCAGCGACGACGGGTGGCAGATCGAACTGAATCGTTTCCGCGTCACCACCGATGGCACGAGTCGATGCGGACAACATCACGACGAAAGCGAACAGAAACTTCTTTGTGTCGGGCATCGTGGTATTCCTTTCCATCGCGATCGTTGCCGAAATCGGTTCGGCGATCGAACAACAAGAATCATGGTCGCTTCGGATCATCCGAAGTGTGCAACGACGACCTGAGTCGATGCACCACCACTTCCGTCGTGGAAAGGGTCAAGCCCACCGCGGACTCGACACGACAAGGTTAGAGTCGCGGGCACACGTCGGCAAAAACCTCGCAGCCAGACGTCCGCATTTGAATCAGGGCTGGCTCGAGCGCACCGGGCGAATGTGAAACTGAACCCCGCTCGTTCTGGCTTGAAGCAAACCCCGTGGAACGGGCGATCCAACGGTTCATTTGCGGCGGGTCGCTACCCTCGGCAATGACCTTGGCCTCGTCCATGGACAGTTGGGCTGAAGTAGGGAACAGGTGACAGGGAACAGGGAATAGGTAGAAATCAAAAACCTGTCACCTGTCACCTGTCACCTGTCACCTGTCACCTGTCGCCTACTCCCCTATTCAAACAGTGCCTTGGCGAATGTTGTGGAGTCGAACTTGGCGATGTCTTCCAGGCCTTCGCCGAGGCCGACAAATTTGACGGGCAATTGAAACTGTTCACGGATGGGCAGGATCACGCCACCTTTGGCGGAACCGTCCAATTTTGCCAGCACGATCCCCGTGCAACCGGCCGCTTCGCTGAAGCCGCGGGCTTGGCTGATCGCGTTTTGGCCAGCCGTGGCGTCCAGCACCAACAGCACCTCGTGCGGCGCATCCTCGATCTTCTTGCCGATCACGCGCCGGATCTTGTCCAGTTGTTGCATCAGGTTGGTTTGCGTTTGCAACCGGCCGGCCGTGTCGATGATGGCGATGTCGGCGCCGATCTCGATCGCTTTCTCCACCGTCTGGAACGCGACGCTGGCCGGATCGGCTTCGTGTTTGCCGGTCACGATCTCGCAACCGATGCGGCCCGACCATACCGTCAACTGCTCCACAGCGGCGGCCCGGAACGTGTCACCGGCACCGAGCACGATTTTGTGTCCGGTCGAATGCAGGTGATACGCCAGTTTGCCGATTGACGTCGTTTTACCGCTGCCATTGACGCCCACGACCAAGATGACCGTCGGCCCGGACTCGGCGAATTGAATCTCGGTCGATTCCTGGGCCAGCAGTTCGCGGGTCTGGGCGGTGATCGATTCGAGGATATCGTCGAAGTGCACGACACGAGCTCGGAAACGCGTCCCGATGTCGTCGCGAACCGCTTCTGCGGAAGCGACGCCCATGTCGGTGCGAATCAATCGAGCAAACAGTTCGTTCAAAAATTCGTCATCGACCAACCGGCCTTCACTTTTGAACAGGTCACGGATGTCGGTGTTGAGCGCTTGCCGAGTTTTGGTCAGCGCACTACGCATCTTGGAAAAGACGCCGGCCTTTGCTGCATCGGGTTGCTTGGGATCCACCGAACTCGCAATGGGATCCGCCGATTCTGCAGTGGAATCGCCTGGGGGAACCGAGGGGACATCGGCAGCAGGGGTCTCGGTCTTCTTGGAACGCCAAAACGCCATGGGATCAGTTCGCGATGGGTCGGAGGAATCGGGAGTGCTAACGCGGTCGATCGACGGCAAACTCGCCAAACACCTAGTTTGACGCAGAATCAACAACTCGGGTAGGGCCACTGACCTGTGGGGCACCAAGCGGCAAAAGCTTGCTAATCGCTACATCTTCTAATTTAGGAGCCGCTTACGTAACACGAATCGGTTTCCCAAAAAGAATACGAGGATCAAGCGGCATGAACGTTCCGATACGCAATGGTGGCACGGTATCAGATCGATTCTCGCGATGTGGGTTGGGTTTTGGCGGCATAACACAATTCGCGTTCCGATGAATACCTGCGATGACAGAGCGTGGCTCGGGAAGTCGAATGCCAAAGAATGGCGGAAGACGGAGGACTCGAAAAACCGGTTTTAGGAGTGTTCCTAAAACGCGATCGAATGATTCGATTGGCTCCACGCCAATGTGCCAGCAATGGCATCCCAAAATGGATAACTGGGGAGTTAACTTTACGATGAAGCTTAGCAAATTAGCACTGATTGCCGCACTCGCTTGCGGAACCTATGCGGGCAATGCGTTCGCCGATCAGTCAAACGACATTCAATTGGTTTCTCACTGTGCAGCAGCTGCATGCGATTGTGGCGAGCCGGCTTGCGGATGCGAGTCGATGAACCTCGACTGCGGTTGCGGCGACAACAGCTGTGACGGCGGTTGTGCAGTTGGCTGCGACAGCGGTTGCGACAGTGCTTGTGGCGTCGGCAGCTGCCTAGACGACTGTGGCCTGTTCGGCGACTGCTGCTTGGGCGACCCCTACACTCTGTTCGGCGAACATTGTGGTTGGTCGGCCGGCGGTTGGGTGCAAATGGGCTACCACAGCAAGGGTAACGGACTGTTCAACAGCCGTCCCGACGAACTGCAACTCCACCAAGCTTGGTTGTACGCTGAAAAGGCAATCGACACGAGCAACGGCTTCGATATCGGTGGTCGCATCGACTACCTGTACGGTACTGACTCGCAAGATACGCAAGCTTTCGGCACTGGTACCGGCTACGACAACGATTGGGACAACGGTCCCGATTACGGTCACGCTTTGCCACAACTGTACTTGGAAATGGGCTACGGCGATTTGTCGGTCAAGCTGGGTAACTTCTACACCATCATCGGTTGGGAAGTTGTCGGAGCGACCGGGAACTTCTTCTACAGCCACGCTTACACCATGTACAACAGCGAGCCGTTCACCCACACCGGTGCTTTGGCGACCTACAATGCAAGCGATGATCTGACCGTCTGGGGTGGATACACCACGGGCTGGGACAGCGGTTTCAACGATAATGGTGACTCGTTCTTGGGCGGTTTCTCGGCTGGTTTGACCGACGACCTGACCTTCATCTACACGACCACCTTCGGTCGCTTCGGTGAAGCTCGCTACGGTGCCGACGAGCGTGGATACATGCACTCGATCATCGCTGACTATGCCGTTAGCGATAGCCTCGAATACATCATCCAAAGCGACTTCTTGGACACCGAAGACGTCAATGGTGCGACCGTTCGTGAAACGTTCGGCATCAACCAGTACTTGATCAAGACGCTCAACGATTGCTGGGCCGTTGGTGGTCGTTTCGAATGGTGGAATGCTGACTTGGCCGCTGGTAACGCCAGCGACGTGTACGCTTTGACCTTGGGTGCGAACTACAAGCCGCACGCCAACGTCATGGTTCGACCTGAAATCCGCTTCGACTGGGACGACGATCAAATCGCCGGCTTGGAAGACGGTGATGATCAAACCACCTTCGGAATCGACACGATCTTCACGTTCTAGTCGGCCAAGCCGGATATCCACTGCCAAGACGTTTGCCGCGGGGCCTGATCGAGACTCCCCGGACGGTCAAGTCACCGGCTTCAAGCAAACGACTTGCCTACTTATCGACCCGGCGGTTCCCAATTGGGAGCCGTCGGGTTTTTTCGTTTCTCGACCCCATGTTTCTGCGTTTCTAAGTTTCTGCGATTTCGGCGATTTCGGCGACTTCGTCATGCCACCGGAGCCACGGCTCCCCGTGTCACGTTTCCCCTGACCGTCAAAGCTTATCACCGCGTGTTAAACCAGGTAGTTCTGGTTATTTGGTATTTGCGGGAAGGTTGGATTTTGATGGAAATGAATGCCGATGCTTGGACTAGCAACCCGGTGCAACCACATAGCAACGCCGGCCGACGAAACATGGATGGGAGTCCAGGACGAATGAGACTTAACAAATTGGCTTTCCTTGCCGCTCTTTGTGGTGGCGCCGTGATCAACGCCGGCAGCAACGCGTCGAACCTATACGGTCAGACGAGCAGCCCCCACGAATCGGCAGTTTCGCAGGTCAGTTACTGCGACGACGAAATTCCGGCCTGCGGTTGCGAAGGCAGCTGTGACGGAACGTGTGACGGCGGCTTCATGAGTGGCGGCTTCGGCGATTACTCGGCCGACTGTGGCACGAGTGATTGTGGATCCGGTGCCTGTGGATCGGGTGACTATGCAATGGACTGCGGCGCCGGTGGCGGCTGTGGCGAAGGGGGGCTGTTTGATAGCGGCTTCTTGGGCCAAGGTAGCCTGGGCGAACCGATCAGCCTGCTGGGCGAATGCTGTGGATTTTCAATGGGCGGCTGGGCCCAGTTGGGTTATCACAACAATGACTTGGCGCTGTTTAACAGTCGCAAAAACGACTTCCAGCTTCACCAGGCATGGGTCTATGCCGAGAAGGCAATCGACACGTCGAACGGTTTCGACATCGGCGGTCGAGTCGACTATGTGTACGGCACCGACGGTCCTGACACACAGGCATTCGGCATCGACACCAACAGCTGGGACAATGGTTGGGACAACGGTCCCGACTATGGCAATGCGTTGCCGCAAGTCTACCTCGAGGCCGGGTATGGCGATTTGTCCGTAAAAGTCGGTCACTTCTACACCATCATCGGTTACGAAGTCGTCCAGGCGACCGGCAACTTTTTCTATAGCCACGCCTACACGATGTACAACAGCGAACCGTTTACGCACTCGGGTGCTCTGTTCACTTACAACATGACCGACGACATCGACATCTTCGGTGGTTACGTCATGGGTTGGGACAGCGGCTTCGACGATAACGGTGATTCGGTGATCGGTGGTTCGTCGGTACAATTGACCGATGACCTGAACATCACGTCAACGATGATCGGCGGTCGATTCAATGACCGTGCGGGCAGCAGCGAACGGGGCTACATGACCTCAACGGTCGCTCAGTTGACGTTGACCGAAAAGTTGAACTACGTCTTCCAAACGGACCTGCTGAATTCGAAAAATGCGGCCGGAGAAACCGTTCGCGAAACCTTCGGAATCAACCAGTACTTGATCCGATCGATCAACGATCGCGTTCAACTGGGCGGTCGCTTCGAATGGTGGAATGTCCAAGCGGATAGCCAAGGCTATGGTTTGCCGGCCGCTGCCATCGGCGACTACGACATCTTCGCGATGACGCTTGGCATGAATATAAAGCCGCACGCGAACGTGACGATCCGCCCCGAAATTCGTTGGGATTGGGTCGATGGCAACAAAGACCGCCTGGCCGCAGCCGACTTCGCATTGTTGGAAGACAACGCTGGCGATCAAACGACGTTCGGTATCGATACGATCTTCACCTACTAATCTGATCCAAAGTCGGCCCCTAGCGAACGCGATTTGCTGACGCCTGAACCGATTTAATCGCACCGAAAAGCCCACCTTCGACTCAGTCGTTGGCGGGCTTTTTTTGTTTGCACAGAAAGCATGCACAGCAGCCACCCATGCCCAATGCCTGGGCACGCCGAGCTAGCAAAATCGCGATCTTCGGCGTTATCAGAAAAATTAACAATTCTGCAAAGCCATTGCCTAGAACAACTTACGCCTGAATCGAAACGCCGAACAACCGCATTGGCACTCCTCTTGCTCTCCCGTGCCAGCAAGCGAGCGAATGCACCCCATTCCTCACGCAACCGACTCACGAGCGTATCTGAAGATGGCCCGGGCAGGAGTTGTAGGTGAGAAGCTGCGGTGTGCTCGCCCACGCCGAGTCAGTGCAACGGCAGAGTCGCCGTCGTCGCTCGAACAGTTTCAACTCCGATTAAGAAGGTGGTTTCAGAATGGTTCATTGGTTGCGAGCACCGTTGCTCACATGTTTGGTCCTTGGGGCCGTGTTCGGAATCAACATGATTTCGACGTCAACAGCATTTGCCCAAGATGAAGTGGTTGCGGAAGTGGTCGAAGCGGTCGCTGAGGCCGAGCCCGCTGCCGATGCCGATCTGGGTGTCGGCTACGCCTTGGACAACGCGGTGCTATTTCTGTGCGCCGTGCTGGTCTTGTTCATGCAGGCAGGCTTCGCGATGGTCGAAGTCGGACTGAACTCGGCGAAGAATACGATCAACATTTTGTCGAAGAATGTGATGGACTTGGCCGTCGGGGCCCTGCTGTTCTTCGCCGTCGGTTTCGGATTGATGTATCCGGGCAGCTATGGGGAAGTAGACAACGCCTACTTTGCCTTCGGCGGCAGCGGCATCTATGACTCCGCCGCTGATCGAACATTCTCGCCTCAAGTCGACTGGTTCTTCCAAGCCGTTTTCGCAGCGACTGCCGCGACGATCGTATCGGGTGCCGTCGCGGGTCGAATGAAGTTCACCGCCTACCTGATCTACAGCGCGATGTTGACCGGATTGATCTATCCGATCAGCGGCTACTGGAAGTGGGGCGGCGGATGGTTGATGCAGTTTGGCGAACTGGTTGACGGCGAATACACGATGGCCTTCCAGGACTTCGCAGGTTCGGCAGTCGTTCACGCGGTTGGTGGATTCGCCGGCCTAGCCGGTGCGATGATCCTTGGCCCACGCCTGGGACGTTTCACCGCCGATGGCAAGAGTGTGCCCCTTCCCGGTCACAACATCGCCTTCGCTGCACTGGGCGTGTTCATCCTATGGGTCGGATGGTACGGATTCAACCCTGGCAGCCAGCTGGCGTTCCAAGGTACAGGCGACATTGACGCGACGGTCTTCATTGCCGTGAACACAACTCTGGCTGCTGCGGCGGGTGCCGTGATTGCGACCGCGTTGAGCTGGGCGATGTTCAGCAAGCCCGACCTGACAATGAGTCTTAACGGTGCGCTGGGTGGATTGGTCGGTATCACGGCTTGCTGTGACGCGTTCTCGAACGTTTGGTCAATCGTTGTCGGCGGTGTCGCTGGTGCGTTGGTCGTCTTGGGTGTGATCCTGCTGGACAAAGCCAAGATCGACGACCCCGTTGGTGCATGGCCCGTTCACGGATTGTGCGGCGTTTGGGGCTGCTTGGCACTTGGCCTGCTTCCCAACACCCACCTCGACAGTGGTGCAACCAGCTTGATGGTGCAGTTGATTGGTACGGTGTCGATATGTGCTTGGTCGTTCGTCACGATGGGAGGTTTGTTCCTGGTGCTGAAGGCGCTTGGCATGCTTCGAGTCTCGGCCGAAGAGGAAACCGCTGGCTTGGATATTTCCGAGCACGGCATGCACGCATACCCGTCGGACGCAGTCTCTGGCGGTGCGGTCATCTAGTGAATTCAATCGACGTTGTTTTGGCAGCGTCGAAACGAGCTACCCACCAATGCTTCGTCGCCACGGTCGTCCTGACCGAGGCGGCGAGGCACCCGGTGCGGAAAGGGAACACGGGGAGACAAGACGACTTCTCGGCTCTTGCCTGGGCCAGAAGATCCCGGCTCGGGTGGGCGTCCGCCTCGCTCACCTGAGTTCGGGTTTTTCGAATCCGGCAAACCAGCGGTCGATCTTGAGAAAGCCGGCGTCTCGTCAGAGGCGTCGGCTTTTTTCGTACCCGCGAACGTTGCGTAGTCGCCAACCGGTCGACCATCTACAATCACGATCTGCCCCGCTATTGTCACCTTTGTTTTATGGACTCGTCGAAGCACCGTGAAAGTCGAAGCACCGTGAAATTTGTCATCGCAATTGTCCAGCCGGGCAAGCTGGAATCCATCAAGGCGGAACTCAGCCAAGTCGAAGTCGTTCGATTGACGGTGTTGGATTGCCAAGGCTTTGGTCGCCAGCGGGGAAAAACCGGGGCCCAACACGGCTTGGACTCGAGCGTGAACCTGCTTCGCAAAGTTCAATTGCAGATCGCCGTCAATGAAGAGTTCGTGCAACCGACCATCGACGCGATCGTCGCGGGCGGGCGGACGGGATCCGAGGGCGAGATCGGCGATGGCAAGATTTTCGTTCTACCGATGGACGATTGCATCCGAATCCGCACTGGTGAAACAGGAAGTGAAGCAATATGAGCGAGTCTGATCTCCCGCTGGCCGGCCAACGCGTCTTGATTTTGACCGGCGAGATCTACGAAGACCTCGAACTTTGGTACCCGAAACTGCGACTCGAAGAGGCCGGTGCCTCCACCGTCGTCGCTGGCCCCGACGCGAAAACGCACTACAACGGGAAACATGGATACCCGTGTACCAGTGATGCCGCGATCGCGGACATGGATGCGGGGGACTTCGATGCATTGGTTGTGCCGGGCGGATTCATGCCCGACAAGTTGCGCCGCGACCGGGCGGTTCTCGACTTGGTCCGCGCCTTCGACGCGGATAAGAAACCGATTGCCGCGATTTGCCATGGCGGATGGATTCCGATCTCGGCGGGTGTCTACAAAGGCGTGCGAGTGACCGGTTCGCCGGGCATCAAGGACGACCTCGTCAATTCGGGTGCAACCTACGAAGATGCGTCGGTCGTTGTCGACGGTCACCACGTGACCAGCCGTCGCCCGGACGACTTGCCGGATTTCTGTCGAGCGCTGATCGGCTTGATGGCTCGCTAGAGTTTTTTCGACGCAGCCATTCCCACGCACAAAAGAACGTACACCTGCATGGCCGAAGACGAATTCTATGCGGCGACGGTCTCGTTGGCCGTGCCGATTGACCAAGCATTCGCATATCACGAACGCCCGGGAGCACTGTCTCGGTTGATCCCGCCGTGGGAGTCTGTCGAACTTGAGCATTCCGACGGATCGCTGACCGTTGGCAGCCAAGTGGTCATGAAGACCAAGATTTTTGGGATTCCGTTTCGCTGGGTCGCCCGTCACACCGAATACGACCGGCCGCGGCTGTTTGCCGACACTCAGGTTTCCGGACCTTTTGCATCGTGGGATCACCGCCATGAATTCAGCGAACCGTCTACCGAACAAAGTTCGATGTCTCAACTGCGAGACCAGATTCGGTATCGAGTTCCGCTGGGCGCGGTCGGGCGATTGTTTGGCGGATCGAAAGCCCGCCGAACGATTGAGGCGATGTTCGCGTTTCGTCACCGTTTGACTCAGGATGACTTGCAATTGCATCACGATCGTCCGGCCGAACCGATGACGATCGCCATTTCCGGATCTAGCGGAATGGTGGGCAGCCAGTTGTCGGCGCTGGCGACACTCTTAGGGCATCAAGTTCGCCCGATCGTTCGGTCCGTCGACAAAGACCCCAACACCATCGCGGCTTGGTCAAATGACGATGACTTGCAAAAGTTCGAAGGTGTTGATGCCGTGGTTCACCTAGCCGGAAAGTCGATCGCTGACCAACGTTGGACCGACCCCGTCAAACAGGAAATTCGCGACAGCCGCGTCGTCAAAACACGCCAACTTTGCGAGTTGCTGGCCCGACTGGATCGAAAGCCATCGGTTTTGATATGCGCGTCGGCGACGGGCATTTACGGGGATCGTGGCGATGAGATTCTCACCGAAGATTCCCAGCCCGACGATTCGTTTCTAGCGGATGTCGCTCGCCAATGGGAAGCCGCTTGTCAGCCGGCCATCGATGCGGGCATTCGCGTCGTCCATGCTCGTTTCGGAATCGTTTTGTCACCGCAGGGCGGCGCGCTCGAAAAATCGCTGCTGCCGGCAAAGCTGGCCGGCGGGTCGCTGGGCAATGGCCGCCAATGGTGGAGCTGGATCGCGTTGGACGATGTCGTCGGTGCGATCTATCACGCGATCACCGACCCTTCGATGTCGGGACCCGTCAATTTCGTTTCGCCGACACCGGTCACCAATGGTGAGTTTGCAAAAACGCTGGCCAGTGTTGTGGGTCGACCGGCACTGTTTCCGGCCCCTGCGTTCGCACTCCGAGCAGCGCTGGGCGAAATGGCGGACGCGCTGTTGTTGTCCAGTTGCCGTGCCGAGCCGACGCGGTTGCAGGCGGCGGGCTATCGATTTCGGTTCACCGAATTGGAACCGTTCCTTCGATACGTGTTGGGGCGAAACCGGCTGAGATCGGAAGCATGAACGCCAACACTCTTTTTATCTTAAATCTGTGTTCGACGTGGTACATGGTCGGTCTGATTTGGATGGTCCAGGTCGTACACTACGCGATGTTCGATCGCGTGGGGGAGAGCGAATTTATTCGCTATGCTGCGGACCATAATCGATTGATCACGCCCATCGTCGGAGTCCCGATGTTGATCGAAATCGCGACGGCGTGCATGCTTTTGGCGATGGCGCCGGATGGTTTTCCGCGATGGGCGGCGTGGGTCGGCGTCGCGATGATCATCGCCATTTGGATTTCGACGGCGGTTCTGCAAGTGCCGTGTCACGAACGGTTGGGTTCCGGCTTTGACGTCGAAGTGTATCGACGATTGGTCAACACCAATTGGATCCGCACGATTTTGTGGACTGCGCGAGGCGTCATGATGGGCTATTTCTTGACGAAGATGCTGCGGTGATCCTTTGCGAATTCCGCACCGCCGAGAGTGACTACAAGTACATGCCGACGAAACCGTCGGACGAATCACTCTGCTCTTGAATCGCTTTCAGGCGTTCTTCCGTCTTGGTCATGTCACCCGCTTCGATGTAGCGGTCGAATTCGACCAGCAGTGCATGCCGAACGCTTTCGGTCAAAAATTCAACCATGGGTTCGTTCAACCAACTGCACGTTTCGCCTTTCAGTTGGACGTGTACATCAACCGCTTTGGTTTGGATGTCCTTCTCGCCCGTCATCACCGTGCCCTCGAACGAGAACACAATTTGGCCGCGATTGGGATCGTTGGTCAAGTGATACACACATTGACCACGGTGCAGATAGTACGTGTTGTGCGTACCGTGCGTTGCCATTGCATCTTTGACTCGCAACACAAACTGTTCATAGCGAGGCGACGCATCGACGGGAACGTCCATCCGCGTGACGCTGCGCAACGGCAGACAATCAAACTCAACCTCTACCCACCTGCCCGTCATGATCGTCGATTCCTAATACCGCTGAAGCCTGAACTGACACAGATTCCAGTGTACCGAAAAAATCACTGAACCGTCGTCAACACGTTGACGTTTTGTTCAACGCGACGATGGATTCGGTTGAGTTGCTGTTCAAGCTGCAGGTTTTCACGATGCAGACGCTGCATTTCTTGACGCATTGCTTTGACCGTCGCGTCCGTTTCTGCTGCATATTCGCTGATCGCTTTGGATTCAACCTCGAACTGCTTCAAGTCTTGTTCCAAACGAACCTTGATACCTTGGTTGGCGACCAGCATGCCGTTGCTCTTGTCGATCGCTTCCTTCAAAACGGTTTCCGCCTGAGTCAGTTCGGCCTTTCGGTTTTCCAACTCGGCCAATCGCAAGCGAATGTGCCGCAGAATGAATCGATAGTCATTCAAAGGGCGGATGTAATATCGGTCGATCAGTTTTGCCGCGCCCTCGTCGATCAAAACGTCTGCGGCATCTTCTTTGAACAAGTAGATGTCGCCCTTCTTGAACTTGACGCTGCCGCCGTCGCCACGTTGCAACCTTGCATCCACCGCGCGACCCGTTCCGTCGAAGAATCCACCTTCGAGTGCGCCACGTTGTTCGGGGCTGTCGACTTCGATGGAATGATTCTTGATGAATTCAACCTTGGTCCATCGGCTCAGTGGCGGATCGTCTTGTGTCGCCCGTGAACCGTCACGCAGGTAATTCTTCAGCGTTTCGGGGGAAACGGTTTTGCCGATTATCGACTTGACCAATTCTTCGTCGACACGTCCGAGCCAGTTGTCGTCACTGGGGACACTACCTTCGGCGATAAACGGCGTATGTCCGTCAAGCGGCAGCAACTCGTAGATCGACCAACTGCGAGCTTGACCGCTGCCGATCGCTTGCAATTGAGCTGGCTCGAGCGGTCCCGTCGGAGTGATCACGATTTGGTTCGGTGTGCTGGCCGTGACTCGGAATTCACCCAAAAAGAACGTTGGGATAGGAGTCGGCACGTCGGGACGCGGTGTTTCGCCGAAACCGTACACAACCAAATCAACTGGGATCATCGGTGCCGGATCCACGGCAGCCGCGGGCTCTTCACCGGGGACGCCGGCCACACCGGTATCTTCGACCAGCTGGACCAAAGTGATTTGATTGTCGGCAACGTTCTTCATCTGCAGGTTTCGCCAGCGACGTCCTGCTTCGATTCCCAGCTTCGAAAGCCGCTGTGACAATTGACGAACTCCGTCACCGCCGGTGGGATCGGTCGGATCGCCGCGAGAAATCAGCCGGTGCTCGGCTTCGACCTCAGCAAATTGTTTTTCTAGCTTTTCACGGACCTGATGCCACGCCGCACGACTCTTCAACACGCCCGCGGTCGGGAACAAGAACAGCACCGCCAAGATCATGGTGATGCAGACAGGCACGATTTGAAACCAACGCCAACCGGACGCGGCCTTCCAAACCATTACGAAGAAGCCGATCAGCAGAACGACCAACAGACCGAGGATGACAAACTTCATGGTCGTTTTGAGATCACCATCGCGGCGAGTGAAATGGAACGCGTCTCCCGCAAGCAGCTCTCGAGCTCAACTTTCCCTAGGAATGCATTGTTTCCTATCGGAAGATGAAGCCGTCGAACCTGCAATTTTGAGCGCTGAACACCAAAAAGAGCAGAGGAGTGGCCGAAATTGCCTCCCCGAATACTAAGTTGGGCAATTTGCAGCGTCAAGGTTTTCTCGCCACGGTTGGGCTCATTGGGCAATTTGTTGCCCTTTCGACCCCTCTTCTAGCGCCTTCAGGTCGCTCCATCACCTCATTTCGAGACTTTTCCGCATAACCGAGGCAATCCGCTTAGTCGTTACCACCGGACGGGGGTAACCGGAAAACCGGCAACCTCGGCATAATTGCCCCGCAATCGAAGGGCTTGAAAAACCGAAACCGATAACGACGGGACCGAATGCGCACGGAGTGCCGGTCTGCGACTGTACATCGATGTTTTCGCTTTCGACGATTGACCTGCCCTATGACAACGATTCGATCAAACGCCGTAGTGCCCTTGGCCGCAACCGTGGGAATGATCGTTCTTGGGATCGCCGCCTCGACGGGGTGCCATCGGCAATTCTATCGCAAGCAGGCCGATTGCGAGGCCCACGCCCTGATAGCAGAGAAGTCCTCTCACGTCGCTCGCCCGCCCAGCCAAGCGGTTCGTATCGAAGTCGATCGACGCAGTCGGATGTTCAACCCATTCGATTTGGACTTTCAACCGATGCCGCTGGATGACCCGTCGTCCTACCAATACATGCAGTGCGTTGACGGCCGCCGGGGATACCCGATGTGGGAAGCCGCGGGGCTGACCAACACGACCGAGAGTCCAGATTGGTGGCAGTTTCTACCGCTGAACGAAGACGGCGTGTTGGTGCTGAATCTCGAGAACTCGGTCCAGATCGCGCTGTTGCATTCGCCCGAGTACCAGGCCCAGGTCGAACAGTTGTATTTGTCGGCGCTGCAAGTCAGTGCCGAACGATTTCAATTCGACACACAATTTTTCGGCGGCGGTAGAACGTTCTTGACTGCCGACGGTTCGGCTCGCAATGGAGGTGGGGGAGCCAGCAGCACGCGATTCGAAATCGGTCCCAATAGCAATGGACGACGAGACCTGGCGTTGCAACGCAGTTTTGCGACCGGCGGCGAGTTGGTCGCCGGTGTTGCCAACAGCATCGTTTGGGAATTAAGCGGTCCGAATTCGCAGAGCGCATCGACCGTATTGGACTTCTCGTTGATTCAACCTCTCTTGCGGCGTGCCGGTCGCGACCGAGTGCTCGAAGATTTGACGTTCGCCGAACGCGCACTGCTGGCTAACGTTCGTTCGTTCGAACGATTCCGTCGCAGCTTCTTCCTGAATGTCACGATCGGTCGGTCCACCGAAAGCACGTTGCGAACGGGCGGATTCAGTGCCGGCGGACTCGGCAACAACGTTCCCAATGCGAACGTGACCAATACAGGCAACGTCGGCGGCTACCTTGGACTGTTGCAAACCGAATTGCGGATTCGCAACCTGGAAGAAAACATCGCCCGACAGGCCGAGTTCTTGTTGGTGCTCGAAGACACTTTGATCGAGTTGTTGACCAAGATTCCGGACGATGCCGACTCGATCGTGCGTCAGCGATTGCAAGTCGCACAAGCACGATCAAGTCTGTTGCGATCGCAAAGTGACTTGGTCAATCAACAAGCCAACTACCAACGCTCGGTGGACGCGTTTTTGCGAACGCTGGGACTGCCACCTTATATCTGTGCAAAGTTGGACGATCCGTTCCTGGACCAATTCGAGCTGATCGACCGAACGCTATTGCTGCGGCGTGAAGAACTCAGCCTGCTGCGATCGGACGTCGGCGTGTTGAACGTCGCGATTTTGGAACGCACTCAAACGGGCATCGATCCGGATACGAAACTGCCAAGTTCGTCGCTCGAATGGAGCGAAGGCTTGAAAGAAACACTCGAGGAACTCCGCAAAGAAATCGAACCACTGGCCGAGTTCAACAAAAAGTTGATCGACGAAGACTTGCCGTCGGTTGCGAAAGATATCGAGACGTTCAACGAGTCATTGGGCGAGCGTCAAAAACAAAACAAAGACTTGATGAAGGTCTACGAAACGGAACAGCAGAGCATTTGTGGATTGTTAAACGTGTCGGAAATCGACGAGTCGATCTTCGAAATCGATGAACTCGAAAAGCTCGCACCACTGTTGCAACAGTCGTACGACCGACTGGAAAAACGGTTCCAATCCTACAACGATAAGATTGCCGAACTGCAAGAAACTCTCGAAACGATCCTGGCGGACGAAGGTGGCGACCTGGAACCCGACGAACTGGCGACGGGGCTTCGTGACGACGTCATTCTGGCATCCCAGAACCTGTTGGCCGACCTCGGTGACGACGTGCTGGCACTGCAGTTGATCCAGGCTCGGGCGCGGACCGAAAAGGTTGTCCTGCCATCGGTCGACATCGCACCGGAAACCGCGTTTGAAATCGCTCGCAAGAACCGTCGTGACTTGGCGAATGCGAAAGCCGCTTTGGTGGATACGTGGCGAGCGATCGAAGTCGTCGCGGACGATTTGGAAAGCACGCTGGACCTTGAATTCAGCGGCGATGTTCAAAACGTTGGCAACAACCCGCTCGACCTGCGAAGCAACACCGGACGATTGCGAGTCGGATTGCGTTGGGACGCGCCGATCACCCGCTTGCTTGAACGCAATGCGTATCGAACCAGCTTGATTCGCTATGAACAAGCCAAGCGATCCTACTACGGGCTAGAGGACAGCATTTGGCAACTGCTGCGAGCCGAGATTCGACAGCTTCAAGCGAACCGTTTGACGTTTGAACTGGGCCGACAATCGGTTCGAATCGCGGCTCAGCAGATCGAATTGAACGCGGACATTCGTGAAATCAATGACTCCCGCGGTCGCCCGGCCGGTCCAACGGCCGCTCGTGACGCGATCAGTGCGCTCAGCGATTTGTTGGACGCCCAGAACGGACTGCTGAACATCTTCGTCAATTACGAAGTGGTACGCCGTGGCTTAGACTTTGACCTGGGAACGATGGAGTTGACGCCCGAAGGACTCTGGATCGAACCAGGGGAACTGGAACCGGAATTGCTTCTCATGCTGCCGGGGACGACGGCTGGCGGAATGGTGGATGGTCAATGCACCAATTGCTGCTTGCCCTACAACCCGCTGCCGCCCGAACCAAGCTTCAAGGACTTTTTGCAAACATCTGCCGGAATACCCGTGGAGGCGAACAACGGACTGCCGCCCGAAGTGGTCATCGAAGCCGGCGGTTTTGTGCCGGAAAGTTAACGGTCGACTTGAAGCTCGAAAGCACTCGACTTGCGGGCTATCGAAATCGTTTTCGATAGCCAAGCGGTGTCAGTCCCGTCACCCGGCGGAAGCGTTTGGTGAAGTGGCTTTGGTCAAAGAAGCCGACTTCACTGCTGATGTCGATGATGCTCTTTTCGGTTTGCGTCAACAGTCGCTGGGCATGCTGGATGCGACGCGACAACACGTACTCGGTCGGCGAAAGTCGCAGGATGGCGCGGAATCTCGCATTGAACTGGGTCGGCGAAAGGCTCGCCTTGGCCGCCATCGCGGCCATCGAAATCGAATCGGTGTAGTTCGCGTCCATATGCTCGATGACCGGCGACAGTTCTTGAAAAAACGCCATTTGGTCATCGCCCGTGGCAACCGGATACATGGCTCCCGCTAGACCGATCACCTTTCCGCCAGGATTGAACAACGGCGTTTTCGTAGAAACGTACCAACTTGGTGTTCCACGAACGTGGGGCACCAACCACGCCTGGTTGGGAATGATCTTCCCGCCCTCCATCACTCGTCGGTCTTCGGCGTGATAGGCCTCGGCGAGTGCTGGCGGTTGGAATTCGAGGTCGGTTCTTCCGAGCAATTCTTCCTTCGATTCCATGCCGAACACATCCGCCAGCGTCCGCTTGTTGGCGCCGATGTACCGGTGATCGGAATCCTTGGCATAGAAAAGCACCGCCGGAAGGTATTCGTACAATTCGAATGCTTGCCGAATGCCAGGATTCTGTGCAAAAAAGGAGTCCTGAAACTCACGCGGCTTGTTTTTGGCGGCTTGCGACATCGTTAAAACGTACCAAAAACGACCGTTGATATACAAGACACGCCGTTGCTTTTGGTGCAAAATATGGACGGACGTGATCTGCAGTCGCAGTACGGACCGGCGACGCCTCTTGCCCGATCCTCGGATTCTAAGAAGCAGCACCATAGTGATGAAAAAGCGAAAAGTCGCACCTCATTGGATCATGACGTTTTCAAACGCCTTCGTGTGTTTGAGCCTGGCGGGCGTGGTTAGCGCCGACACTGTCTCGTTCAACCGAGATGTGCGGCCGATCCTGTCGGACCGCTGCTTCAAGTGTCACGGGCCTGATGCCGCGAATCAGGAATCGGAGTTCCGCGTCGATACGTTCGACAATGCGACGGTCGATTTGGGTGTCTACTTTGGCGTTGTTCCCGGCGATCTTGAAAAGAGCGAATTGCACGTCCGGATTCACGATGAAGATGATCCGATGCCGCCGGAGGGATCGTTGAAGCCGTTGACGGACCGGGAACGAGAAATTTTGGATCAGTGGATTCTTCAGGGCGCAGCATTTGAATCGCACTGGGCGTTCACGCCGCTGGCCGAACAAATCGAAACGCCGGCGATGTCGGAAATTGGTGAACTGGCCGATTGGCAACAAGGCCCGATTGATCAGTTCATCGCTAAGACGCTGGTCGCCAAGAAGATGGAACCGGCCGGCGCGGCTCCCAAAAACAAATGGCTGCGCCGCGTGACGTTCGATCTGACCGGGTTGCCGCCGACCGAAGACGAAATCAATGACTACGTCGCCGACGCGACACCGACGGCGGAAGAGAAGGTCGTCGACCGTTTGCTTGCCAGCGATGCCTACGCCGAACGCATGACCAGTGAATGGTTGGACGTCGCTCGCTACGCCGATTCGTATGGGTACCAACAAGACACCGAACGATTCGTTTGGCCGTACCGTGATTGGGTCATCGACGCCTACAAACAAGGGATGCCGTACGACCAATTCATCACTTGGCAACTCGCCGGTGATCTTTTGCCTAGCCCGACGCGTGAGCAGTTGCTGGCGACGACATTCAATCGATTGCATTCACACCAACGCGAGGGCGGCGTATCGGTGGAAGAATTTCGCGTTGAAAACGTTTCCGACCGAACGCACACCGTCGGTACCGCGATGCTTGGGTTGACGATGGAATGTTGCCGCTGTCACGATCACAAATACGATCCGCTGACGGCGAATGACTATTATTCGTTCAGCGCATTTTTTGACAACATCGACGAAAACGGACTGATCTCTTACTTCACACCCGCCGTCCCCACGCCGGCGATGCCGCTGCCCAATGACGAGCAGCGGGAAAAGCTTGACGCCTTAACCCAAGAGTTGGCAAAGTCCGAAGCCGCGTTGCAACAGCACTTAGACGGCGAAGCGAAAACGGCGTTCGCTGCTTGGTTGAGTGAACGTAAGACCGAAACGCTGATGCCGGGTCATGTCACGTCGCTTTCGTTTGACGAATTCAAGGTTGTTTACGAAAAGCCGACTGAAAAACGAAAGAACAAGAAAAAAGCCGATACGAAGGATGCGAAGCAGGAGGACGAACCATCCGAAGCGTCGGAACCCAAAGTCGATTCCAAGAACTTTGGGCTGACGAACCGTTTTGGTCCCGAGGCGGTAACACCGTCGGTCAACAAGCTAGTGGAAGGCCATTCTGGGAAGGCGATCGAATTGACGGGCGAAGATGCGGTCGAGATTCCAGAAGTTGGTTGGTTCGAGCGTCACGATCCATTCTCGTTTTCGCTTTGGATTTCGTCACCTGAAGTCGAAGAACGAGCAGTCATCTATCGACGCTCACGTGGTTGGGACGATGCCGGTTCGATCGGATACGAACTGACTCGCGAAGGCAGCATCCTGAGCGCAAAGCTGTGCCATTTTTGGCCCGGTGATGCGATCGCGGTCGAGACGACCGAGCCCATGGAGATCGATCGATGGTACCACGTCGCCGTCACCTACGACGGTTCAAGTCGCGCCGCGGGGCTGAAGATTTTCGTGGACGGAAAGGCAGCCAAAACCGTGACGGTGAAAGACCATTTGACCCGTAACATTAGCCAATGGGCGGAAAACTACGACAAGGTCAACTACTACGAACTGGCGATCGGGTCTCGCTATCGCGATCGCGGTTTCGTGGATGGTCAAGTCGATGACTTTGACGTTTTTGATCGCGAAATCAGCGCGATCGAAGTGGCACAGTTATTTGACGCAAACGCATTACAGGGCTTGATGGACAAACCGGTTGCCACGCTGTCTCGTCACGATCGAAAACAATTGCAAGAGTACTTCTTGTTGGCCGCAGACGACGAATCGAATCAGTTGCGAAAAGCCGTTCGCGATGCCCGGTCGGCCATCAATGCGCACATGGATTCGATTCCCGCCATCATGATCATGCGAGAACTTGACGCTCCACGACAGACTTATCTTCTTGATCGCGGCGTCTACGATGCGAAGGGCGAACCGGTATCGCCGCGCACGCCCACATTCCTGCCGCCGATGTCGGACGAAATGCCACGCAACAGACTCGGCTTGGCACGTTGGTTGACCATCCCTGACCATCCGCTGACTTCGCGTGTGGCCGTCAATCGTTACTGGCAATTGATGTTCGGACAGGGACTTGTTCTAACGCCGGAAGACTTTGGCAATCAAGGTGAAATGCCGACGCACCCAGAACTGTTGGATTGGCTTGCCCGAGACTTCGTCGCATCCGGCTGGGACGTTCGTTCGATGCTTCGCAAGATCGCATTATCGGCAACTTACCGCCAAACCGCTGCGGTTTCGCAGCAGCAACGCGATCGAGATCCCACGAACCGCTACTACGCCCGTGGCACAGGGTCACGGTTGTCGGCCGAGATGATTCGTGACAACGTCCTTGCGACCAGCGGACTCCTCAACGACGTCGTGGGTGGTGAACCGGTCAAGCCCTACGACTTGGCGTTGGCCTACACGCCTCTTGAGATCGACAAAGGGGAAAAGCTCTATCGCCGAAGCCTGTACACGTTTTGGAAACGTGCTTCACCGACCCCAGTCATGATGACGCTTAACGCCCCCAGTCGCGAAGTTTGCCGCATGAAACGCGAGTTGACGGACACACCGTTGCAAGCACTTGTGTTGCTAAACGGTCCGCAATTCATCGAAGCCTCGCGAGTCATGGCGGCTGAATTGCTTGACACGTACGGCGAGAGCCCGGTGGAACTTGCAGGCGATGCGTTCTTGCGTCTGACGTCAAGACAGCCAAGTCAACGAGAGACGGAGATTCTGGTTGAAATGTACACGAAACAATTCGACGAATTTTCGAAGCATCCGGAACTGGCAACCGAGTTTTTGAAGACCGGCCAGGCTTCCGTTGTAACGAAGGCGAGTCCGGCACATCTGGCCGCGGCTACTGTCTTGGTCAGTTCCATCATGAACCTTGACGAGTGTGTGAGGCACCAATGAATAAATCAATTCAACACGTTTGCACCGGCAACGACATCAACCCGCTATCTCGCCGCCAATGGTTAAGCCAACTTGGCTATGGGATCGGCTCGATGGCGTTGGGCAGTCTGCTGCAGCAGGACATGGCCATGGGGGCTTCGTCGTCCGCGGAAGCGGCTATCGAGGCGGGGATGCACCATGCGCCGAAAGCCAAACGAATCATCTTTTTGTTTCAATCGGGCGCTCCGTCGCAAATGGATTTGTTCGACTACAAGCCAGTGCTGAACGAACGCGATGGCCAAGAATTGCCCGCTTCGATTCGCATGGGTCAACGTTTGACCGGCATGAGTGCCCACCAGGCAACGTTGCCAATCGTCGGTTCGCCGTTCAAGTTTTCACAGCACGGCGAGAGTGGAACGTGGATGAGCGATCTGTTGCCACACACGGCAAAGATTGCCGACGAACTGTGTGTGATCAAGTCAATGAACACTGAGGCGATCAACCATGGTCCAGGTGTCACGATGATGCAAACCGGGTCGCAGTTCCCTGGCCGGCCCAGCATGGGCGCATGGTCGTGGTATGGACTGGGCAGCGAGAACGAAGACCTGCCCGCGTTTGTCGTCATGGTATCGAAGGAACGTGGCGGCCAACCGTTATTCGCAAGACTATGGGGCAGCGGTTTTTTGCCCGGCAAGTACGACGGAGTCGAACTGCGATCCGATGAAGATGCTGTCTTGTATCTGAATTCGCCCGAAGGGATTCGGCAATCGAGTCGCCGAAGTGCGTTGGATGGACTCGCCAAACTTCACCAATTGCAATACGAATCGACTTTGGATCCGGCCATCGAGAATCGCATCGCTCAGTATGAGATGGCGTTCCGCATGCAGACGTCGATCCCTGAAGTGACCGATATTTCGGGCGAATCGAAACAAACGCTTGAACTCTACGGCGATGATGTTACCAAGCCAGGTTCGTTTGCCGCGAACTGTTTGCGCGCTCGCCGCTTGGCCCAGCGCGGTGTTCGCTTCATTCAACTGTATCAACCCGGTTGGGATCACCATGCAAACTTGCCTGGGTCGATCAAGCATTCGTGCAAGATTACGGATCAACCAACGGCTGGCTTGATCCAAGATCTCAAGAACCACGGGTTGCTCGAAGACACGTTGGTGATTTGGGGCGGCGAGTTCGGCCGCACCAGTTATTGCCAAGGCAAGATCACGCCGGGAAACTTTGGTCGCGACCATCACCCACGTTGCTTCACAATGTGGATGGCCGGCGGCGGCGTTAAACCCGGTTACACGCACGGCGAGACCGACGAATTCAGTTACAACCTGGTATCGGGCGGCGTCCACATTCACGATCTGCACGCAACGATTCTGCATCAGATGGGCATCGATCACGAACGTCTGACCTTCCGATATCAAGGTCGTGATTTCCGCCTGACCGATGTGCATGGTCATGTGGTGAAAGAACTGATTGCCTAGGAAAAACGCGTAAAAATGCTTGCTACTTCCCCATCACTTCCAAGCCAAGTCTCCAAGGATGCTCTCGTGTTTCTATTTTCGATGTCGCGGAATTTTGGATTTCTTGTACTGGCGTTGACGGTCGCCGTTGCCACGGCGGATGACGGCCCATCGGACTGGAGCCACCAAGTCGAACTCCCCACGGGTGAGACCGCGATCGAGTTATTCAACGGGCATGATCTGACCGGGTGGAAGGGGCTAAAGAAGTACTTTTCGGTCGTCGACCAGTCCATTCGCGCAGCCAACGACGAACCAGTTTCGCACGGCACGTATTTGTTTTCGGATCAAGCATTCCGCGAATTCCGTCTGTTGTTGGAGGTGAAACAAAACCGCAGCAAGGGTTATTCGATCATGCACTCTGCGGTCGCCGCGCTAGGAGAACGCTTCACGGACCCCGGCAGCGAGTTTGCGTTCAAGGGGCCGTTATTAATGTTCTGTCATGACTGGGGCATCTGGGGCGCATACACACGAGGTCGTATCTTTCCGTCCGATCAGAAAGGTCCGATGATGGAAGTGCCGTGGGAAAAAGATGGCGAATGGAATCAAATCGAAATTTTGGTCGTCGGCAATCGCATTCGGATGGTTGCCAACGGCACCGTCGTGATCGATCACACCGAAACGAAAGACGAACTAAAAAAGTGTCCGATCGCGTTACAACTTCATAACAACAAAGAGCCACAGGAGTTTCATTTCCGAGGCTTGGTCGCCGTTGAGAATCCAGCGGATGAACTGCTGACGGTGAAGAAAGATGACATCGGAGTATCGACCGTCGTCCCATCCAATGTCGTTATCGTGCACGGTGCATGGGGTGGTGCTCATCATTGGAAAGCGGTTGCCGATTCGCTATCACATGATCGTGCGATGGATGTTCGACGCATCACGCTGACGGGACTGGGCGAGCGATCCCATTTGGCGTCTCGCGATGTTGATCTTCCAACGCACATTCAAGATGTGGTCAATGCGATCGAGTTCGACGACTTGAGCAACGTCGTCATGATCGGACATAGCTACGGCGGCGTCGTCGTGTCGGGTGTGGTCGACGCCATTCCCGAGCGCATCTCCCGAGTCATCTACATGGACGCGCATTTGCTGGACGATGGCGAATCGTATTTGACGCATCACACAGAGTTGAAAGAAAAGTTGGTGGATCGAGCCGACCAAGATGGTGAAGGATGGCAATTGCCGGTTGACTGGGCTAATCCGATGCGAGACACGCCGCATCCCTTGGCGACGCTGTTACAGCCAATCCACTTGCAGAATCCCGACGGTGCGAAGGTACAGTCGTCGTATTGGCTCTTCACCGATGGCGGGAAGCCTGAAGCAGACGAACGGCACTTTTACTATCAACGTGCCCAGCAACGAGGTTGGCCCGTAAAAACATTCTCGTGGGACCATAATCCGCACCGAAGTCGCCCCGATGACGTGGTTGCCGAGTTGGCCAAGTTGTTGAAGGACCCAACGTAAACGAACGATTCACCCGTCGTGGCATCAACGAATGCGACCCGCTGTCTCGACGATTATGATGCCGCCCTTGTTTTTCTTCCTGTCGTCTTTCCTAACTTTGAGCGAGCTGATGATTCATCGAATATTGCTTCTCTCCGCAATGGTCGTTTCTTTTACAACCATCGCCAAAGCTCAGTCTTTTGGAGGCGTTGTTTCGGATTCCGAAACCTCTGCTCCGATTCCAAACGTGACGGTGCTTCAGTTGGAAGACAACATCACCGCAACGACCGGTCAAGATGGATCTTTCAAGATCGAGGGCGGCGGTGAGGGTGCTAAAACGCTGCGATTCATTTCCGAAGGCTACGTATTCGATGAAAAGCGGCGCATTGCACCCACCAACACGATCACCGTTTCGTTGCGAAAGACAAAAAAGAGCGCCGCGAGCATCCGGGAAGAAGGCTATATCGCCAACGGTTGTGAAATCACGAACCCCGAAAAGCCCGAATGGAATATTCGTTTCGAGCACTCACCGTTGAAGGGTGATTTGGCGCCGGACCCCAACTTCACACGCCGCGATCCGAGTGCCGTCATTTTCGTCAATGACAAGTACTACGTTTGGTATTCGTACAGCCTGACGCACAACACCGACAAGGAAGCGCCTTGGGATTTGAACGATCTCTATTTCGCGACATCGAGTGACGGAGAGACTTGGGAAGAAAAAGGGCCAGCAGTGATGCGAGGGGCCGAGGGCGAGTTCGACCACCGGTCCGTTTTCACGACGGAAATTTTCGTCCACGACGGCGTCTATTATCTGGTCTATCAAGCGGCTGCTGATCTGGACGGAGTTTACAATCGCAACTTTGTCGGCATGTCCCAAGCAAGTTCACCAGACGGGCCTTGGACCAAACTAAAGGAGCCTGTGCTTCGACCGACGTACGTGAACACTCCATATTTTGACAACAACGCCGTTCATGATCCCTGCTTGATTCACTACAACGACAAGTTCTATCTGTACTACAAAGGCGAGTGCAATTGTTTCGATTGCGAGGGTTGCGAACGCTGGTGCAACCCCATTTGCGGATTGAAAAAGCAAGTGAAGTGGGGCGTCGCCATCGCGGACAGTCCGACGGGACCGTTTGTTAAATCGGAATTCAATCCAATCACCAACACGGGTCACGAAGTGATGGTTTGGAAATACGGGACGGGAGTTGCGATCCTGCAGCACCAAGATGGCCCGGAAGCTAAGACGATTCAGTATGCCGAAGACGGTGTTAATTTTGAAATCATGGGCAACGCCATCGACATGCCCGAAGCTGCGGGATTGTTTCGCCCTTCGGATCCCGAAAACACGCCGCATGCCGGCGTGGATTGGGGACTCAGCCACGTGCTGAAATGGAACGCGGGGCCAAAGGGGTGGATGTACATTCAAAAGTACAAGAAGATCAAGTGACGCTTGGGCTGCCGGACTGGCGGGAACTTGAGAATCAACCGTCCCATTGTCATGGACTGACTACCTGTGTCCATGCAACCGAGTCTCGTTCAACGATCAGATAGCGCCGATCGATGGACAGGTTGGAAAATCGCTGCTCTTTGCCGGTCGGCCACTTCACGACAACCGTTACGGGTTCGGAAGCGAAACCTAGACCAAAGGCAAGGACGGCTTCATTGCGTCCTTGGAATCCATCGCCGGTTGAGACTACGGCGATCTGTCTTTTCGATTCCGTGATAACGGTGACATGGGCGCCGATCGCATCACGCTCGCTGGCCGTGCCGACCAATTGCAACTGAATCCAATGATGGTTTGAATCCGTCTGATTCTCAAGCAACGCGACAGGCTCCTGCAAATCAACGACAAGGAAATCGATTCGTCCATCCGCATTGTGATCGCAGGTGATCAAGCAGCGTCCAAGATGATTCTTGTTCCAGTATTCGCCGCCGCAGTCCGTGGCCAATTCAAAACGATCACCTCGGTTGACCGCGAGTTGCGTCGGCATTTCAAACGCGATCCCTTTGTAAGTGAAATCGTCGATGTATCCGTTGGCAAAGATAACATCGGTCCATCCGTCGTTGTCAAAATCGAGGGACTGGACGCCGAATCCCAGCACGTTGGCACTGATTTGATGGAGCCGATACTGTGCGGCCAAATCACGAAACGTGCCATCGGATGTTTGCAGGAACAGATTCGCCCACTCGTCCAGAAAGTTGGCGACGACAAGGTCGGGAAAGCCGTTGTGATCGAAGTCTGCTTTGGCGACACCCATACAAGCTTGTGCGGCACCTCGCGATCCAAAGGCAACGCCCGCGATGACGGCTAGATCTTGAAATGACGGTTGGTCGTTCGCAGTGCCGGTTTCCGTTTCGTCGAGTTTCCAGAGTTGGTTGGGTTGAAGGTCGTTCCCTACGAAGATTTCCAGCCCCGTCTGCAGGTCTAAATCGGTGATCACCAATCCGAGCCCTGGACTCGGATTGGTGAGCATCGTATCACGAAGCGTCCCGTCGGGATCCGCAATCCAAACGTGATCGTTGGCTGCTCGGAAGTTTGACGGGCCCATGCCTGTGATGGCAAAGCCGTCCTGATTTAGCTTCGGTCCAACAAAGATGCCTTGGTCATCGACGTAATTCATTTCCACGATATCGGGCAGTCCATCGGCGGTCACGTCGGCGATCCCAAGTCCAGTGGTAAAGCGTTTCTCCCACCAACCGATTTGATTACTGATCTCGCGAAATGTGCCATCGCCTTGATTGAGGTAAAGACGATTTCGACCAACGTTTCCGACGACGATATCTGGGAATCCGTCTTGGTTGAGGTCACCGAAAGTCAGCCCTTGGGCGTAACCGAGATCGCCGACGCCTGCCAACTTGGTGACGTCTTGGAATCGATTCGCGTGTTGCCGATAGAGCACGTTGGGGCGATCCGAATCCTCGCGAGGATCGCTACCACCCTGGCCGAAATAGAAATCGATTCTTCCGTCGAGGTTGTAGTCGAACGCGATCGCTCCGGCGCCGAACTGTTGAAAGACAAGGATCCCACGAAGGTTGCGTGGATTCGCGTTCAAGTATTCGTGGTCCAAGCCAAACGTGTGTGCGACGTCAATAAACCGGGGCTGCGAAAGAGTCTCTGGCGCCATTGTGATCGGCTTTGTTTCGCGACGGGTCGATGCTGATGCAACGCGATCGGTTTGGACAATAGCGGGATCGGGAAAGTCTTTCGGATTCAAGCCGCACAGACGCCGATCGATCATGGTTGCGTCCGGCATTTGCCCCCATTGATCCAACATCGTACCGGCCCAGGTCAAGAATTGACGGTTGGGTGGTTGGCGAGTCATGTAGATTTGCGTCCACGCGATCGCCTGCTCGCGTTGACCCAGGTTGGCCAAGTCGGTCGCTAATTCCGCGACCAATTCTTGGACGTTCGGGGCACGATCGTGAATCATATTCGCCGTCACCAAGACGGTATCAAGACGTTCGATTCGTTCGGAAACTCGTTCGGCCGCCGTGATTTCGTTCAGTCTGGTTAGCGCGTTCTTGAGTCGCAGATGGGCCTGCACAAAGGTGCTGTCCAGCCTGACCGATTCCAAATACGCACTCACCGCCGCTCGATGATTCTTTGAGTACGTTTCCAAGTCACCAACCGCCATCCAATACGCAGCGATTTGTGCGGCTTCGACGGGGGCTTGGGCAAGTAGCGATACCGCTTCGTCAAACTGTTGCAACTCCGTCAGTGTCGCGGCGTAATACGCGATGACGTACGGATCGGGAGCGTTCGGTTCGATCAAGGACTCGAACAATTCGGCTGCCCTATCTAGCTTTTGGGCCGTGTACATCCCGAGTGCTTGACCGAGCCGAAACTTCGGATTTTCGTCGGATTGCTGCGTCCAAATGTAGGGTGCAGAGAGTGTCAACAGCGAGCGCAGTTCGCTCTCGGTAACGTCGCCGGTGTGAACGAGTGGGGCGAGGGTTTTCGCGGCCTCGTCCCGCCGACCGACGGTGTTGAGAAGGAATGCGAGACGATGCCTTAACGCCGGATTATCGCCGTTTCGTTGAAGCAGAGTTTGGTAGCGGGGAATCGCGGATGGGTAATCGCCGAGCTGAGTCATCCAATCCGCGCACAGCCCCCACGCCGCGACACCGAATAGCGGGTCGTCGATCGGTACATCATGCAATCGTTCGATAGCGGACTTCAAGTCGCCCGCGACAGCATCGATCTGGGACAAGCCAATGACGGCGCGCCGATCATCGGGATCACGGACGAGAATGTCACGAAGGAATTTGCGAGCCGACTCGATTTCATTCGCTCGGATGGCCCGTTCGGCCCGCGCGAGAAGCTCGTCGATGGAAGGCGGCTGCGAATCATCGCCGTTTGCGGCGATTGATTGTTTGAAACTGGGCTGATCGAAACTGGGCTCATCGGCGCTAGATTGGGCTCTCGGTTGGGTACTCGGTTCACTCGGCCCGCATCCTGAGACGAACGCAAAGCACAACGTTATTGCCACCCCGATTGTTCGCGGACTCATGGTTTCGCCAGCTTGAGATCGTTCTTCAGCTCGAACGGCGAATCGCCTTGGACGATCAGCCAATCGGCGTCAATGGAAAGCGAAGTATGAGTCTGTGTCGAACCATCCGGCCACAGCACGGTTGCCGTTACTTTCGCGTCGCGGGGACCTAAGCCAAATCGGATCACACGCTCGTCGCTGCACATGTAGCCGTCGCCCGAGGTCAAGAATGCGGTTTGCGTGTTCTCGTCAGTGGAAATCTTCACGACGGTTCCGACGGCATCTCGACTCACATTCCGTCCACTCAATCGGATCGCTAAATGGTGGTGATCGGTTACTGTGTGATTGACTAGCAAGGCGACGGGTTCGGTTTGGTGCGTGACCACAACATCGCAGCGGTCATCACCATTGGCATCGATCGTCCAAAGGGCCCGTCCGGCGTGGGGATTCGAAAAATACTCGCCGCTGACCTTGTTATCGACCCTAACGTACCGATCCGCTGCGCCACGCTGGAATATTTGCAGGGGCATCGCAAACGGGGCCGAGTCTTTCAAAGCCGCATCGCTGAGGCTGCTCGGTTTTTCGGCCGCATAGTTGTCGACGTGACCGTTGCAGACGATCAGCTCGTTGGTTCCGTTGAGATCAAAATCAACGGCCGAGGTACCCCACCCGACCATCGCCATGGTGGGTTGCGCAAGCCCCACGGAATTCGTCTGATCCTGCCACAACCCACTGCCCCGTTGTCGATAAAACGTGTTGTATTCAGACAAGAAATTGGTCACGTACAGGTCGGCTTTTCCATCGCCGGTTAAGTCAGCTGCAGCGATTCCCATCGATCCCTGCGCCAACGAGCGATCATTGCGTGCGAGGCCCCGGACCATCGCAGATTCGTGCAAGCAAAATCCGGTCTCGTCTTTCGATGGGCTGAAATAGTGATTGTCCGTTTGATCGTTGGTGACGTAAACGTCAACGCCCGGTTGATCGTCAAACGAGCCGGTCACGATCCCAAGCCCTCGCCCAGGAACACTCGCGATCGCTCCCCATTGGATGGTCTTGTCAACAAATCCTCCTGACGCAGCACCCTTCATGAACGAGTCTTGTTCGGCCGAATAAGTCGTTGGTGCGCATGACTGCGTGCCGTTGACATCATCGGCGCACACTCGGCTCAACACGTCGGGGCCGCCGCAATAGTGAACCACGATCGCGTCGTTGATGCCGTCGCCATCGACATCCGCAATCGCGCCGCTGGTCGACCACTTTGATTCCGTCTCGGGCAGCCACGTTCGGCTCGCGTCGCGAAAACTGCCGTCACCGTTGTTGATGAAGAGCTGATCTGGTCCGAAATTCAGTACGAGCAAATCGGGAAAACCATCCTCGTTGACATCGCCCACCGCGGCACCCTGGCCGAACTCTGTGCTGTCGGACGAAGACGACTGTGTGACGTTGGTGAAAACGCCGTCCAGATTCCGCATCAACGCGTTGCTTTGCGAATCGCTTTGATGCGGGGTGCCGCCCGCGCTGGTCAAGTACAAGTCGCTGTTGCCGTCCAGATCAAAGTCGATGGTGCCACCACCACAGCCCGTCGTGTAATGGATCATCGTGTGAGACACACCGGGATCCGCAGCGCTTTTGCCAAAGAAATTCAATCCTCGCTGCTTAGCTTCGTTGGCGAATTCCAAATCGCTCGCGGACGCATCTTCGTTGCCGAAGTCGAGTGATATCGCCGAACCGTTGCCATCGTCGCCGGATGACAAAGGCAATCCACTCAAGTCCAACTGGTGATACGGTTCGGCAAGCTGCCAGGGCGTGTCTTTGTTAAGCGACGTTACAATTTTGGCTCGTATCGCCTTGGCAGTGCCGTCGTTTTCTTTCACCATGGTTGTCGCTACCGCAGCCCATGCCTCGGCTTCCCAGAATCGCCCGAGTCTGTGCAATGATTCGGCGACGGATGCCGCGTCGGCAGATGACTGCTGCCCCGTCCGAGTGAATCTCGCCACAGCATTGGAAAGTTCACTCAGCCGAGAAAGACGAGACTCAACCGATGCGATCACTTCCGGTGGAATGACTCCATCGTCCCATTTGAGTTGTCGTAGCAAAATGGTGAGTTTTGAAAACGCCTCGACGTCTAAGTCGCCAAGACGAGCTGCTTCCCAGTACGCTCTGGCTGCGGCTTGTTCGCGGTGGGCCTCGCGTGCCCAGTCACCAAGCGCGATCCAATAGCTTGGGAACCGCTGGATTTCTTTGCTCTGCGATTCTGACCACTTTTGGAATTCATCGAAGCGCCGCGCCGCCGCCAGCGATCGTCCGAGTAACGCTTGCGCAGGAAAGTAGTCCTGGTGAGAGGTGACGATGTCTTTCAGTAACTCGATGGCGGCGTCGAAGTTACCTGCATCGAAAGATTCTTTCGCCTTGCCAATCAGCGGGCGTCGATCGCTGGGATTACGGACGACCATCGCATCAAGAGGCTCTGTTGAGAGAGTGCGTCGGTGATCACGCACGAGTGCGAGCAGAAGTTCTACATCGAACTTTCGTTTGCGAATCAAAAAGAGCCCGTGCGGAACTGCGTCCAATGGCTGCTCAATCCCGACGTAAAAGTCGAACAGCCAGCGACGCGATTCAAGATGGTCCGGCTGTATCGTAAGCGAATCTTCTAGCAGCTTCATTGCGTCATGAAGCTGGCCCACAGAGATTCTAGCCGACACCGCTTCTAGCACCTGCGGTTCGTCAGAATACGACTCCGCACGGCAAGCTTCTTCCAATAGGCCTATCGCGATGGCGGGCTGGCCGACCCGGCGGGCCACCTCGGCCACTTCTCGAACGACGCCTGGTTCCCGATGGTGACGTGCCAGGACGCTGTCGGAATACTGAAAAGCTAGGGGCCACTGTCCCGCGTTGACGGCCGCTCTCATCGCCGCGAGCGAGTCCATCGATCGTGAAGACGGCGCGGCCGTTTCGGTCGAACACCCTAACAACCCGGAAAGGGCACATGTGAAAATCCAAGCCAAGAGCAAACAACGAAACCCTCCAACCGAAGCGTGCCGGTTGGAGGGCAATGTCGTTTCTGGTTTCTTGCTCATAACGCCGCGTAGCAGTCAGAGTGAGGAAGGACCGGGCCCACGGTCAAGCAAGAATTCGCCGCAAAAGCCGCGAATTACTTCGCTTTCGCGGCCTCAGCCGGCACGGCAAACGCTGCAGCTTCTTTCGCCCGCATCGCGTTGTATTCCGCGATCTTATCAGGCGATTCGTCGGCCACGTTGGTGGCTTGGGGGCCACCGCACCCCATCGAAAGGAGACATGCGGAAACGAGAATGGTACTCACGAAAAACTTCATACTGGTCACTTTGAGGAATGGCTGAATGGGCGTGAACAAACAATTGTCCCGATACTTTGGTCGCGGCTCAAGATTCAATTTTGGAAAGAAAACCAGAATCTTTGCGGAATCGGCACACTCAGTTAGACTCGGGTTCTATAACAATTCTCCAAGCCTAGTGGAAAAATCACAAATTGTGAAAAATTGCGATCCAAAAAAGCGTCCGCGGACTGTATAAATTGTTAACAGTCTACATCTGACTGTCGGTTTTCTGAATTTCTTTCATCCTTGAAAAGGTAACTTTCAATGGAACGATCTCGTCGCGCAGGCTTCACCTTGGTGGAGCTTCTAGTGGTTATCGCCATCATTGGCGTGTTGGTCGGTCTGCTGCTTCCAGCGGTTCAAGCTGCTCGCGAAGCCGCTCGCCGCATGAGCTGCAGCAACAACTTTAAGCAAATCGGGCTTGGGTTACACAACTACCACTCAGCCTACAAGCAGCTGCCCATCCACGGTGGTGGGACGAATGCTCGCGTCCCTGCCGGTTGGTGGAATGCGAGTGCAACGGGGAACCGTTGGCGTTTGAGCATGTTAGTAGGCGTCACTCCCTTCGTCGAACAGCAAGCGGTTTGGGAAGTCATTTCCAATCCTTACGAAAACCCGAACGATGCCGACACGGTGATCACCGATCCCGGCGATTCCACAACACTGCCCCTCGGCAACGTTGACTTCTTTGCTTTCGGACCGACGCCGGACACCATCGAATATCGGCCTTGGGCGACTGATATCCCGACGCTTCGCTGCCCCAGCGATCCCGGTCGCGGACTTCCTTCACTGGGCCGTACCAACTACGCCGCTTGTGTTGGTGACCAAATCGAGGACATGGAATACGGCAACCGCGTCGGCAACCGGTCCAGAGTTGGGACCGGAACGGGTGTAGTTTGGGATGGCAACGGTGCTGAAACACGCGCAGGTGCCCGTGGCGTGTTCCGAATGTGCGAGACCACCAAATTCCGCGACGTCCTTGATGGCCTTTCAAACACGATCATGGCTTGCGAAATCGCAACCGACCTGGGTGATGGCGACACGCGTACCATTCCGCAACCCATTGCGGGGGCAAGCACGCAGGCGACTGGGATCATCGATAACCCAGCCATCTGCCAGCAGAACTCCACCATCGATCCGTTGCGTCCTCAGTTCTGGTTGGTCAACCCGGGCAGCACCACCTCAGGACGTGGCTACCGCTGGGCAGAAGCACTTCCCGGTTACACCCAAGCGAACACGATTCACCCGCCGAATAGCCCGCTTTGCATGTGGGCATCTTCGGGCAACAGCGGTGTTGTTCCACCATCAAGTCGTCACCAAGGTGGCGCGCACGTGCTGATGTCGGACGGTGCAGTCAAATTCATCACTGACTCGATCGAAGCCGGCGCCAAAAATCACCCTGCTGTTTGGCTCGGCGGAACCGCAGCGCTTGGCAATCAGCCTGGTGCAGCAAGCCCTTACGGCTTATGGGGTGCGTTGGGCACACGAGCTTCAAAGGAAGTGATTGAAGAAGAACTATAAGCGTTGCTTAACAGTTTCATCGGACACGAACCCTGGATTCCGAATCGGAGTCCAGGGTTTTTTACGCGCCAACGGAATCGCATTTCACAGGTCGCTTGCGTTATAGCCGTGATCTGTTATTTCCTCTTGTCTTTCGCAGCTCCCGTCTTGACTGACTTGAACGGAACCTTATCTGTTTTGGGAAGGTGACCGCGATGTTGTTCCAGTACTTGCTCATTGCTAGGCGAAGTAGCGACGTTGGCCCACTCGTACGGATCGGTTCGATGGTCGTACAGTTCTTCGCTCCCGTCGGCATATCGGATGTAACGCCAATCTTTGGATCGCACCGCGTGATTCTTGTATCCGTAGGTTGAAATCGCGATGGAATCACCAGCCACTTCGGGGCTACGCAGCAACGCCACGACACTCTTGCCTTCTACATGGGCGGGGACTGGAATGCCCGCCAAATCACAAAGCGTAGGATAGATCGTCATGAAGTCCACCGTTTCATCGCACCGTGTTCCCGGTTGAGTGACGCCGGGCGCGACCCAAATCAATGGTGCCCGAGTCTCTTCCTCCCAGAGTGCAAATTTTCGCCAGTGCTGTTTCTCGCCAAAGCTCCATCCGTGATCTCCCCACAGCACGACGATCGTATCCTTGGCGATCGGGCTGTTATCGAGTCCATCGATCAAACGACCGATGTTCATGTCCAAGTACGCGACGGTCGCCAAGTAGGACTGGATCGCATGTTTCCATCGGCCGGACTTCAAAAATTTTGCATGGTCTCTATCTGGGCCTGCCATCCGGACGCCGGCCGGCGAAAGGTCATCCAGATCATCGCCGCGATGCGGCGGCAATTCGATTTCCTCGATCGGAAACATTTCGTAATACTTACGCGGAACTGCAAATGGCAGATGCGGTTTGTGCAGTCCACAAGCAAGAAACAGCGGCTTGTCGTGCGATCGATTCATCTGCTCGACGCACCAATCAACGATGTGGTAATCCGAGATGTCGTCATCTTCTAAATCGGATTTTAGCGGTTCATGAAAGCCTTCATCTTTACCGACACTTTTGCCCGTTGCGGTGAAATTTCCGCGTCGCGAGTAGTCGGACCATTCCGATTCATAGTACGAATCGCTGTGATAAATCTTTCCAGATCCGGCGACATGGTATCCTGCACCCATGAACTGTTTGCTTAGCCCGAGCCCCTCGGGGATGTGTTTTTTCCAGTTGTCGGCATTGAGGTAGCAGGCAGTGTTCCACGGACGCAGTCCCGACATCAGGGCAGCTCGAGCCGGGTTACAGGCCGGGACGGCACAATGCGCTTGGTGAAACGCCACGCCTCGCGCGGCCAAGCGATCAAGATTTGGCGTCTTGGCCTGTGTGTTGCGACCCATGTAACCCACCCAGTGATTCAAATCATCGACAGCGATGAACAGAACGTTGGGCCGTTTTACGGAACGTGCCTCATCGGCGCGGCATTGTTGGTTCCAAATCCCAATCGCAACGAAAGGGATTGCAGTCGCAAGTAGAAAGCGTTTCGAGATCATGGCGGTACACCGAATGAAATGGTTGGCGGGTCAAGGTGAGTCTTCCTTGCCAAACATTCTAGCGGCGCACAGCGACCATTTGGTTGCAATCAACAACGGATGCTGATTTCTAGAACGCGTTGCTGAACCATCGGCGAAGGCGAATCCAGGCCGACGCGGATTCGACTTCGACTTGAACGGTGGCGATCATGCGGACCGAAAGCGGAGTCGCTTGATGGTCGATTCGAACACGGGCTTGGTAATAGGGCGAGCGCAGAACGTCGATGGCTTTGTCGCTGATTCGACCGGATCGAATCAGACCCTCTGGAATTTCATTTGCCGGTGATGTCGCGACTTCCATAATGACGCCGCGAACGGAACCGCGTGGGCGATCGGCGACTAGAATCGCCACTGGTTGCCCGACTCGAACCAGTTCAACGTCTTGTTGACGAATGTAGGCGATCGCATCTCGCTCGACTTCATCGCCGATCACGCAAATCGTCGTTCCCTCGTCCAACCTTGCGCCACGGTTGTCTAGGTCGAGCGGGGTACCGGACCAAAACTGTGAATCTTCGGCTCGGACAGGGGACATCGCCATTCGTTCGGGATCAAACGCGACGCCGCGAACCGTCGCACGGATGGATCGACGGTCGAGTTCGCGGTCGACCAACTTGATCTGCTTTTCGGTTTCATCTAGAGCCCGACGTGTTGCCGGAATGGTCGAAGCAGCGTCGGAGTCGATGCCTCGACGGTTTTGTAGCGATGCAAGAGTTGAAACTAGCTGATCACGACGCGTTGTCATCGAAAGTCGGTGTTGCGCTGCATCGTCATCGACGAGCGAGCAAACGACTTGCCCGGGTTGAACCACCGTACCACCGCGCACCGCATTCTGGACGCGTCCCGGCAACGTCACGACGAGGGTTTCCGCGGATTGTGGTTGCGTGATCGATGGCGCAGTGACACTTCGTGGCAGTGGCACGAATGCGCCCGCGACCAACAATGCGGAAAGACCTGCCAACGCTAGGCCGGGGCGAGTGGAAAAAAAATCCGAAGATCGACTCTGTGTGCAAGGCTTCTTGAACCACCTTGGGAACCCGCGCACCAAAAACGACATCAGCAATGACCCGATGACGATGAGTGCCAGGTCGCCGCCGCCATGGGACTTGGCCCAAGCGTAAAAAACGGTCGCGAGCGCCGAATAGACCATCCAACGATAAACCACGCTGGCGATGAAATACGCGATCAATCCGATCGATCGAGCACCCGCGTCATCTACCGACGATGAGTATACCGGTGCCACGCCCCACAAGAAATTTCGCAAGCGATCGTTTGCCAACGCGTTTGCACGGCCGGCCAAGTTGGGGATCCCGATCGCATCGGACAATATGTAGTAACCGTCGTAACGCATCAGCGGGTTTCCGTTGAACAAGACGGTCGATGCCGAGCACACCACCATCACGGTCACGCAAACGTCTCTTAGGGGTCCATCGATAGTGAAGACCCAAACCCAGGTTGCGATCGCCGCGATCATCAGTTCGGCAATCATGCCGGCGGCGGAAACCAGCATGCGTTTCCAAGGTCGGGGGATCATCCACGCATCGGAAACGTCGCAATACAAACATGGGATTCCGACCAAGAACATCACGCCAATCTCGGTGCACTGCCCACCTAATTTGCGGCATACCATCGCGTGGGCTAGCTCGTGCGTGATCTTGGTCATAGCGATCGCCAACACCAACACAACCCATAAGTCAAAACGGCCTGCCGCAGTAGACAGGTTTTCGGCGAAAACTGACCAACGCGACACCGCCATGGAAACGGCAACCAGCATCACCGCGATGCCCGCAACGATCGCGAACGGAGAGAACAAAACGCGAGCGATCGGATCGAGGTAGCCGAGCCACGGCGTTGGATCGATACCGGGCAACCGGATGGCCAAAGGGTTGGACCAACGCGACGTCGTCTTCGCCGACGATGGAAGTTTGGCTGCGATCAGCAGGCCTTTCGCATTCGCTTCGGCGAAAAACTGGACCACGTTCGTAGCCGGCAAGTGTTGCGGCACGAACAAGGCTGCGGCGTCGCTACAGAGCTGAGTGAGCGATCGTTTGCCATCCGCCAAACACAGCATGGTGTGCTCTTGTTCGGTAAAATGAACATACGTTCGCGCAAGCGGATCTTTGATGACCCACACCATCGTTCCGCCAGACTGGATCCGCTTGTGAATCAGGTCGGGGCGAAGCCGCAGAGCAGCAGATTTCGCTTTCAACTTTTCCGCCTCGCGCTCAATCGCATACCGGGCAATACGTCCATCGCCGGGTTGTCGAACTCGATCCAAAACTTGACTTCGTTGTTGACCGGATCGATCTCGGGGCTGACAAACACGACCGTCCCCGTTCGTTCGACTTGTTCGCCGTTGCCGATTTCGATAATCAAATCAACGCGGGGCTTCTTTCTCAGTTCACTCAGTTGATCAAACGACGCGAATCCTTCTGCACGCAATCGATCCAACCGGATCACTCGGGCGATCGGTTCGCCTTCGGTCACCCAGTCGCCGGCGCGTTGAAAGACTTCCGCGACAACTCCATCCAAAGGCGACACGACCCTGTGACGTTCGGTTTCCAGAGTCGCCAATTCGCTTTGGCGTCGGCCGAGTTGCAAGTTCAAGTCAGCGATGTGCTGGTCGGCTTTGGATTGTTCCAGGGCTAGCGTGAATTGCTGGATCGCCCAAACGTGCCGCGACGCGGCTTCGGATTCGGCTTGCGCCTTGAGTCGATCGACGGCCCGTTCAAACGTGGCTTGTTCACTTTCCAGTTGCGACCTTTCGTATGTCAATCGAAGTCCTTCGATCTCTGATGCTGACACACTTTCGGAATACTCGGCGCGTGATCGAAGCGCCCGGTCGAGTTCGTTCTTGGCAACGGCGGCTGACTTTTCCGACGCTTGAATTTGGACATCGTTGGTAGCCAAACGGTCAGCGATCTTCTGGCGAACCAGATGTTCTTTGGCCGATTGGCGCTGAGCCCCTAGTTCGGCTTCGGCCTTTTCGGTTGCCAGGTCATTGTCGGCGGTGCTTTGAAGAATATCGAGTTGCGTTTGCGCGATGGCTGCTTTGACGCGTGCCTCTCGGTCGTCGGTATTGGCGATCGTTTGTCCTGTTCGGACGGTATCGCCTTCGTGAACCGATACCGTCGCAATGACGCCAGTCCGCGACGCAGGGACTTCGACCGAATCGATCACGGTGATGATCAACTGGTCAAACGTGATCGGTTCATCGGCGGTTGCCGGCGCATGGGCGAATATCGCGAAGACCGACAAGGCTACGATCAGGTTACACGTCGATTTGGTTCTTTGAATCATAGGAGCAACCTCAAAACCAACTCTGTTGGCGATACCACTGGATAAAGCTTTGCAGATAAACAAAGGCGGCGGAACGTTTGCCGCAATGGATGCGAGCGACGACCGACGCGCCTTGTCGCATCGCCGAACCGTCCCCCGATTCGATGGACACGATCGCGCGGACGACAGATTTTCCCGCCGCGTTGACGTCGGCGACTCCCGACACGCGATCGATCGAACCGGCAATCGTTTGAGTCGGATCGGATCGCAGTTTGAGCGAACATCGTGTGGGACCCTTGTTTTGCGTCCCGGCAACATGCGCGATCGATTGATCGGGAATTTCGATCTCTGCGTTCCAGCCATCGGCGGGCGAAATCACACTCAATAAATACTGACCATGCGAAACCGGTCGCCGCGCCAGCGACGTGTCCATGTTCCAGTGGTCGACGATTCCGTCGATCGGGCTGGTGACGATCAATTGCTGGCGTTGATCATCAATGGCATCGCGTTGGCGCATCAGGCCGGCGATTTCCGCGTCGAGCGTCTGCTGGTCGGCCGACGACTTTGCGTCACGGCCACCGCTGCTGCGCAGTGCGGCGATGGAGTCTCGTTTCGCTTTGGCGGATTCAAGTTGGGCAATGATTGCTTGCTGGTCGAGATCAAGCTGTGGACTTCGAAGTGCCATCAACTTCTGGCCGGCAGAGATGTGCTGGCCGTCCGAAACAAAGACTTCGGTAACGATGGCTTCCGTCGGCGCAAATATACGAGACTGATTCGACGCCACCACTTTCCCTTCGACGGGAACATCAAACGCCACCGGAAACCAGCCGGCGATCGCAATCGCGGCAGCAACGGCGACGGCCGTGGTCCGCTTTCGCGTCGTGGCGAAATCGAACCACTGCATGGCTACCGACGACAGCGCGGATTCGTGCCGAACGATGGCTTGCTGGATTGCACCCGTGACGGGCGCGTCGACGGTGTCCCAGGCTTGCGTCAGCGACTGCGGTCCATCCGTTGAAATTCGGAACATTTCCAATGCGATGACGGCGATCGGATCGTGGTCGTCGGGGCCAAAAATCGGTTGGAGCAATATTTCTCGGCAACCGGAGTGATCGATATAAGCGTCCAACACCTCGGAAGCTTCGTCCGTCGATCGGCTGTTCGCACCAATCGAGTGGCGGATGCTGGATTCACGCTGGATCGTCAATCGGGCGAGCTGTCGCAGTGCTTGTACGTCGTGGGCGCGGCGGTCAATGGTCGAGTGCGTCGACGTCGCGACCAACCGAACGGCTTTCGTTTTCGCTTTGACGCGCAGCAGGCTGATTCGATCGATCGACAATCGGCGGCTTGTCGCGGACGCAATCGCGGCGAACGATTCGGTTAAGTGCGTGCCTTGGTGCATTTCCGCGATCCAATCGTCTCGATCGTCCTGGTCTTTTAGTCGCGCGGCAAGCGATTGAATTTTCCCTCGCATGTAGGGAGCGATTGCCAGGTCGGAAAGAACCGAAACGAGCTGCTCGATGGCTTGTCGCCGCGCGAGCGGAACCGGCTGGTGGAAGCGAGCTTCCACGTGCAGCAAATCGTTGCCGCCGGCCGACGACGATGCGGAGATCGATTCGTGTTTATTCTCGTCGCCTGAAATGAGGGCGATTGGATCGCACACGATCGTCGTGGACGCAGCTTCCGATTGAAGACGAACGATCGCCGCATCGGCGGCCGTCGTTTGACGAAGCCCGCTCGCGAGTTCGCTAAGAAAATCATGCGTGTCCGCGGGCGACGTCGATGGTTCCCTCGCCTTCGCCTCCAACGATTGGATCAGCCGTTGGCATTGGTCCCATAACAGGTCGTCGTCATTTCGGTGTCGATCGATCATGACGTTTCGTCGAGGCGACCAAGGGAGTGAAGGGATGCCGAACAGGTTGTTCGTAACACGACCTCATTTTAACCGGCTTCAACAAATTGCTTCCCATAAACCCCGTGTTTCACGCGACTGAACATCCGTGGATGCAAAAACGTGCGGATTGATTGGACGGGCGGGGTCCGGTTGTACGAATAAGACTTGTGGCGCCGGTTGTACCCATTACAGGACGACCCTGCGCCTGCGAGACGTGACACGATTCGTTTTCGTGGCAACCGTTTCCTTACGCAGTCATTGGCGATCACGTTGTCTAATTCCGGCTCACGACGAAAAACAGCTACGCGGACCGCTTGGGTTCGAGCGTCGTTGTGCGCGCTGGTGACCATGACCCCGGTGGGGTGCCGAGCCTATCGAGACATTCCGCAGACGATCGGGAACAACACCGCTCAGATCGACGCATTGATGATCGAAGTCGATGCCGGCGCGCCCGCGATGAGCACCAGTATCGCATTCGCGCACCAGGCCGCAACCGCGCCGATGACGCTGCGATCGCCCGAAGACTTCGACAACGCCACTTACCGCGACCTATCACTGGAACAAGCGGTGCAGCTTGCAGTCGACAGCGCGGACGTGCTGCGTGACCTTGGTGCGACCGTGTTGCGTTCGCCGGGCCAAGTGACAACGACGGAAGCATTGGGGTTGGTCCAAACGGATCCCCAATCGAGCATCGAAGCTGCTTTATCGGCTTACGATGCCCAGTTTTATGCCTTTGGAAAATGGCAGAATAACGATCGACGTTTCAACAACCGATTCTTCGGTGGCGGATCGACGGCGTTCAAGCAGGACACGCACGACTACGTCGCCCAGTTGTCCAAACGCACGGCGACGGGTGCGCAATTCGCCGTTCGAAGTGTTACGGACTACGACGCCAACAACGCGACGGGAAATTTGTTCCCCAGTGCATGGCAAACACAATTGCATGCCGAAGCGAGGCAACCGTTGTTGCAAGGCGGCGGCTTGACGTTCAATCGAATCGCCGGACCGGGCGCCCAACCGGGCGTCTACAACGGTATTCTGATTGCGAAAGTCAACAGCGACATCACTGCGTCGAAATTTCGAAGCCAGACGCGCGACTTCGTCAGCGATGTGATGAACGCGTATTGGGATCTGTATTTCGCGTATCGGGATTTAGATGCCAAACGCGACGCGCTCGAACGGGCACGGCAAACCTGGGAGAGCTTTCAAGCTCAAAAAACCAGCAACCGCAAATCGGGTGCATCCGAGGCGCTTGCTCGCGAACAATACTACCGATTCAAAGCCGAACTGCAGGACGCGATCGCGGGCAAGTTGGCCCAGCGGACACAGGTCGACAACAGCAGCTCGGGCGGAACATTCGCGGGCCAGGGCGGCGTGCAAGCGTGCGAACGGAAGTTACGTTTGCTGATCGGATTGCCGATCAGCGACGGAACGCTGATCCGTCCGTCGGACGAACCCAACGACGCGCCCATCGTGTTCGATTGGGATTCGATTTCGGCGGAAGCCATTCAACTTCGAAGCGAGCTCCAGCAACAACGTCTGACCGTCAAGCGTCGCGAAATGGAATTGCTGGCGGCGAAAAACTTTTTGATGCCGTCGCTCGATCTGGTTTCGATCTATCGGTTGCGAGGACTCGACAAGCATCTAGCCGGCAACGACAGCGCCTTCGCAGAAGTCGGCTCACTCGACTATCAGGAATATGAAGCGAGTGTCGAATTGCGGCTGCCCGTCGGTTTTCGGCAGGGTCACGCCGCGGTACGGCACGCCCGATTCCAGGTCTCGCGAGAGAAAGCCATTCTGCACGAACAAGAACGTCAGGTCTTGCACGACTTGACGGCGGTGGTAGCGGATGTCGATCGTGCTTTCGCGCAAGTTCAAACCAGCCTGAATCGTTTTCTCGCGGCGAGCGAAGCCCTTGATGTGCTGGAGGCGAATCGAAAGGCCGGACTCCCCGTGAATCTGGAACAATTATTGGACGCACAGCGGCGGATCAGCGAGTCGCAGAGCCGGTACTATCTTTCCTTGGTCGAATACACGATCGCGAACAAGAATATTCAGTTCGAAAAGGGCACATTGCTGGAAACGGCGAACCTCATGATCGCGGATTTGCCTTGACGCTAGACTCTAGGTATCTGCGCCAAGGCGCCGTAACCACTATCAAATAGCGTGATGTCATGAACGTCGAACTTCTTCTACAGCACTTTCATACTCGGTCCCAACATTCGCCCGAACAGGCTTCGGATCCCGATTCCTTGATCGGGTTCTTCCAGAACTTTAGGCCTGGTGGGGAGGCGCTTCAGGATCTATTCAGCAGCCTTGATCTTGGCGGCACCGAGATCGCGGAGGATCTAAACGCTCGGATATCCGAGCTTTTCGAAGTCGCAGGCGACGATCGACGACCGCAGGGAGGACGTGACGCGTACTTTGTGGTGCGCAAACCGGTGCCGCTTGACCCATCGTTGGCCAGCGATTGGGCGAACCAGTGGTTGAGCCATGTTCGCGATCTGGCCATTTCGGTGGGCGATTTCGAGCTGGTCGAATCGCTTGATCCGACGCCCACGATTCGCGTGCTGGAGGGCATGCCACCGAAGCACCCGAAGGCCGAGGACGAAAAAGCCTCGCTTTTGAAATTGATCGAGCAGAATCTGCCGATGCTCGTTCAACGAATCGACGCCGGGCCTGTGCCAGCGGTTCTGCGTCCGGCGTACTACTTTATCGCGTGTGACGCGGCGCTTCGCGACTACTTGATGTGGCCGCTTTATGCGACAGCCGCTGGAATCCAAGATCCATTCCTCCCCTATTTCCGTTTGTGGCGGCACGGCGTGAAGTACCGAATCTTTGAAGACAACAAGATGGATCTTTACCTTCCCCGTCCAACGGCGGTGATCGGCGTGCCGGCAAGCTGATCAATTCGGAACGCTGGGTGATTCGGGTTGGAAAAGATTGGTTATGCTTTGCATCAGAGAACCACCGGTGGGTGGTTTCTTGATCTGAAGTCATCTTCTTTCCTCCTGGAACAAACATGTACGGCATGACCGGCACGCTTTTTCATCTTTTTGCCGCAGCCGAAGTCGAAGTTGAAATCGCAACGGATTCCGCCATGGGCGGGGCAACCGGGACGCTCATCTACATGGCAGCCGCCTTCTTTTTGATCGTCTTAAACGGCTTTTTCGTTGCTGCGGAGTTTTCGTTGGTCAAGGTTCGGATCTCCCGAATCGAACAACTCGAACGCGACGGGAAGCTGTTTGCTCGGACGGCGAAATGGTTGGCCAAGCGATTGGACGAGTCGCTGTCGGCGTGCCAATTGGGGATCACGATGGCGTCGCTTGCCCTGGGTTGGGTCGGCGAACCAGCGTTCGTACGCATTGTTGCCCCAGTGTTGGCATGGTTCGGAATGACCGATCCGCGACTTTCGCACATCCTCGGTTTTACGATCGCGTTTTCACTGATCACCGGGTTGCACTTGGTGGTGGGTGAACAGTTTCCAAAGATTTTTGCCATCCGGCGACCCGAGCAAATGTTGCTCTGGTGCGCGATACCGCTGAAGTTTTTCTATGTCATCTTGTTCCCATTTTTAACGGTGTTGAATGTCGTGACGGCATTCTTGTTGCGACTGGTGGGAATCAAAGGTGCCGCCGAACACGACGGACCGAACACCGAAGAGGAAATTCGTGCGCTGCTTCGCGAGGCGCATGTCCACGGCAATCTGAGCCGTAACGAACACTCTTTGATCAACAACGTGTTCGAGTTTGACGACATGATCGTGCGTCGCGTGATGGTGCCCCGCGGGGACGTTGAGTTTTTTGACATCAACGAACCTGTTTCGAAATTTCGTGACCTCGTTCGCCAAACGATGCACACTCGCTATCCGGTTTGCGATCGTTCGTTGGACAAAGTGATCGGCATCATCCACATCAAAGACCTGTTGGTGATTCCGCCTGACGACGACGGTTTCGACCTGCGGTCCATCATTCGGCCGCCAAAGAAGGTTCACGAGACGATGCCGATCAGTCGCGTGCTAAGACACTTTCAAGCCACGCATCAATTGATGGCGTTCGTGATTGACGAGTACGGAACGATCACCGGGATGGTGACGCTAGAGAATGTCTTGGAGAAGATCGTTGGCGAGGTTGACGACGAATTCGATAGCGCAGATCCGAACGTCGTGCCGGTCGGCCAAGGAGAATTCATCATCAACGGGATAACCGGGCTTGATGAAGTTCGTCGTCGTTTGTCGATCCCGCTGGACGAGTCGGAGGAAGCCGACACGATCAGTGGTTTGCTGATGGACGTAAAGCAAAAGATCTTAGTCGCAGGTGACAAGCTGGAAGTCGTGGGCGCCAACGTGGAAGTGCTGGAGATCAGAAACGATAGTGCAACGAAACTGAGATTCAAATTGGTTGAGGCGGTTCCTGACGGAAATCAGTCGTGACGGATCGAGCTGCGACAAGTGCTCCGGCAAAATTTGGAATGTTCGGCGGAGTATTTACTCCGTGCACGTTGACGATCTTGGGCGTGATCATGTTTCTGCGGTTCGGCCAAGTGGTCGGACAGGCAGGCGTTCTGCACGCGGTGCTGATCGTCCTGGCGGCGAAATCGATCACCACGCTGACCACGCTATCCCTTTCGGCGATCGCGACCAATACGCGGGTCAAAGGGGGTGGAGCGTACTATTTGATCAGCCGCTCGCTTGGCGTGGAATTCGGCGGCGCAATCGGCATCTTGTTCTTCACCGCCCAAGCGATCTCGGTAGCGATGTACATCATCGGATTTACCGAAGCCTTCGCCGTTACGTTTCCCAATTGGTCGGCGCATTTCGTGGCGATCGCCAGTTTGGTCAACTTGATCACGTTCCTGTGCGTTTACGTGGGTGCGGGTTGGACGATCAAGGTCCAATACTTCATCTTGGCCGTTTTGGTCATGGCACTGGCGTCGTTCTATGCCGGAGCGATTGCGGATTTCAGTCCCGCGTATCTGCAGACGAATTTGACGTCTAACTTTCTGCCGGGCGAGAACTGGTTCACCATGTTCGCTCTATTTTTCCCCGCGGTAACGGGAATCATGGCCGGTGCGAATATGTCGGGCGACCTCGCCAACCCGTCGCGGGCGATCCCACGAGGCACGTTGTTGGCGATCGCCGTGACCGCGGTGGTGTATCTGTCGCAAGCGCTCTTGTTGGGTTGTGCCCGTCCGTCGGAAGAGCTGATCAGCAACAATATGGTGATCCGCGACATCGCGATCTGGCCGATGGCGATCACCGCCGGTGTTTTTGCGGCAACGTTGTCGTCAGCACTGGGCAGCATGATGGGCGCGCCGCGAATATTGCAGGCATTCGCTCGCGACGAGATTTTCCGATCCTTGTCGTTCTTCGGTGTTGGCAGCGGCTTCACGAACGAGCCTCGCAGGGCAACGGTTCTGACATTTGCGATCGCTCAGATCTGCATCTTATTGGGCGATCTGAATGCGATTGCGCCCATCATCACGATGTTCTTCATGATCACCTACGGCTTGTTGAACTTGGCGACGTTCTACGAAGCGATCACTAAGAACCCGAGTTATCGGCCGACGTTCAAGTACAGCCATTGGTCGACGTCGTTGGCCGGTTCGCTGGGGTGTTTGGGGGTCATGTTTTTGGTGAATTGGAAGTGGGCGTTGGGGTCGATCCTTTTCATTGGCGGACTGCACTGGTTCATTCGTTCGCGTGAGATCGAATCGCGTTGGGGCGATTTGCAGAGCGGCGTTATTTTTGAACGGGCCCGGAAGGCGCTGTTGCGTTTGGAAGTCGAAGCCTATCACCCCAAGAACTGGCGTCCCATTATCATGGCGCTCAGCGGTACCGGATGGACGCGAAGCCACATTCCCATCTACGGGCATTGGTTGACGTCGGGGCACGGAATGCTGACACTCGCGCATGTCGTTTCTGGTGACATCGAAGATCATGCGGAGCGGCGTGATCGCTATGAAAAGGTGCTTCGCAACTTCATTGCAAAGGAGCAACTGGAAGCGTTTCCCGCTGTGACGTGCAACGCCTTATTGTCCGACGGCATCGAATCGTTGATCCAGTGCTCTGGTATCGGTGGACTGCGACCCAACACCGTTCTTTTGGGTTGGCCGCGAGACGAATCGAAGTCAGAAGCTTTTGGGGCGAATATTCGATTGATCGCGAGGATGAATCGAAGCATTTTGGCGATGCGATTTCTGTCCTATCGAAGCGAAGATCCGGACGCGGATGACGGCAGCGATGTCGACGAACACTGGAAGATCCCCACCGGTACGATCGATGTTTGGTGGCGTGGAATGGAAAACGGAGCGCTGATGATGCTGCTGGCACATCTACTGAATCGCAATTCGGGTTGGCGAGAGAATCCGATTCGTGTGATGCGTGTGGTCGAGAACGAAGAGGGCAAGGGAGAGGTGTTGAAGCACTTAGTCGAACTCGGTGCATCGTCCCGAATCACGATCATTCCCGAGGTTGTTGTTTCCAGCCGGCCACCGTCGGAAGTGATCGCCGAAGCGTCCGCGTCGGCGGCGATTGTGCTACTGGGCTTTCAAACCCCCGAGGAAGGCAAGGAAATGGAGCTCTACCGCCGAATGGAAGACCTGGCCGGTGACTTGCCGCGAATCCTGTTTGTCGACAGCGCCGGCGGCATGGCGCTGGAATCGTAAGAAATCAGTCCTAGGGAAGCGGATCCCGCGAATGATCACGCTTTGCGGCATAATTGACGCACTCACGCCTAGCGATGACACTGAACGCCCGGCCTGCTTCCCCCACCCGTCCTTGCCCAAACGGAGATTCTGATGAATTCCAAGATCGCTTGCTTTCCCGTCTCGGCAATTCGCTCGTTCGCGATTCTGAGCGTGATGTTGATTGCCACGGTTACGCGAGCCGATCAGCCGAACATTGTATTTATCTTTGCCGACGACCAGTGTTTCGAAACGATTGGGGGATTGAATAACGCCGCCGTCGAGACGCCCAATTTGGACAAGCTTGTGCGTCGGGGCACGACGTTCACACACGCTTACAACATGGGTTCCTGGAGCGGCGCGGTTTGCGTGGCAAGCCGCACGATGCTGAACTCGGGGCGGTTCGTATGGAATGCTAACGCGATCTACGACAAGTCGGAAAAAGAACGATCCGAGGGCCGTTGGTGGAGCGAGTACATGAAGGCCGCCGGTTATCGCACCTACATGACCGGCAAGTGGCACTGTAAAGCCAACGCGAACAAGGCGTTCGATGTCGCGCGAGACATTCGCGCGGGCATGCCAGGCGATACTGAAGCGGGTTACCAACGACCGGCCGCAGACGGTAGCGATCCTTGGTCGCCGTCGGATCCTAAGTTCGGTGGTTACTGGAAAGGCGGAACCCATTGGAGCGAAGTGGTCGCCAATCACTCGCAAGATTACTTTTCGCAAGCCGCATCACGCGACGAGCCGTTCTTTATGTATTTGGCTTTCAATGCGCCCCACGATCCACGTCAATCGCCACAAGAATACGTTGATAAGTATCCGGTCGATTCGATCCAAACGCCAGAGAACTTCTTGCCTGTCTATCCCTATGCGGAACAGATCGGATGCGGTCCGAAATTGCGGGACGAGCGACTGGCTCCGTTTCCACGAACACCCCATCAAGTGAATGTTCATCGCCAAGAGTATTACGCCATCATCACTCACATGGATGTCATGATCGGGCGAATCCTCGACGCGATTGAGAAAAGCGGCAAAGCCGACAACACATGGATTTTCTTTACCGCCGACCACGGGTTGGCCGTCGGCCAGCACGGCTTGATTGGAAAGCAGAACCTGTATGACCACAGCGTGAGGGTTCCGATGGTCGTCGTCGGTCCCGGCGTCGACGCAGGAAAACAGATTGAAACGCCCGTTTACTTGCAAGACATCATGCCAACGACGCTTGAGTTGGCAAATGTAGCGAAACCCGAACACGTTGAATTCCACAGCCTGCTGCCGATGCTCGACGGCGAACCGAGCCCGTATCAACGGATGTACGGTGCTTATCTGAACAAGCAGCGTAGTATTCGCACCGAAACGCATAAGTTGATCGCGTACCCGGAAGCCGGTGTTTTGCGGCTTTATGACATCGCGGCCGATCCCCGCGAGATGAAGGATTTGGCGGACAACCCGAAATCAAAGCCATTGCTGCAAGAAATGTTTGCTCAGTTGCAAGATTTGCAGCGCGAGATGAATGATGATTTGGATTTGACTGCGTTGAAGCCAGCAAACTAGTGTTCCTGCAAGGCTTAAAAGTAATCGCAGGTCGGAAGCCTACGCTACGGTTTGACCACCCCGATCACCCAGTTGCGGCGAAGTACAAGTCGTTCGCGGTTCGTTGCCGTTTGCCCCGCGATCGGCTACACCGATCGAACGATTCCCTCCCACCTCTATCCAACCTAGCTTCCGATGCAGCCTTTTGACATTCAGAATCGCACGCGTTTTATTTTCGGCGAGGGTGCGATTTCACGATTGGGAGATTTATCGGCTCAGTACCGACCGGCCTGTGTGATGGTGGTCAGCGATCGAGGCATCATGGAGGCCGGTCACGATGCGGCGGCAATTGCCTCGTTGAAAGCGGCGGGATTGAGAGTCGAGTCGTTTCATGACTTTGCAGAGAATCCGACGTCGGCCATGGTCGACGCGGGGGTGCGACGGGCCGCCCACGTCAAGCCGGATCTGTTGGTCGGCTTGGGCGGCGGCAGCAGCATGGATTGTTGCAAGGGGATCAACTTCGTCTACTCGTGTGGCGGTACGATTCATGACTACCACGGGGTTGGCAAGGCGACGTGCGATCTGCTGCCAATGATCGCCATTCCGACGACGTCGGGGACGGGCAGCGAAGCCCAATCGTTTGCGTTGATCAGTGACGCCGAAACGCATGCCAAGATGCCTTGTGGCGATCGGCGCGCCGCGTTCCAAATCGCCATTTTAGATCCCGTGTTAACGTTGACTCAGCCACCGAAGGTAACGGCGCTAACCGGCATCGACGCGCTTTCGCACGCGATCGAAACTTATGTGACGAAGCGGCGCAACCCGATGTCGATCGCTTACAGTCGTCGCGCTTTTGGAATGTTGGCGAGCGGGTTTCCACGAGTCCTTGCCGATCCGACGGACTTGGATGCACGAGGGCAAATGCAGTTGGGGGCGTGCCTGGCCGGAATGGCCATCGAGACGTCGATGCTGGGTGCGGCGCACGCAATGGCCAACCCGCTAACGGCACGGCATTCGATCACCCATGGCCAGGCGGTGGGGATGATGTTGCCGTCGGTCATTCGTATGAACGGTTCCTTGCACCCCGATTGGTACGGCGAATTGATGCGCGAGATCGAACCGGCGACTGGCGACGACAAAGCGGTAGAACGCTTGGCGACGTGCGTGACCGGATGGCTGCGCCAAGCGGGTTTGGCGACGACTTTGGAAGAGTTGTCCATCGCCGACACGGAAATTGCAGCGCTGGCTGACGATTCGCTGAAACAATGGACGGGGACCTTCAATCCGGTTCCGCTAAACATCGAGCGATCTTGCGATTTGTATCGATCCGTTGCTCGCAAACCGGCTGTCTAAGTTGTCAAAATCGGTGTTTGCGGTGGGCCTGGGAATGGTTCACAATGGGGGCGGCCGTTCCATTTGCATCCTAGAGTATTACGACATGTCAGCGTCATCGACCAACGATTCAGGCATTCAGGTGACCGGTTCACCCAAGGTGTCGCATGGCGGACGTGAGGGAATATGGGTTGCGGTTCATCCGGAGGAATTGGAGCGTGTGCCGATTGAGAATTCGGAAAGTGCAGCCACCGAAACAGAGCCCCAGAACGATCCCCAGCTAGAAGTCGCTCCGGCGGCGAATGAAACGTCCAGCGTCGATCCCGAACCTCCGGCGGTCATTCCGACGCCGATTCCCCCGTTGGTGCAAAAGCCTGCCGAACCGCAAGAGGCGCCTACGCTTGCCGCTGCAACGGTCGGTGTCACCGCCGGTGCCATCAAGACAGCCACAACGGAAAAACCCAAGCTCGAACTGAAGCGTCGGCAACAGCTTGAACATCACCTCAAGTCGAATCCGGCCGATCTGGACGCGTTCCTTGAACTGTCGCGGATCTACCGTGCCGAGAATCGGCCGATGGAGGCGCGGCGGGTGCTGCAGCAGGCGATTCAGATTTTTCCAGACGAACCTGATTTACAGTGGGAACTCGAAGAGGCCACCCTATCGCGATCGATTCAGCAACTTCGCGAGGTGGCGGAACTGGCCGGACGCCTCAACACCGCTGAAACGGATCGTGAACTGAATCGGTGCCAGCAGGACTGGGCGCGGCGCCGAATCGAAGTTTGCGAAGCAAGATTGGTGCGTGATCCGTCGTTGACGCACTTGCGAGTGACGCTTGCGGAAGCCAAGTACGATGCCGAAATGTATGAAGAAGCGATCGATGACCTAGACATAGTTTTGGGCAACGACGAATTCTCGCCATCCGCCTACCTGCTTCGCGGTCGGTGCATGTTGGCGATGGGTAAGGACCTTGATGCGATGGTATCGCTTCGGGCGTGTGCGATGCGTCGTGCGGTGGTGGCGCCGTTGAGGACGCGGGTCGTTGCGTTAAGATTGTTGTGTGAGACGGCGGATCGATTGGGCATTGCGTTAACGCTGGCGACGTATCGATCTCATCTCCAGCAGGCTGAACAAGAATTGGCCAAGCAAGCGACCCTGGGTTCGTGATCATCGCGAACTTGCCAACCAAAGGATGAAATCGATGAGTCAAGCCGTTGTTGATCCAGACCAGTTGCGTCAATTTGCTTCGCAGTTGCACCGTTTTTCGGAAGAGATGAAGCAGCGATCAACGGGACTGGCGTCCCAGATGAATCAACTCGAACAAACGTGGCGAGACGAGCAGCAACGCAAGTTTTCGGATGAATTTACGAGCCAAATGCGGCAGATGGCCCGTTTGATCCAGACCACGGAAGAACACGTTCCGTATTTGATGCGGAAGGCCGAGCAAATCGACGCTTACTTGGGGCGATAGCCGATGTCGGCCAGCAATGTACGCAGCATCGAATCGCTCGAACGCTTTCATGCCGGTTTGACTCGATTGTCGGGCGATTGGGACAAAGCGTTGCAAGAGGTTCGAATGATGGTCCACCGCGCGGAAGACTATTTTTCGCACGACCGCCCGAAACATTGGCGTCACCAAGTCACGCTTGCCCAACGGCAGCTTTCCGAGGCGAAAGACAGCCTGGCACAAAAGCGAGCAACCGTGCGACCCGGCGATCGACCGGCGGCGTCCGAGCAAGTCAAACGAGTCGCCTTGTGCGAAAGACGGGTGCGGCACTGTGAAGAGAAGGTTCGCCAAGCCAAAGCGCTGTCGATCGAGATGTCCCAGGCTTGCAATGAAGTCCTTGGCCCCCTTGCCGACCTGGCCCAGCAGTGCGAGGTTTTATTGCCCACGGCGGCGATCGAACTGCGAAGGTTGATCGAGCAATTGAAGGCATACGCGGACCCATAAGCACTATGAATACAACCGAAGCGGATATCTTTGCCAGTCTGGCCGAATCTCGAGGCGACTCGGCGGCAATGCTGGATCGAATGATCGACCATTTTCGGCGCACCCGCCGTGCGATGGAACTGTTCGAAGCCATCAAGATGCGGATTCGGGGTCAAGTCGGATTGCCTCTGGTGGCATCCGAAGATGAGCCGTCCAGGCCCGAAGAGGTCGAGAAACAGCTGGAAGTCGGGCTGCTCGACGCGTGTCGCGAAGCCGGCACGATGTTGCTTGAAGACGGCCGCGTCGGGGAAGGTTGGATGTATCTGCGCCCCACTGGGGATATGGATCTTGCGCGTCAATTGATCAGGAAGGTGAAAATCACCGATGACAATTACGACGAAATGATCCAAGTGTTGTTGCACGAAGGCGTCGACGTTGGCCGTGGTTACCAGGCGGTTATCGACAATCAGGGCACTTGCAATAGCATCACGCTTTACGAGCAGTCGCTGGTTGGTCGAAGCAAAGCGGATCGCAGTGCAGCGTCCGCTCGATTGCTCGAGCATCTCTATGACGAATTGTTGGCAATGGTTCGCAACGATATCGATCAAAAGGAAGGGGAACCGCCGGCCGGCCCAGACGAAACACTCAGCGACTTGATCATCAATCGTCGTTGGATCCTTGCCGGTGGCGGCTATCACTTGGACACGACCCACTTGGCCGCGACCGTGCGTGTTTCGACCGTGCTAGATGACCCCGACCAACTTCGGAAAGCATGGGAATTGACCCAGTACGGTCGGCAATTGAATCATCAGTTTCAGTATCCCGGCGAAGAACCGTTTGTGGATTTTTATCCCGCCTATGGAACATTTTTCTCGGTTCTACTGGGCGAGAACGTAGAGGCAGGGCTGAAGCTGTTCGAGCGAAAAGCGCGGACGGTCGACGTGGCCCAACATGGGACCGGTGCGATCGAGGCGTATGTGGATCTGCTGGACCGAATCGGCCGACACTCTGAAGCGGTCTTGGCGTCATTGGAGTTCGTCCCCGGCGACGTGCCGACGCAGCGGATCGTTCCAATGCTGGTCGAGATGGCGTCACGCGCGAAGACTGCGGGAGACGAGTCCGCATTCGATCCGATTTTAGAGTACTGCAAAAAGCACGGCGACGTACTGGGCTATGCCGCCGTCTTGCACGCCACATCTTCGGCCTAGCCCGGGCATCCCTATGTGGACCCGCGACTCCGCTCGCGGGAACGGAACTGCAAAGCGGTTCTGTGCGCTGCTTTTAGTATCTTGTGTCAGCTCAATAACCGAACTCAGTCGCAACAGGCGTCGCCCGACTTCTGGGCAACTGATGAAAACCCGAACTCTGACGAGCCCGGCTAAGGAAAACGCTCGCCGAAAACCAAACTGCGGCGGAACACTAGTGCTTCTTCATCGCTTCCACGACCGCAGCGCCCATGTCGGCGGGCGTTGGTGCGACAACGATTCCGGCGTCTTCCAATGCAGCAACTTTCTCCGTTGCCGTTCCCTTGCCACCGCTAATGATCGCGCCGGCATGGCCCATTCGTTTCCCGGGCGGTGCGGTGCGTCCGGCGATGAAGGCGGCCATCGGCTTGGTGACATGCTCTTTTGCGAACGCGGCGGCTTCTTCTTCGGCTGATCCGCCGATTTCACCGATCATCAAAATCGCTTCGGTTTGATCGTCTTCTTGGTAAAGCTTTAGCAGATCGATGAAGCTGGTCCCGACAATCGGGTCACCACCCAGACCGACACAGGTGCTTTGCCCCAGGCCAAGGTTGCTGGTTTGCCAGACGGATTCATAGGTCAGGGTACCACTGCGGCTCATCACGCCGACCTTGCCTGGTTGGTGAATGTAACCGGGCATGATTCCGATTTTGCACTCGCCGGGCGTGATCAGTCCGGGGCAGTTCGGGCCGATCAGGATCGAACCGCTTGCTTTTACCTTTTCGTAAACGCGAACCATGTCCAAGACCGGCACGCCTTCGGTGATCGCGGCGATGATCTTGATGCCTGCATCGACGGCTTCCAAAATCGCATCGGCCGTGAACGGCGGCGGGACAAAAATCATTGTCGCGTTGGCGCCGGTCGAGTGAACGGCTTCTTCGACGGTGTCAAAAACGGGGATGCCTTCGACGTTTTGGCCGCCCTTGCCTGGCGTGACGCCGCCGACCATTTGAGTGCCATATTCGCGGCAACCAAGTGCGTGGAACGTGCCCGCATTGCCGGTGATGCCTTGGCAAATGACTTTCGTGTTCTTATCGACCAGGATACTCATGGGAGTAGGCTACAGGGTTCAGGTTACAGGTTTTAGGAAATGGGATAGGCGACAAACGAAAGGCCAGGGCGAAAGGAGAAGCGTTTGGTTGCTCCTCGCGTCCCGACCACTTTGACCTACGCTCCGGCGGCAGCGACGATTTTCTTGGCGGCATCGGTGATGTCGACCGCGTTGATGATGTCGACATCCGATTCGGCCAACATTTTGCGGCCCTCTTCGACTTCGGTGCCTTCCAGCCGAACAACCAGCGGCACCTTAAATCCGACGACCTTGCTGGCCTCGATGATGGCCGATGCGATCGTGGTGCAGCGGGCGATACCGCCGAAGATGTTGACCAAGACGCCTTTGCAGTTCGGATCCGACAGCAGGATCTGGAACGCTTCGGTCACTTGTTCGGCATTCGCGCCACCACCGACGTCCAAGAAGTTGGCCGGTTGGCCGCCGTGGTACTTGATGATATCCATTGTCGACATCGCCAGTCCGGCACCGTTGACCAAGCAACCGATGTTGCCTTCCAGCTTGACATAGCTGAGGCCCGACTTACTGGCCCGCACTTCGCTGGGCTCTTCTTCGGACAGGTCGCGGTATTCCAACAACTCTTTATGGCGGAACAGTGCGTTGGAATCGAAATCGATCTTCGCGTCCAAGGCGATCATTTGTCCGTCGCCGGTGATGACCAGCGGGTTGATTTCCGCCATCGAACAATCGTAGTCGACAAAAAAACGACAGATCGCGGGCAGGAACTTCGAAGCTGCCTTCGCCGCTGTTCCTTCGATCTTCAGTTTCTTGCAAAGCTTGCGAACTTGATAGCCTTCCAGCCCGACGGCCGGGTCGAAGTGTTCTTTGAAAATCAGTTCGGGAGTGTGCTCAGCGACCTCTTCGATTTCGACGCCGCCCTCGGTGCTGGCCATCAGAACTGGCTTCATCGTGGCCCGGTCGACAACGATGCCCAAGTACAGTTCGCGAGCAATATCGCAGCCGGCTTCGACGAAGACCTGGTTGACGAGTTTGCCTTCGGCGCCGGTTTGGATCGTGACCAATGTCTTGCCCAGCAAGCCGTTGGCGGCTGCGCGAACTTCGTCGGCGCTCTTGCAAACCACGACGCCGCGTTGATTCGGATCCTCTTTCGTCGTTCCCTTGCCGCGTCCGCCGGCGTGGATTTGCGATTTAACGACCGCAATTTTCCCGCCCAGTTTTTCGTAGGCCGCGACGGCTTCGTCGGCCGTTTTGGCGACGATGCCATCCAGAACCGGCACGCCGGATTTGCGGAACAGTTCTTTGCCTTGATATTCGTGAATCTTCATCGGTTTTGGCTTGGCTGTTTTTGATTGGGCTGGTTTGGGTCGGCTTGGAAGCCGTATCGAGAACGTGATTGACGCAGCTTGTCAGACGCTAAACTGCGACATCAAACTCTCAAAACTTCGACTCCGGAAATATAAGCGTCCGGGTTCGCGTCAGGAACCACAGGCACACGATGACAATTGTCGACCAAGCGGATGCGAATCCCCGCCCGATGCTGATTCGATTGGACCCCAGCGACAATGTGGCCGTGGCGACGTCCGCGATTGCGGCAAGTCAAAGGGAAACGCTTGGCGGTCGAGAAGTCGTGATCAGAACGTCGATTCCGGCGGGCCACAAAGTCGCGACCTTGCCCATCTCGTCCGGCGATCCGGTGATCAAGTACGGCCAACCCATTGGTATGGCGACCCGCGACATCGGTTTGGGGGACCACGTTCATTCCCACAACTTGACCGACCATCACGTCGTATCCGACGATCTGTCGACGATTTCGCCTCCGCCTCCGCTGCCCAAACAGTCGCGATCGTTCGACGGATTCCACCGGCCCGATGGTCGCGTCGGGACGCGCAACTACGTCATGTTGCTATCGACGGTGAATTGCAGTGCGACAGTCTGTCACAAAGTGGTCGCTCGATTTACGCCCGAGCGCATGAAGCGTTGGCCGGGCGTTGATGGTGTCTTTGCGGCAACTCACACCACCGGTTGCGCGATGCAGTATGACGGCATTAAGCACCAAATGCTGGGGCGTGTCTTGGCCGGATACGCGGGGCACCCCAACGTCGGCGGCGTGTTGGTGATCGGGCTGGGTTGCGAACAAACCACTGCGGGATACCTGGCCGAACATCACGGCGTCGTTTCCTTGTACGCCCCCGGCGGTAAGAAACTGACTCGCGACGCGGGGGTCCCGATATTGACGATGCAAACCGAAGGCGGCACGCGGGCGACGATCGAAAAAGCAGACGCACTGATGGTCGAAGTCCTCGACCGGGCCAATCGGTTCACCCGTTCGCCCGCCGATGCGTCGAAGTTGACACTGGGGGTCGAGTGCGGCGGAAGCGACGGTTACTCGGGTTTGACGGCGAATCCAGCCGTGGGCGTGGTTTCGGACCGGATCGTCGCGTGTGGCGGCACGAGTGTGATTTCGGAAACGACGGAATTGTACGGCGCCGAACACTTGCTGGTCCGTCGCAGTCGCTCGGCAGCGGTCGCCCAAAAACTGCTGGATCGGATTCAGTGGTGGAAGGACCACGTCGCGATGTACGGTGGCCAGATCGACAACAACCCGTCGGTCGGCAACAAGGCGGGCGGATTGACGACGATCACGGAAAAGTCGCTGGGCGCGGTATCCAAAAGTGGCTCGACTGCGATGGAGGCCGTTTACGAATATGCCGAGCCGATCACGTCGACAGGACTGGTCGTGATGGACACGCCAGGGTTTGATCCGGCCAGCGTCACGGGCAAGGTTGCCGGTGGGGCGAACTTAGTCCTATTCACCACCGGACGGGGCAGTTGTTTTGGGTGCAAACCGACGCCGGTCGTCAAGATCGCAACAAATACACCGATGTTCGATGCGATGCGTGAAGATATGGACCTGGACGCAGGGACGGTGATGACGGGCGAAGACCTGCAATCGGCCGGCGATCGTTTTTTCGAATTCACTCTGGAAGTCGCCAGCGGTCGAAAGACGGCCAGCGAGATACTTGACGTCGGCGATCACGAGTTTATCCCCTGGACGGTTGGGCCAACGCTCTAGTAAGCGACGCCGTTGCGAGCCAGGGCGCATCAGTTTTTGAAACTGGGTGGCTCAGATTGTCGCGGATTGCCCCGCAATCCAACGTGTTCCAGGTGTTGGATCGGCGGAGCGATCCACAACGATCGTTGCCTAAGTTGTGAAACGGATTTGCCCTGTCGTCGCGGGCGCACCGTCGTCTCTGTTAAACTACGCTGATTGCTGGTTTCTGCCCTTTCCCACGTCGGACCTTCCCGCCATGCGTCTTTTCGTTCGCTCTTTCATTGCTGCCTCCCTTTGTCTTACCGCGCTGGCCGTTGGCGGTTTGAAGGTTGGCGATCCGCCCGGGCAACAGATGCAAACGTTTGCCGAGTCGTTTGTGTCGTCGCTTGATGCCGACCAGAAGGCGAAAGCGATCATGCCCTATGACTCGCCTGCTCGCATTGATTGGCACTTCATACCGAAGAAGTCTCGCAAGGGATTGATGATCAAGGAAATGAATACGGCCCAACAAACGGCCGCTTTGAGACTGGTTCGCGCAGCACTTAGCGAAATGGGTTACGACAAAGCCAACAAGATCATGATGAACGAGAGCGTGCTGCGAGAACTCGAAGGCGACAATCGCACTTGGGATCGTGATTCGGGAATGTACTACGTCACCTTGTTTGGTGAGCCCAAGAATGAAGGCGTGTGGGGCATGAGTTTTGAAGGCCACCACCTTTCGCTGAACTTCGTTTGCCGCGACGGCAAGATGGTCGATAGCACGCCGCAGTTTTTTGCAACCAACCCCGCTACGATCATGGACGAAGTGTCGGGACCGCTGGGCAAGGGAACTCGAATCCTGAAGCAGGAAGAAGACTTGGCATTCGCATTGATCAACTCGCTTTCGGGGGACACGCTCGGCACCGCGATGATCGCCGATGAAGCACCCAAGGAAATCCGTTTTGCCGGCGAAGGTCAGCCGAAAGTTGGCAAGCCTGAGGGCATCCCAATGTCTGATTTGGACGCCTCCGGAAAGAAACTGTTGCAAGATTTGGTCAGTGTCTACATCGATGCCGTTGCCGATGACATCGCTAAACAACGCCGCGAATTGATCGAGCAAGCCGGGTGGGACAACGTTTATTTCGCCTGGGCCGGCGCGACGAAGCCGGGTATCGGCCATTACTATCGTGTCCGCGGCAACAACTTCCTGATCGAATTCGTCAACACACAACCCGACGCGTCGGGCAACCCGGCCAACCACATCCACGCCGTGTGGCGAGACCTGACGGGCGACTTCGATTTGCCGATCGAATAGAGTTGCACAGTTCAACTTCTTTCGCACCGAGGCGCTGTCCCCCATGTTCTCGTTCTTCAAACACTTTCGTGAACGTTGGAACGATTGGTGCGGCGACCGAGACATGGAGATGGCGATCCGTCGTCATTTGAATGAGAACGGTTTTTTCGGCCAATCGGCGAAGCTGAAAAACGTGCGTTGCGTCGCCGTCCAACGGCCCGGCTGGCTGCAGGTGTTTCGTTTCGAAGCCGTTGTACGTTTGAGAACTGAAACGCCGGACGATCAACCCGATCCGGAACCAGAATACCGGACCGTTTTTGGGCTGGTCCGCGATGATATTCGCCACAAAATCAGCACCGTGCGAGTATTCGACGACGAAGGCGAGCGGAGCGAATTGTTCGGTCGATGGAGCGAAGACCTGATCCGGCTTCGCGGTGCTCACGGGTTGTAACGGCGCTGGTTGATCGAGCCGATTGCGATAGAATTCAGTCCACCGCAGATTCTTTCCCGCCATGGATGAAACATGCTCTGTTCAATTGCCCACCGCGCTGTCGTTTCGCTCGCCTTTCTCGTTTTCGGTTCCACGCTCTTGCAAGCTGAGGCTCCGGATGTGGCCGCGATCAGTGGCAATGAGGCACTGCTGCTGAGTGGGACACGTCAAATTACGTTTGAAGGCCGCCGTGCTGGCGAAGGATACTTCAGCGCTGATGGTAACCGAATGGTCTTTCAAAGCGAACGCGATCCGGCCAATCCGTTCTATCAAATCTACGTGACGGATTTGGAAACCGGCGACATCGAAATTGTGTCGCCCGGTTTCGGGAAAACCACGTGCGCGTGGATCCATCCCCAAGGCGATCGCATCCTGTTCGCTAGCACACTGGACGATCCCGATGCAAAGACAAAACAAACGGATGAACTGGAGTTGCGGGCCACCGGAAAAGAACGTCGGTATTCTTGGGATTACGATCCGGCCTACGAGTTGTATGCAAAAGACTTGGCGTCGGGAATGTTCACTCGCTTGACCGACACAAAAGGATACGACGCAGAAGCCAGCTACAGCCCCAGTGGTAAGCAAATCGTGTTCGCGTCGAACCGCTGCGCTTACGAAAGAGAATTGTCCGACCGCGAAAAACAGTTGTTCGAAATCGATCCGGCATCAATGATCGATCTGTACATCATGGACGCCGACGGAGCGAATGTCCGCCGTTTGACGGATGTCGCCGGGTACGACGGCGGGCCGTTCTTTTCGCCCGATGGCCAACGAATTTGTTGGCGCCGATTTAGCGAGGATGGCGTCACGGCCGAGGTCTACACGATGAAGACCGACGGGACCGATGTGAAACGGTTGACGGAGATCGGTGCGATGAGTTGGGCGCCGTACTTTCACCCCAGCGGCGACTACTTGATCTTCACCACCAACAAGCACGGCTTCGGCAATTTCGAACTGTACCTCGTCCGCGCCGACGGCAAAGGCCAGCCCGTTCGTGTGACGGACACCGATGGCTTTGATGGGCTTCCCGTGTTCTTGCCCGATGGTGACCGATTGTCGTGGACATCGAATCGAACCAAGTCGAAACAGTCGCAAATTTTCCTGGCGGATTGGGACGATGCCAAGGCACGGCAATTGCTGGATTTGACCGACGCCGAAAGCGAAGATCGCACCGCTGCGCTGGCATCAGCCGAATCGTCATCCCCAGATTTTTCGCCCGCCGACGTGATGCGCCATGTCGACTATCTGACTCGCCCCGAACTGGGTGGCCGATTGACGGGCACCGAAGGCGAGCGTCGGGCGACGGCCTATGTTGCTGCTTATCTGGAAAGCCTGGGGTTGGAACCGGCCGGCGAAAATGGAACGTTTTTTCAATCGTTTGATTTTCCGGCCGGTTCGACGCTGGGTAAAAACAACTCGATGACGACGGGTGATCAAACGCTCGTGCTGAATCAAGACTGGGTCCCATTGTCGTTCTCGGCGGACGGTGAAATCGGAGAAGCTGCCATCGTCTTCGCGGGGTACGGTCTGCAGGTTCCCGGCGGCGAAGGCGTCGACGAGTACGACAGCTATGTGCATTTGAATGTTGCAGGCCAGTGGGTGTTGGTGTTCCGTGATCTTCCGCAAGAGATCACACCCGAGCAGCGGCAACAAATGGCTCGGTATAGTTCGCCACGGCGTAAAGCCACAGTCGCTCGTGACCTGGGCGCGAAGGGGATTATCTTCGCCGCCGGGCCGACCAGCAAAGTGCGAAACGAACTGATTCGTTTTGATGCCGACGCGTCTCAGGCTGGCGTTTCGATCGGTGCCCTTTCGGTCACCAACGAAGTCGCGGCAAAGTGGTTGGCCGAGACGGATCAGGACTTGGCAAAAATTCAATCCGAACTGGACGACGGATCGCTCGCGATGGGTTTTCCCGTCGAAGGCGCGAAGGCAAACGCGAGCGTCGACATCGATCGCAAGCGTGGCACAGGACGAAACGTATTGGCTCGCATGAACGCTGGCGAACAAGCCGATGCATCGCAGCCCGTTGTGATCGTGGGCGCCCATGTCGACCACTTGGGTAAGGGCGGAAGCAGCAACTCGCTAGCCAAAGACGACGAACGTGATGGGATTCACGTCGGTGCCGATGACAATGCTTCGGGCGTGGCGGCGATGCTTGAAATCGCTCAGTATTTGGCAGCGGAGAAGAAGGCCGGGCGGTTGAAAGCGAAGCGTGACTTGGTGATCGCCGGTTGGAGCGGCGAAGAACTTGGTTTGTTCGGTTCCCAAGCATTCGTCGAAGCCTACGGCACGCTTTACCCCGACGCGCCGAAAACAGTCGTCGATCCGGATTACGCGGCCGCCGCAGCCGCGCACGGGATGACCACGGACGCCGCGCCGTTGACCGCCGCCGTAGCAGCCTATTTGAACTTGGACATGGTTGGACGACTTCGCGAAAAACTGGTCATCCAAGGGCTGGGATCGTCACCAGGATTTGATGCCGAAGTCCAGCGGCGTAACGTGCCGGTGGGTTTAGAGTTGACGTTGGACAAGACGAGCACTCGATTGCCCACCGATGCGTCAGCGTTTGTGGCCCGCGATGTGCCGATTTTATCGGCCTTTACGGGGGCTCACGAGGACTACCATACGCCGCGTGATACGCCAGACAAATTGAACTACGAAGGTGCAGCCAAGATCAGCCGTTTGTTTGCGCTGTTGGCTCGCGGTTTTTTAACCGCTGCCGAGCCGCCGAAGTTCGAACTGGCTGAGGGCGAAGCGTCGGAGAAGGACGTGCCCCGTGCGAACTTGACGGCATATCTAGGGACGATTCCCGACTACGTTGCGGGCGACGTGAAGGGTCTGAAGCTGAGCGGTGTCGCCGGCGAAGGCCCCGCGGCCAAGGCGGGCTTGAAGGGCGGCGACGTGATCATCGAACTTTCCGGCCGAAAAATCGAAGACATCTACGATTACACCTACGCGATCGAGGCTCTAAAAATCGGTGAAGAGGTGGAAATCGTAGTTCGTCGGGGACAGGACGACGTAAAGTTGATGGTAACGCCCACCGCACGCGATTGAGAATCAAGTTGCATCGGAAATGACGGCTCCGGCCGGCACTTGGTCCGACAGTTGCATCAGTAGGTGACCTTAGCGTTCGCTGCCGTTTTGGCGGACGACGTTTTTCGCAAACAAATGATGAGAACTCACAAAGATGATCATGTATCTGCTGTTTTTGGCTCCAGCAATGTTGCTGGGCCTTTACGCTCAGTGGAAGGTGAAATCTTCATTCACGGCAATGAGCCAAATCCCCGCGAGAATGTCGGGCGCCGAAGCAGCGCGTCGGATGCTCGATAACGGCGGACTACAATCGGTCGGAATCGAGCAGGTTCCCGGGCAACTGAGCGACCACTACGATCCGCGTTCCAAAGTGCTGCGATTGAGTGGCGACGTTTACAACGGTCGATCGATGGCTGCGCTGGGCGTGGCTTGTCACGAGGCCGGGCATGCGTTCCAAGATGCGAAGGGTTACCTTCCGTTGGTTGTTCGCAATGCAGCGGTGCCAGCCGCCAACTTTGGGTCGGGAATCAGCGGCATTTTATTGATGGCCGGATTCGTGATGGGGGCCAAGCCGTTGATTTTGATCGGCGTGCTGTTTTTCTCGGCGGTCGTATTCTTCCAACTGGTGAATTTGCCCGTCGAATTTGACGCGAGCGCGCGAGCGAAGCACGAGTTGGTCGCTCAAGGCATGATCGCCGGGAATGAAGAACACTACGTCGGCAAGGTTCTAAACGCTGCGGCGTTGACCTATGTGGCTGCGACGCTGCAATCGGTGATGACGCTGGCTTACTACCTGTTCGTGATTTTCGGAAATCAACGCGACGACTAACCAACCGCGTGACCGTTACCAGCCGAACTGGAACCAGGTTTCCATCCAGTTTCGGCTGGGAAAACTTCTGCGTTGACGGGGAACTGGGCGAAAGCTTCAAAAGATAGGCTTCCTTTTCCTCCGCAAGCACGGTCCTTCCCGATGTCCAGCATTCCTGCGCCGGTACGCCAACTTCTTCAGGCTCGTGACCAAGCAACGGCCCAGAAGATCGACATGGCCGTTACGAAGAAAGCACTTGATACGCAAAAAGCGACCGGCGACGCGATCATTTCGATGCTCGAACAAACGGTCAACGTGCAGAAGCAGATCGCCAAAGGTCACCTGGACGTTAAGGTCTAAGGATCCATCAAGGCGATCATCGCCTCAACCGTTCTAGCGGTAGAACGATCCCGACGTGTTGGGAGTTTCGGAACCGCTTGGGTATCCACCCGTCTTGCTCGTGCTGCCGGGCATATAGCTGCTGCCGCCTGTGCTGGCCGGTGCATAGCCCATCGATGAAGACGCTGCAGGTGCCGCGATCTCACTTGCCGTGCTGGCCGTCGAGAATGATGGCCCCGCCGAGTCAGGCATGCTAAATGACGGCGACGATGACGCGGTACTGGTAGCCGGCGTGATCGACGCAGCGGCCGGTGATGTTCCCAATGGCAGTGCAAAACCGCCTGACGACGGCGAAGTCAACGATGACGATGTCACACTTGACGGGACCTTCGTGGGTGCAGGTGGTGGCGAAGTGTAACTGGTCGATGGTGCGGCCACTTTCGAAGTCGCTGCGACGCTGCCGGGCAAACCATAGCTGGTCTGTTTCGGTGTAGAGCTGGCCGCCGGCGGGGTGCCCCCCGTCTTCGGTGTGAAGGTGCTCTTTCCAAACGTGTACCCAGACGGCGCGCTGGAATCTGACGGCATCGTCGGTAAGGCCGCAGAGTTCGCGGCGTTCGCAGTCGGCGGTACGTAGGACGCGCCGCTGTAGATGCCGTTGGCTTGGGCTGCGGCCAAGTTGGTTGACGGGCCCGTCGCGGATGAAGCGGGCGTCGCGTACCCAGGTGTCAGGTTATAGCCGGCAACTTGTGCGTTGACGGAACCAGGTTTCTTCAGCGGAGATGGTGTCGCCGTCCCGCCAGCAATCGATGCAATCGCCTCGGGCGTCGCCGACGCACTGGGTGGTGACGGATACGTTCGCGTCGGGCCGGTGCCGGCGAGCGCCTCGGCCGATGGTTCACCTCGCCGGGCGAACATGTTCATGCCAGGCATGCTTCGGCAACCGGTGGACGCCAGCGTTGCGGCAATGCAAGTGGACAACAAAAGTCGGCGAGTTGTAATGTGCTTCAGCATCCCTGCTTACCTTCGGCTCTACTATTCAAACGGCATCGTGATGGTTCGAACTCGCCAATCCATTGACGAGTTGCGAAAACGCTTGTCGCTGTCTTCAACGCTTTAATCGGCATTCCCGACCCAGATTGCCAAGAAATTTTTCCGATTCCGTCTGACCGTAAAACGTCCGCAGTGCGGGTGTCAATGTCAGCTTGTGCACTTTTCACTTGGCGACGTTTCCCGACGCCGCGTGAAACTCTAAACGCTCATTTCCATCGCCGTGCCCATCGTTTGACCGGGGGCGGGCAAGTTACTGCTGCCTTCCAAGTAGATGTCGATCGCACGCGCGGCACCGCGGCCTTCGTTGATCGCCCAGACCACCAAACTTTGGCCGCGGCGACAGTCACCAGCGGCAAAAACGCCGTCGATGTTCGTCGTGTACTTACCGTGGACTGCTTGGAAATTGCTACGTGGATCGACTTCCAATCCCAGCGACTCGGCAACGTATTGTTCCGGTCCCAAGAAGCCCATCGCCAAAAGAATCAACTGTGCCGGCCAATCCTTCTCGCTGCCGGCGACTTCGGACATCGCCCAACCGCCTTCGCTGTTTTTGGTCCAAGCGACCTGAACGGTTTTGATACCACGCAAATTCCCGTTCTCGTCTTTCAAGAATTCCTTGCTCAGGATTTGGTACTCGCGCGGGTCACGTCCGAACTTCTCGGAAGCTTCTTCGTGGCCATAGTCGACGCGGAAGACACGTGGCCATTGTGGCCACGGATTGTCGGGTGCTCGGTCTTCGGGCGGCTTGGGTAGCAATTCAAAATTGACCAAGCTGCGACAACCGTGACGGATCGACGTTCCGATACAGTCCGTGCCGGTATCACCACCGCCGATCACGATCACGTCTTTGCCTTCGGCGCTGATGAACCCATCGCCTAGCGAATCGCCGTGGACGGCCTGGGCCGTGTTGGCGGTCAAGAAATCCATGGCTGGATAAACGCCCACGGCGTCGCGATTGGGAATCGGCAAATCACGCGGTTTCGTTGCACCGCAAGCCAACAAGACGGCGTCAAAATCTTTTTGCAAGTCTTTGGGCGAGATGTCTTTGCCGATGTTCACCCCCGTTTTGAACGTGATGCCCTCGGTCGTCATCTTGTCGATGCGGCGCTGGATCGCTTGCTTGGACAACTTCATATTCGGAATGCCGTACTGCAGCAGTCCGCCGATTCGGTCGGCTCGTTCAAAGACGGTGACCTTGTGACCGGCGCGATTGAGTTGGTCCGCCGCAGACAAACCCGCCGGTCCGCTGCCCACGATCGCAACGGTTTTTCCAGTGCGCGTTTCGGGCGGTTCCGGCACGATCCATCCCTCTTCCCAAGCTCGATCGACGATCGCATTTTCGATGTTCTTGATCGTCACCGGCGGATTGGTGATGCCAAGCACGCACGCGCCTTCGCACGGCGCCGGGCAAACCCGTCCGGTGAACTCCGGGAAGTTGTTGGTCTTGTGCAACCGTTCGATCGCTTCTTTCCAACGGTTGTTGTAAACCAGGTCGTTCCACTCGGGGATCAAGTTATCGATCGGACATCCGGTCGTCGATTGACAGAACGGGACACCACAATCCATACACCGAGCGCCTTGCTCTTTGAGTTGTTCGAGCTTCGGTTCGGTGTAGATTTCGTCATAGTCGTTGATGCGAACGACTGGTAAACGCCACGGCACTTTTTTACGGTCAAATTCTTTGAATCCGGTTGGCTTGCCCATCGTTGGCCTCTTTCGTTGATGTGTTTTTGATTCGTATTTATTGATTGCCTGTGGGGCGATACCCACAGGAATGATTGCGGCGACGTTGGGTTCTAAACCAATGCTTCCTCGACCTGCAAATTTTGCAGAACGCGTTTGTAGTCGGTCGGCATGACTTTGACGCACTTTGCCAGGAACTCGGCCCAGTTGTCGAGCGCCCACGCTGCCATGTCGCTGCCGGTAAAGTCTTTGTGCTTTTGGATGATCGCTTTGATTTCGGCTTCTTCTTCAGCCGTTTCGATCTTTTCCAATTCGACGGTGGCGAGGTTGCAGTTCACAGTGAATGTGTCATCGGCATCGAGCACGTAAGCAATGCCGCCGGACATGCCCGCGGCAAAGTTGCGTCCGGTTTTGCCCAGGCAAATGACGCGTCCGCCGGTCATGTACTCGCAACCGTGATCGCCCACACCTTCGACAACCGTGATCGCACCGCTGTTACGAACACAGAATCGCTCCGCCGCACGTCCGCGTAGATACGCCTCGCCGCCCGTCGCACCGTACAAGCAAACATTGCCGACCAAAATGTTATCTTCGGCCGTGAAGCTGGCTTCGCGAGGCGGGAACACGATCACGCGACCGCCACTGAGTCCCTTGCCGACGTAATCGTTGGCGTCACCTTCCAATTCGATCGTGATCCCGTGCGCCAAAAATGCGCCCAAACTCTGTCCGGCCGATCCGGTCAACTCAATGCGAATCGTGTCATCCGGCAATCCGGCTTGGCCGTATTTCTTGGCAACTTCGTTACTCAAAATCGTACCGACCGTTCGGTTGATGTTCACAACCGGTGACTGGATCACCACGGATTTTCCAGAATCGATCGCCGGCTTAGCGGCCTCCAATAATACCGTCATGTCGAGTGATTTTTCGAGTCCGTGGTCTTGCGGCATCGAGCAGATCACGCCGACGTCTTCGTGCGGCTTCTTGGCCGGCATCAAGATTTTTGTCAAATCGAGTCCGTCCGACTTCCAGTGCTTGATCGCTTCGTCCGTCTTGAGCATGTCGCTTCGTCCGACCATTTCGTCGATCGATCGGAAACCCATTTTTGCCATCCAACGTCGCGCGTCTTCGGCGACCATGAACAGATAATTCACGACATGCTCGGGTTTGCCCGTAAACATTTTGCGAAGTTCGGGGTCCTGGGTCGCGATTCCGACCGGGCAAGTGTTCAAGTGACACTTACGCATCATGATGCAACCGAGCGTGATCAGAGGCGCGGTCGAGAACCCGAATTCTTCGGCGCCCAACAACGCGGCAATTGCCACGTCTCGGCCGGTCTTCAATCCGCCGTCGGTCTGCAACACGACTCGTGAACGCAAATTATTCAGAACCAAAACCTGATGCGTTTCGGCAATGCCAAGTTCCCAAGGAAGTCCCGCGTGTTTGATGCTGGTCAGCGGCGAAGCACCCGTGCCACCGGTGTCACCGGCGATCAGGATGTGATCGGCATGTGCCTTGGCGACACCCGATGCGATGACGCCGACGCCAACTTCGCTGACCAACTTGACGCTGATCCGCGCAGCGCGGTTGGCGTTCTTCAAGTCGTGAATCAACTGAGCCAAGTCTTCGATCGAATAGATGTCGTGGTGCGGCGGAGGGCTGATCAGACCGACACCCGGCGTGCTGTAGCGGATCCGGGCGATCGTTTGATCGACCTTCTTGCCCGGCAATTCACCGCCCTCGCCGGGTTTCGCACCCTGCGAAATTTTGATCTGAATTTCGTCGGCATTGGACAAGTACTCGATCGTCACGCCGAAACGGCCCGACGCGACCTGCTTGATTGCCGACCGCTTTGAGTCACCGTTTTCAAGTGGTTTGAATCGGATCGGATCCTCGCCACCTTCGCCGGTGTTGCTCTTGCCGCCTAAACGATTCATTGCAACTGCAATCGTCTCGTGTGATTCCGCGCTGATGCTGCCCAGCGACATCGCACCGGTACAGAATCGTTTGACGATCTCTTTGGCCGGTTGAACTTCGTCCAGCGGAATCGACTTTTCTTCGTCGATGTGGAAATCGAACAGTCCCCGTAACGTGCAACGGTTGCGGTTGTCTTCGTTGATTGTATGAGCGAATCGCCAGTACGCACTTTCGTCGTTGTTGCGAGCCGCGACTTGCAAATCAGAAATCGACGCCGGTGACCAAGCATGCTTTTCACCTTCGGCCCGCCAATGGAACTCGCCCAAGTTGGGCAGTGCGGGCAAACGGTCGGACGACTTCAGCGGGAACCCCAGCTTGTGACGTCGCATGGTTTCTTCGGCAAGGATGTCGAATGAGACACCTTGAATGCGGCTGGCCGTGCCGACGAAGCACTTGTCGATGACTTCGTCTCGCAGCCCCAACGCTTCAAAAATCTGAGCGCCTTTGTAACTCTGTAGCGTGCTGATGCCCATCTTGGCCATGACCTTCAACATGCCCTTGGCGACGCCCTTGCGATACGCTGCCACGACCTTGTCGTCGTCAAGTTTCGGATCCATCAATCCATCCAATCGTGCTTGCCACAAAGCTTCGAATGCCAAGTAGGGGTTGATCCCGTCGGCGCCGTAACCAACGAGCAAGCAGTGATGATGGACTTCGCGAGCTTCGCCCGATTCGACGAGCAAGCCGATGCGGGTCCGCTTGGCTTTGGCAACCAAGTGGTGGTGAACGGCACCGGTCGCCAACAGCACGCTGACGGGAACGCGATCATGCGAGATGGCGCGGTCGCTCAAAATGACCAACTGGATGCCTTCGTCCGCTGCCGCTTCGGCTTCGGCCGCGATTCGGTCGAGCGTATTCTTGAGCCCGGCTTTGCCTTCGGCACGATCGAAGGTGATGTCGATCACGCGACTGTGCCAGCCTTCGTAATCGATGTGCTTCAGCGCCGCAATTTCTTCGTTGGTCAAAATTGGGTGATCGACAAGCAAGCGATGGCAGTGCGCCGGCGTCGCCGTCAACAGGTTCTGTTCCGGACCGATGTAGCACTCCAACGACATGATGACGTCTTCGCGGATCGAATCGATCGACGGGTTGGTCACTTGTGCGAACAGTTGCTTGAAGTAGTCGTAAATCATTCGCGGCTTGTCCGACAAGCACGCCAACGCGCTATCGTTGCCCATCGATCCGACCGGGTCACGCAGTTCCGAAACCAAGGGACGCAGCATGAAGTTCAGCGTTTCGGCGGTGTAACCGAACGCTTGCATGCGAGGCAACAATGTCTCGCTGTCGAAACCGTGAGGCTCGTTTTGCGGATTCAAGTCGGCCAGGCGAATGCGTTGCTCTTTCAGCCAGTCGCCATAAGGCATCTTGCGAGCGAATTCGCTCTTCAGTTCTTCGTCGGGGATCAAACGGCCTTCGGCAAAGTCGACCAAGAACATCTTTCCCGGTTGCAAACGCCCCTTCGATTTGACGATCGCCGGATCCACCGGCAATACGCCGACTTCGCTGGCCATGATGACGCGGTCGTCGTGGGTGATGTAGTAACGACTTGGACGAAGTCCGTTGCGGTCCAGCGTCGCGCCGATGTAATGGCCGTCGGTGAACACGATCGAAGCCGGCCCGTCCCAGGGCTCCATCATGCAACTGAAGTACTCGTAGAACGCCCGCTTTTCTTCGGGCATCGTTTCGTGTTTTTGCCAGGCCTCGGGGACCATCATCATGATCGCCTCTTGCAGCGTTCGCCCGTTCATCAGCATGAACTCGAGGACGTTGTCAAACGTTCCCGAATCGGACCCATTGGGCTCGATCACAGGAAACAGTTTCTTCAGGTTGTCGCCGAACAGTTCGCTTTCGGCCGAACCTTCACGAGCACGCATCCAGTTCTTGTTGCCGCGCAGCGTGTTGATTTCGCCGTTGTGGCTCATGAACCGAAGCGGTTGTGCCCGGTCCCAGCTTGGGAACGTGTTCGTCGAAAATCGACTGTGAACCATCGCCAAGTGCGTTTCGAAATCGGTATCACGCAAGTCGGGGAAATAGGGCAAAACTTGCGCCGGCGTCAGCATGCCTTTGTAAATGATGACCTTCGAACTGAGCGAACAGATGTAGAACATCAAAGCTTGCTTCAAGCTGCTGTCGGCGCCGCGAAGCCGATGGCTGGCTTGTTTGTGAATCATGTAGAGCTTGCGATCGAACGCATCATCCTTCAGCCCATCGGAGGCTTCGACGAACAATTGTTCGATGTACGGTTCACTGGCACGAGCGGTTGGGCCAATGTCGGCAATGTCCGTCATCTGTGGCACGTCACGCCAACCGATCAGCTTCTGGCCGGCTTCGGCAATCAGCGACTCAATGGTCGACTTGCATTCAGCTCGTTCAGCCTCGTCTTGCGGCAAGAAAACCAAACCGGCCGCGAATTGGCCCGGTTCGGGCAATTCAACGCCAAGGTCGCGTTTGGCGACTTTGCGTAGAAACTTGTGTGGCAGCCCGCACATGATTCCGCTGCCGTCGCCCGTGTTCGTTTCACATCCACAAGCACCGCGGTGATCCATGTTCTGCAGGATCGTGTCCGCATCGATCACATTCTGGTGACTGGGAACGCCCTTGATGTGGGCGATGAAACCGACACCGCAAGCGTCTTTTTCAAACTCGGGGTCATACAGACCTTGAGCCGGTGGCAGGTGAAAAAGGGGTGTCTTCACGATCGGGTCGTCATTGGATTGGTTGTCGTTGTTCATCGTTTCCTACTCGTTTTCCATCAAAGGTTGTACTGCTTTGGCCGCCCGATTCACCGAGAGGTGCGAGGCTGGCGTCTAAGCAAAGTTGCGAAGTTGCCAGGCGATGCACCGGAGAACCGATCCGGGTCAAGCCACGACCGAAGTACCGCTCCCGGTTTCGATCGAACCGCCGTCCACGCCAGATTTCCTGCTGGCGGATTTACTCCGTATTTCCGACTCGATGTCACGCCCCAGCAGAAGCGAGCCAAACTCGCTGGCTGCGCGGCTGAGACGTCCCGAACGTCGAAAGATCATTCCGAGTGGACGCTTCATGCGCCACTCCTTACATGCCACCACTCGCAACGCGCCGGTGGCTGTTTCGCGGCGAACCGCTGCCTCGGGGATGATGCCCATTCCGCGATTGGCCTGGATGGCCCGAATCATGGAGTCGACATTGTCGAACTCCATCCGAACGTTGACCGCGACGCCGGCGCGAGCCAGGCATCGATCGATTTCTTGTCGTAACGTCAATGCACGATCGAATCCGATCATGTCGGCGCCACGCAATTGCGCCAGCGTGACTTCGTGGCTGGCGGCCAACGGATGCTCGGCCGAGCAGACGATACGCATGGGTTCCTGTTGCCAGGGAATGCAATGAATTTGTTTGGTGCTTCGCGGAAAGCTGACCAGTCCGAAGTCGACCTCGCCTTCGGCCGTCATTTCGATAACACGTTCGACGGAACCGAATTCCGCTTTCACGTCGACTTCCGGATGCAAACGAGCGAACTCGTCGGTCGCCGCTGGCATGTAGCTGAGCCCGACCGAAACGATGGTCCCGATGGTGATCTGGCCACGCAGCGTGCAACTGATGCTGCGAACCTCTTTTTCAAGCCTTTGATACGATCGCAAAACGCCTCGTAATCCACGCAGGTACGTCTTGCCTTCGGGCGTCAGAATCAGCGGCCGTTTCGAGCGATCGATTAACCGAACGCCCAACGATTCTTCCAGATGACCGATCGCTTGGCTGGCCGCACTCTGCGTCAAATCGTGAGCCTCCGCAGCTTTCGAAAAGCTACGCTGCTCGGCGATCGTACAAAAGAGTTCCAGAGTCCGCAGGTGCAATCGAGTTACCTACCATTAGGATTTCTAATAGTGCGGCCTTCAGCATGAAGGCCGTTGATCGCAAGGTAAATCGCAGCTCGATTTTCGTCAATAGCTTCGGCACCGACGCTAAGCTATCGCACCGCTTCGCCAACGCCGGGGCAGTGTGAATGCGTACAGTACCGTAATCGCCCCCAATGACAGGAACGCCCAGGGCATCCACTCTTTCGGCCGCCAAGTGCTGACATTGCCCGACGGACTGCCCGCCGGGTTGATGAAGGACGCCGGGCGAGTTTCGCCGGCGGCATACAGATTGGCGCTGTCGATCATCAAGAACTCGGCGCCCAAGATGATTGCCATGATACCCAGCGCGATGAAAATGGAACGTCGCATCGAAATGTCTCTCTCAAAATCTGGAAGGCCAGGAGTCCAGAGAGTGAGATCGGCATTTGCTAGCAACAGAATCTTCCATTTCCTGGCTTTGCCCTAATACCAGCAAAACCAGCAGTACTTCCGACTCTTGATTCCGTCTAGTCCAGATACCGCTTCGTCAGACCTTCGTAGGCATCGATTCGGCGGTCTCGCAGGAACGGCCAATGCGTTCGGACCACGTCAATGTCGTCGATTTGACAATCGGTGGTGATCACCGTTTCGTCGCCGGTTCCGGCCTGGGCGACCACTTCACCACGGGGTGAAACAACGAACGATGACCCCCAGAACTCCAACCGGCCCTCGATGCCGACTCGGTTGGGCGCCCCCAGCCACAACCCGTTTGCGATCGCATGGGCTCGCATCGCCGTTTGCCAAGCGTCGCGTTGCCCGGGCCCGAAGGTGTCCTTTTCATCATCGATCCAACCGATCGCGGTCGGATAAAGCAGGATCTCGGCGCCGGCGAGCGCGAACAACCTTGCCGCTTCCGGATACCACTGGTCCCAACAAATGCCGACCCCCAGTTTCGCGTAACGTGTTTGGATCGGCGTGAATCCGAGGTCGCCGGGCGTGAAATAGAACTTCTCGTAAAACAGGGGATCGTCGGGAATGTGCATCTTTCGGTATTTACCCGCGATCGTCCCGTCGGCGTCGATGACCGCGACGGTGTTGTGATACAGCCCCGGCGCCCGGCGTTCAAACAGCGGTGCGACGATCACGATTTCGCGGCGTGCGGCGATCTCGGCCAGTGCCTCGGTAGACGGGCCGGGAATCGATTCGGCCAGATCGAACATGCAGTGATCTTCGGCTTGGCACGGATACGGCCCGGTGAACAGTTCCTGCAGGCAAACGACTTGGGCTCCATCATCGGCTGCGCTCTCGATGTGCTTCGATGCCGATGCAATGCACGCAGCGACCGATCCGGCGTCTCGCATTTGAACCAGCGATAAGCGAACATTGCGTCCCACAAGAAGACTCCCAGAGAAGTAATAAATAACCGAATAACCAAACCGATAATATGACGTCGCCCCATCCTAAGCCGCCGACGCTGTTCTTTGCAGGCACCGACACGGATGTCGGCAAGACGTTTGTGGCGTGCATGTTCGCGAGACTTTTGCGAGATCGCGGCCATCGCGTGGGCATCTACAAGCCGGTTGCCAGCGGTTGTCGCGATGAAAATGCCATTCGCATCGCCGATGACGCCGTCGCGCTATGGAATGCGGCGGGTCGACCTGGATCGATCCAGCGAGTTTGTCCGCAGATGTTCTTGGCGCCCCTGGCACCACCGGCCGCCGCGGCACAGGAGGGACGACAAGTCGACGCCGAACGCTTATTTACCGAAGCCAGTCATTGGGACGACGTTTGCGACGCGTTGATCATCGAAGGTGCCGGCGGGCTGTTCAGCCCCTTGGCCGACGGCGTATTGAACATCGACCTAGCCCGGAAGTTTGCCGATGCGCACTTGATCATTGTTGCCGCAAACCGCTTGGGTGTGATTCACCAAACTCTGGCAACGATTGAAGCGGCTCGCAATCGCGGGCGAATGCCCGTTGGCATTGTACTTTGCGATCCCAAAGGGACCGCCGAACCGTCGACGGATACCAATGCATCGCAGATCGCCGCCTATACCGATGTGCCGATCATCGGCAACGTGCCTTACTTGACTTCGACGGATGCTTTGTCGGACGTCGAGGCTTTTGTTTCGACAAAGTTCATCGACGAACTGTTCATGCAGTAACGTTTGCCGGTCGGCTTTGGTCCATCATCAAACACGTGCCCCAGGTGTGCGCCGCACCGGGCACAGTGGACTTCTGTTCGTTTGTAAAACAGGAAGTTGTCCGTTTTATACCCAACACTTTTCTCGTTTAGCGGTGCATAGAAGCTAGGCCAACCGGTTCCCGACTTGAACTTTGTGTCACTTTTAAAAAGATCGAGTCCACAGACAATGCACTCGTAAATCCCTTTGTCTTTGTTGTTCCAGTATTTGTTTCGGAACGCGGGCTCGGTGGCTTCGTTTTGGGTCACGTCGAACTGGATCCTGGTTAGGGAACGCCGAAGCTCCGTTTCTGATTTCGGCGTATATGATTCCGCCTCGCCGTCACTTTCCGACTCGTTCGAAGGAATCGAAAATTCGGACTGCGTTTCCGTCGACCGTTCATCTGCGACCACTCGCATTGAAAGACAGGCGGCGAAAACGACCAACGAGAAAGCGGCGAACAACCCAAGGCTACGAGACATCATCGGCGGACTCCATCGATCGGCGGGGGGATCAGGCGGGGAAATCGCAGTCGGCGAACTCGGAGAGAACACGGACTTCCGTTACAATGCCGGATTGGATCCTTCATCCGTCATTCCCGACCATTCTACGCCCTTTTTGTCATGCCGCACGTCGAATTGCGAGATATCCATTCGACGTTGGGCGGTATTTCCATCTTACGCGGGATGGATTTCCGGATTCCGGACGTCGCATCCACCGTGGCGGGCGATCCCTACATCGTCCTGCTCGGCCCCAGCGGTTGCGGAAAATCGACGACGCTTCGGACCATCGCCGGACTGCAGTCGCCCGATCAAGGTCAAGTGCTGATCGGCGGCGAAGACGTGACGACGCGTCCATCCCGACGTCGGGATGTTGCGATGGTCTTTCAAGGGGACTCGCTTTATCCACATCTGACCATCCGGCAATCGCTGGCTGTCTCAGCAGCGCGGACGACGGATCGATCGAAACGAGAATCGCAAATCGGGCGAGCAATCTTGATGACGGGGATCAGTGCCATCGCGGACCGCCATCCCGACCGGTTGAGCGGCGGCGAACTGCGACGCGCGGCGATCGCGAAGGTCATCGCCTCGGGGGCTTCGGTTCGATTGCTAGACGAACCGCTTTCGGCACTCGATGCATCGGTCCGGCATGGGTTGGCGGCAGATCTGCGAAGGTTTCACGATACCGACGCTGCGACCACCATCCACGTGACCCACGACGGCGACGAAGCGATGCGAATGGCTGACCTGATTGCCGTGATGGCCGGCGGTCGCATCGTTCAGTTCGACACACCCTCGCAGATCTACGATGCGCCGAATTCGGTGACTGTCGCACAGTCGATCGGAACGCCGCCCATGAATTTTCTGAACGCTTCGATTGCGAATGGCGAAGTTTGTTTCGAGGACGACAGGATTCGCCTTCGACGGTGCGAATCAGTAGATCACATCGTCGGGATTTCATCCGCCAGTTCCGTGAAGAACATCATTGTTGGCGTTCGTCCCGCATCGGTTCATCTGGGCGAACTGGGTTCAACGTCACTGGTCCTCTCTATCGTTCGATCGTCGCTTTCAATCTGTCGCATGAATCACTCGCTGTTGATCACTGTACCAATCGAAGGGCAGGCGTTCGCGGCGCTGCTGCCGCGAACGACGTTGTTTGAAACAACGTCGCTTGAAAAAGACACCGTTTCCATCGCGGCCGGTTTCGACGATTTACATTTCTTTGATCGGGCGACGGGGATTCGCATCAACGACCGGTCGGATCGATGACCGAATTTGCTTTCACGGCTAGCGATTTGTATTCGATGCTGCCGATCACCTTGATTCTATGCTTGGGCATCTTCGTTCAATCAGCCGCCGGTTTCGCCGCCGGAGTGTTGATCATCCCCGTGCTGTTGTGGTGTGGTTACACGATCCCGGCGGCGCAATCTGCTTTGTTGGTGGCAACGATTCCACAAAATGTTTGGGGCGTCTGGTCATTGCGGGATCAGATCAAACCACGCAGCATCGTTTGGCCTGGTTTCGGGAGAGTCGCTGTCCTTCCCGTTGGCGTTTGGGTGTTGCATTCGATGGAATCGCTGCCGACGCAAACGATTCGTCAAATCGTTGGCGGCGTTGTGCTTTTTGCAGCGATCGCGACCGTCTACGTCAAACCGACACCCCGTTCACACTTGCATCCGGTTTGGGCGTGGCTTGCATTTCCGATTTCGGGTTTTCTGCAGGGCGTTGTCGGAATGGGCGGGCCGCCCATGGTGTTTTGGGTTCAAGCTCACGACTGGGACACGAAGCAAACCCGTGGATTCCTGTTCGCGATGTACCTGGTCAGCCTCGCGCCGGCCTTGGCGATTTTGTACTTCGCTTTCGGCGATCGAATTGTCGCGCCGGGGCTGTTGGCAGCCGCGTCGATTCCCGCGTTGTGGATCAGTTCGGTGTTCGGACTGAGATTCGGAACGTGGTTAGGAAAAGATCGATTGCGTCGGTTGACGTTGGTCTTGTTGATGGTGTTAGGCGTATCGGGATTGGCATCACCTTGGTTGCGATGAAGTCGCAGACGTCTTTGCCATCACTTCGTTCGATGCCGACTGGTCCGCTGGATGCGATGAAGATCTTCGGTCCTTGTCAGGAACCCCCAATCGAGTGCTTGATCTTGCTCGTATTGCTTACCAAGTGTTTGCGAGATCGACGCTTTGGCAAGCTCGTAGCCGAGATAGAAAGCG